>NZ_DATKQC010000455.1:0-30975 GCF_035532915.1 Edaphobacter sp.
CAGACAGTTCCGACCCAGGCTGAATACAGCGGAGATTTCCGAGATCAAGGCCTGAAGATCTACGACCCCACTTCCACAGTCTGCAATTCTGCCGGTACTGCCTGCACCCGTACGCAATACCAGAACAACACCGTCCCCCTCTCGAAACAGTCGAAGACCGCGCAGTACCTGCAAAGCTTCTTCCCCAAGAACACCACCCTGCCCACCACCACTGGCAACAACTTTGTCGGCGGCTACAAATACGGTCTCTATAACTGGATGACCACCGATCGCGTGGACTGGATCGTCAACTCGAAGAACTCGGTGTCGCTTACCTTTGGCAAGGGCCGCCAGGCCACGACTGGCCCAGCCGTTCAAACCAGTTCGGGCCGCAGCGTGCTTCCCTTTGCTCCGTATAACTTCGGTCAGGAATACGCCCCCAAGACCACAGTCTGGGTGTTGCAGGACAGCTACACCATTACCCCCAAGATGGTGAATCAGTTCAACTATGGCTTCGCCCGCTACAACGGCCCCACCTTCAACCCCAACCGCGGCGGAGACTTTGCCGCTACGGCGGCTGGCATCACCGGTCTTCCTGCGGGGCAGGCGTCGGATGCCTTCCCTCTGGTCACCTTTTCGGGCAACGGCAGCAACCCCACCAACTGGGCGGGCAGCGTGGCCAACAGGGCTATCTCCAATGCCTATATCGCCACCGACAACTTGCAGTGGATGCTCGGCAGACACACCCTCACCCTCGGCGGTCAGATTGCATGGCTGCAATATCAGTATCTGACGAACGAGAGCGGCACCAGTCCCCTGACACTGGCCAATACGGCGTCTGAGACCCAGGGCTTCACCTGCAAGGTCAAAAATGAAAATCCCTGTTCTCTCGCCGATTCCACAACCACGCTTGATACGACGGGCGGCTACGCCTACGCCAGCTTCCTCGCAGGCGCAGTGGCCAGCCAGTCGTTGACCGACAACCTTGCCATCGTCGAGACCGGAGCGCGTTTCCGTCCCATCTCGCCCTATGTGCAGGACGACTGGAAGGTGAACTCCCGTCTGACCCTGAACATCGGCCTGCGGTATGACTTCTACCCGACCTACCGCGAAGCGAACGACAAGCTCTCCTTCTTCAACCCGACGGAGACCAATCCTCTCACCGGCAACCACGGTGCTCTGGAGTTCGCCGGTTCTGCTGCCGGAGCTGCAAGCTGCCACTGCCACACGGGTGTCAGCAACTACTTCAAGAACCTTGGGCCGCGTCTCGGCTTCGCCTTCCAAAGCGATGCCAAGACGGTGTGGCGCGGAAGCTGGGGCGTCATGTACACCCACGGCAACGGCGTCGGCGGCTCTGCGACCTCCAGACTCGGCAGTGGAACTCTCGGTTTCTCCGCCAGCCCCAAGTCGTCGTACATCAATGCAACCAGCTACGATCCTTCCCAGCAGCTCGATGCCGGTTTCCAGGGTCTGACCCCGCCGCCCGTTCTGCCTAACTATTCGGCCAGCTTCGGCACCGGCTACAGCACCAATTTGAGCAATGCTTCGACGGCACCTCAGTCGGTCGGCTACGGCGATCCTTATCTCGGTGGCAGAGCGCCCCAGTACATCAACTGGAGCTTCGGCTTCCAGCGGTCCTTCACGGATACCCTGACGCTGACCATGAGCTACGTCGGCTCGCAGGGTCACTTTGAAGTCACCGATGGCAACAACGGCCGTGGCTACTGGATCAACCAACTCAATCCCCAGTACCTTGGCCTCGGAGCCATCCTGAGCAACAAGGCAACTCCGGCCAACATCGCGGCGCTCGAGTCCCAGGGCGTCACGCCGCAGAACGGTTACACCTCCTTTGATCCGAAGCAGTCTATTTCGACCCTGCTCAAGCCGTTCCCTCAGTACAACGTCTCCGACACGTATGGAAACATCGGAAACTCCAACTACAACGGCCTGCAGATCTCGCTCAACAAGCGCGTCTCCCATGGCCTTACCTTCATGGCCAACTACACCTGGTCCAGAGCCATCGATGACGGCGGCGTCTTCCGCTCCGGCTACGATATTCCGGCGCAGTTCGCAGGCGACGGCAAATTCCACAAGATCGATTCGATTGAACGCAGCGTGTCCACCTCCAATCAGCCGCAGCACTTCGTCTTCACTGGCGTCTGGGATCTTCCCTTCGGCAAGAACGGCTTCGGCGGCGAATATGCTCTGTCGCGCGCTCTCCTCAGCAACTTCAAATTCTCCAGCATCGTCCAGATGTACTCCGGTTCACCTCTGACTCTCACGGCATCTTCCTGCGGCACCAATGCCGCTAACGGAACCTGCCTGCCGAGTCTGGCTCCCGGCTTCTCCGGTACGGTAATGCCGCATGGCAACTGGGGACATGGCGGAAACACCACAACCCTTGCGAAGATGCAGTTCATCAACCCGGCTGCCTTCATCACCACGCCTTCGACGGTAGCCAACCCCGTATTCAGCAACACGCCTCGCACCGCTCCGTATAACCTCTACGGTCCGGGCAACTACAACGTGGACATCAGCCTCCGCCGCACCTTTGGCCTCGGCTTCGAAGGAGCCCACGTGATGCTGGAAGCGGACTTGTACAACGTCACCAACCACACGCAGTTCGGCGGTATCGGAACCAAGTTTGGCAGCTCCACCTTCGGAACTGTCAGCACCCAGGCCAATACCTCACGCGATGCACAGTTGACGGCGCGCATCGAGTTCTAAAACTCAGCTTTCCGGTCTTCAGGTCCGGCAAGCTCAACCAATAACAAATAAAAAGGGTTGCCGCTCAGATAGCGGCAACCCTTTTTATTTGCTCCAAAGAAACCGCAAGCCGTTACGGCATTACTTTGATCATCACCACTCCGTGGCTGGGAACCTCCGCGGAATAGCCACCGGTCTTCTGTCCCATGTCCTTCTTGGCCCAGAGGTCGCGAACCGAAGCGCTCAGCGTGTCAGGATAACCAACATCCGTCCACTTCACCGAGATCTTGGCTGTCTCCTTGCCGCGATTCAGCAACGCGACTGCTCTGCCGCCATCGGCCAACTGCTTCGACCAGATCTCCAGATCGCCGTCCTTCTTCACTCTGCGTCCCTGCCGTCCTAAAGCATCCTGATCGATCGCGATGACCTCTTTGTTCAGCAGAATCTCCTTCGTATCGGCGGACATATGCTCGATGTCGTTACCCGCCAGCAAGGGCGCTGAAAACAACGCCCACATGCTGAAGTGTGCGCGACTCTCGGTTGTGGTCAGGCCGCCATTTCCCACCTCCAGCATGTCAGGATCGTTCCAGTGGCCAGGCCCTGCATAGCTCTCGATTCCATCCATCAAGTCCAGAATCTGGACCACGCCATTGCCGCCCCAGGTCTTCTTGCAGTCCCAGCAATCCTGAATGTCGCCCGTAGCCCGCCACATATTTCCAATCGGCCCAGCCCAGAGCCACGGCTTCGTCGATCCCCACTCGCAGATGCTGAAGAGGATCGGCCTCCCAGAAGCCTTCAACGCATCGCGCATCACCGTATACGACGCCTCGCTGTTCTGCCCCGGGACGGTATTGCACCAGTCTTCCTTCAAGTAGTCCACGCCCCACGCCGCGTATTGGCGCGCATCCTGATACTCATGGCCGAGGCTGCCGGGACGTCCTCCGCAGGTCTTCGTACCTGCATCCGTGTAGATTCCGAACTTCAGGCCCTTCGAGTGAACATAGTCTGCCACCGCCTTGATGCCGTTGGGAAACTTCTCCTTGTCCACGATGATGTTGCCCTCGGCATCGCGACCCGTCTGCCAGCAGTCGTCGATGATCACATATTGATACCCGGCATCCTTCATCCCATTGCTGGCCATCGCGTCGGCGGTCTCGCGAACGACGCCTTCGTTGATGCCCTTGCAGGCGTACTTGTTCCAGCTATTCCATCCCATCGGCGGAGTGAGCGCCAATCCATTGTCGAGTGCGTGCCCAGCCGCAGGTACCAGCAGCACAAGCATCAGCAGCGATCCAACCCAAACCCAACGCAGCATTTTCATCATGTCTCCCTTTTCCATTTTGCGAAGATGTCCATCCCCACTCGCAGGTACGCAAAAGAGCAGGAGAACGGGAACGGCCGGAGATCTCCTGAGCCGTCGCGCTAATTGTAATGTAACCATTTACATGATGGGTAACGAAGCTTAATCCAGCCGCTTTTCATAGCAGAGAACGCGCAGCCCAGGCCGAAACGACAAACGGATCTCCCCGGTCTTTCTGTACCCCAGCTTGAGGAAGAGCTTCTGCGCCGCCTCGTTCTCGATGCTGGTATCGGTGCGTACCACCGGGAGACCGCGCTCCGCAGCTACTTCTTCTGCTTTCCGCATCAGGGCCGCTGCCAGCCCTGCTCCGCGAAACTCCGGGTCGACGGCGAGGCGGTGCACCATCACGCCGTCCTCTTCGACGTCCCATCCGGCGTGCCCATAGTCTGGCTCGCGGCCAGTCGTGATCGCGACCATCCCTGCAAAGGCGCCCTCGGTAGCGGCTACCCAAAGCTGTCTCTGCTCTACGTCATGCTCGAACACAGCCGCACAGGGATAGCTTTCATCCCACTGCAGATTTCCCGCCGCCCGCATCGAGGGCACGATGCGCCGCAACAATTCAAGGACTGCTCCAACATCCTCCCGCACAGCCAGTCGTATCTGCATCGTCTCAAGACACTCAATCTATAGGTATCAGTAAAAGTTACATAATACGAAATCGTTCGCGCATCAGCCGCTGAAATCGCGGCTTCCAGATCAGGTCGTAGGCCAGCTCCTTGCCTGGAAACATCGCCAGCGCAGCTTTCCTGCTGTCGCCAATCATCTGCGCCGCCTCATCGATTGTCAGCGACCCATCCTGCGCGATGACCTGCATGGTCATATTCATCATCATCTGCAAGCGGCGAACCAGCTTCTGCTCCTCGGCTCGCTCCGCCGCGCTGACCTGTGCAACCACCTTACCCGTTTCGTTCAGCTCCATCGAGTTACCTCCGCACTGCATCGACAGCTATTTAGATATCCAAAACCCTCCCACGGATTCCTGCCTCACTTCTTCTACCACGCGCACCAAAAAGATAAAGGCCGGAAGCAGCATCGCCTCCGGCCCTTCCATCCTGCAAACGGCTAAGCGTTATAGGTCGAAGAGGCGACCCGTCCGCCACGTCCGGTCCAGTTGGTGTGGAAAAACTCGCCGCGAGGCTTATCGACGCGCTCATAAGTATGCGCGCCAAAGAAGTCGCGCTGCGCCTGCAGCAGGTTCGCCGGCAGCCGCTCCGTCCGGTAGCCGTCGTAGAACGCCAGCGCCGTCGAGAACGCCGGCATGGGTACGCCAATCTCGATTGCGTGAATGACGGCCTTGCGCCACGATGCGCCATACTTGTTCAACGCAGCCGAGAAGAAGTCGTCCATCAGCAGGTTCTGCAGCTTCGGATTCTTATCGAAGGCAGCCTTGATGTCGCCCAGGAAAGCGCTGCGAATGATGCAGCCGCCGCGCCACATCAGCGCGATGCCACCCATATTCAGGTTCCAGTTCATCTCTTTTTCGGCAGCGCGCAGCAGCATGTAGCCCTGTGCGTAGCTGATCATCTTGGAGCAATACAGCGCCCGCCGAACATCTTCGATGAACTGCGCCTTCTCGGAAACCGTCAGTGCCTTCTTCGGCCCGGTCAGCACCTTCGAAGCAGCAACGCGCTCGCCTTTGAGCGCCGACAGGCAACGTGCGAATACGCTCTCGCCGATCAGCGTTACCGGCATGCCCAGGTCCAGCGCGGAGATGGCGGTCCACTTACCGGTGCCCTTCTGTCCCGCCGTGTCCAGAATCTTGTCGACCATCGGCTCGCCGTCATCGTCCTTCTTGGCAAAGATCGTCGCCGAAATCTCAATCAGGAAGCTGTCCAGCTCGCCCTTGTTCCAGTCGTTGAAGACGGTGGCAAACTCATCGGCGGTCAGGCCCAGACCGTCCTTCAGCAACTGGTAGGCCTCGCAGATCAACTGCATATCGCCGTACTCAATGCCGTTGTGGACCATCTTCACATAGTGGCCCGCGCCGTCTTCGCCCACCCAGTCGCAACAGGGAGTGCCGTCTTCCACCTTCGCAGCGATGGCCTGAAAGATCTCCTTCACATGCGGCCATGCTTCCTTGTTGCCGCCCGGCATAATCGACGGGCCGAAACGCGCACCCTCTTCGCCGCCGCTTACGCCGGTGCCGATAAACAGAATCCCCTTGGCTGCAAGGTCCTTCGTGCGCCGGTTGGAGTCGGTGAACAGTGAGTTGCCGCCGTCAATAATGATGTCGCCCTTTTCGAGATGCGGCATCACCTGTTCGATCGTCTGGTCGACAACGTCGCCGGCCTTCACCATAATCATCACGCGGCGCGGCGTCTTCAGCAGCTTGCACATCTCTTCTACCGAGTGCGCTCCAACGACTTCGGTGCCCTTGGCCTCGTGGTTGATGAACTCATCGACTTTAGAAACCGTCCGATTGAACACGGCGACCTTGTATCCGTGGTCGTTCATGTTCAGTACAAGGTTCTGGCCCATGACTGCCAGACCAATCAATCCAATATCACAAGTTGCTTCTGCCATTTCCTTTTCCTTCTCCAAAGCGATGCGTCTCTGCGCACCGCTCAATGTGCGTTTAAATTTGTCGGCCCATGATCGTCGTGGAAAAATCGGTCCGGCTGCCAAAGCGATCCGTCCATACGAATCGCTGCTGTGTATCTGTCTTTGTCGGCCCAAATCATCGTGGAAAGTGGTCCTGCCAAGGTGCCTTTTTATCATACGGAAGCAACGATAAGATAGACCCACCCCGCATTTCGCTTTTGACGTCGCCGTCGTCTGCTCTAGCCGTTGCCTGTTCTTCTCCTCGCACAACAGGCATGTCATCCTGAGCGAAGGCGCAGCCGAGTCGAAGGACCTGCGGTTGCCGTTGTTTGTATTGTTGCTTGTTTTAAAATGAGTATCATTCGTGCAAATTGAACTTAAGCGTTTTGCCAGTCCCTCCACTATTCATTTCCTGCTCCCAGTACCTCTCGAATCCCCCCATCCTGCCCCAGCAAAAATGTGGTCAGCCCGAACTCATCCGTCCGGTAGAGCCGCGTATGGGCCGCCGCAATCCGGTCGATCACCTCGACCCTCGGATGCCCGAACGTATTTCCCTTGCCCACCGAGATCACAGCGTCCTTCGGTGCCGCTTCCGCAAAAAACTCCGGAGTCGTCGAGCTGTTGCTGCCGTGATGCCCCACCTTCAACAGCGTCACCGGCCGCATCTTCCCGTCCGCGATCATCGCCCGCTCGCTTGGGGCCTCGGCATCACCTTCCAGCAGCACGGATGCCTTTCCGTACTGCATCCGCATCACCAGAGAGTCGTCATTCACCGGAGCACTGTCGTTTCTGTAGTTCCCCTCCGGAGCCAGCATCGAAATTGCCGTTCCACCCCACGCCAGGTCTTCCCCGGCATGAAAGTGCTTCACCACCACACCCAATGCTTTGGCCTCCGCGAGCAGCTCACGATAAGCCTCTGAATCCGGATCGATCCCCACCCATAGCTCTCTCGGTCTGAAGTCACGCAATATCGCTGGCATCCCTCCCATGTGGTCGCTGTGCGCATGACTCAGCGCCACCACATCCAGCCGCCGAATCCTCCGCGACCACAGGTAAGGAGCCACCACCTCCTCGCCCACATCGAACCCCGAGGTCACCGCCGCAGCCTCAGAAGGCCCGCCCACCGGCCCGCCTGCATCCACCAGCATCGTTCGGCCTTCAGGGCTGACCACCAGCAACGAGTCTCCCTGTCCGACATCAATCGCCGTCACCTCCAGCGTTTCCGGCGAGCTCACCGGCGGCTCCGGCCACAACACCATCACCGCGATCAGAGGCAGCACAGCCACAGCTACCCAGCTCCACGCCCGCGACCGCCTCACCGCCCAGCAACAGAATCCCCAGCCCGCGAGCGCCAGCAGAGCCACCCACCACACCGGCCCTGGCACCCGAACATCCGCCGCCTGAATCTGACTCACTCGCCCAATCGTGCCGGTAATCCCATGCAGCAACAGCGCCGTCGCCGCACCCGGCACCATCGCCAGCACCGGGCTCACAAGCATGGCGCAAAACGTCACCATCGCCATCGGAGCCAGCACCGCGACCAGCGGCACGCTCAACATATTCGCAGGCAGCGCAAACACCGTGGCCCGGTGAAAGTAGACTGCCATCGGCAGCGCCATCACGAGTTCCACGACCACTCCAATCAACACCAGCTCCAGAGCCCAGAATCCGCACCGAACTATTGCCGCAGGAAACCCTCGCGCCCATCGCCCCAGCAATCCCGCCAACGCTTCGCCCCAGACTCGCAGCATCACGCGAAACTGTGCCACCTGTGGCCGCAGCCGCACATCTTCCCACTCATCCCGGATATGTCGCGACGCCCGCGCATACTCTCCCGGCCCTCGCTCCCACAGCGGAACAGCGATTCCCGCAATCGCGACAATCGCCAGAAACGTCATCTGAAAGCTGGCCTCAAACAAGCTCCCGGGTGACCATACCAGCACCCCCAGCGCAGCCGCTCCCAGCGCATTCAGCACATTCCTGTCCCGCGATAACAGACGCGCCACCAGAAAGATTGCCACCATCCACAACGCCCGCTGCACCGGAACCCCAAACCCGGTTAGCAGTGAGTAGCCTGCCGTCAGCGCAATCGTCAGCAGCGTAGCCAGCCACTCGCTCAGCCTCAGCCGCCGCGTCACCCAGAACACCAGCCCAGCCAGCAACGCTACGTGCATCCCCGAGACCACGAACAGGTGAAACGACCCTGTCCGCTCAAACCCCAGCCGCAGCGCCCGGTTCAATCCCATGCGGTCGCCAAAGAGCATGGCATTCAACATCCCCGCATCGTCACCACTTAGCCGCAACGCAGGCGGCATTCGCCGGTTTGCTTCCGACCTCACATATCCTGAGATCCTGTCCGATGCCCAGCTCTGCGCCGCATAGACCCTGCATTGCAAGTCGCGAGCGCCCTCACCGAGCATCGTTACCTTGCTGGCCTTGACCGTCGCATGAACGCCCAGCCCCTGCGCCAGCAGATAGTCCGCATACTGCCACGCGCCCGGATCGCGATACCGCTCCGGCACCTTCAACCGCATCGGCCCTTCGATGACGTCTCCACACTTCAAATCAGGAAGCGACTCGGCGTTTGCCAGCACCGTGACCCGCACCCCGCCCGGCACCGGAACCATCTTCGAAATATCCGGGGTCAGGTACTCGACATCTTCTACCTGCAGATCGACAGAGACCGCATCTGCTGCATCCGGCTCTTTTTCCAGCCACCACGCCGGATCGTTGTCCTGATCGACTGCCTTCTGTCGCGGCGGTAGCTCCCGCACCCTGACCACTCGTCCTCGAACCTGCCTGCTCAATCCATCCGCATAGCTCTGCAATACCGTCTGCGGCACTGGAAACGGCTGCACCTCGGCACACCACATTCCCACCACCATCCAAACCACAGCCAAAGGCAGAATCGCCGTTCGAAGCGACCACCGAAGCCCCACCAGGGCGAATCCCGTCAGCGCCACCAAAGCGATCAGCAGCACAACCGCAGGCTGCCGGTTGCTGGCCATCACCTCGCCCACGGCAAACCATGTCGCCGCCGCCAGCAAAGGGGCGCGCCCAAACCGCAGCCGCTCCGTCCCAGCCTCGCTCCAAAGCTTTGGATCAGGCCCACAGTCCGATTTGCCAGCTTTTAATGCTCTGTTCACTGACCGTATCTACCGTTCCTTTTGCCGCGTCTTTACTGCGTTAGGGGCGGTCGAGTACAACGACGGTCTCCTGGTGAAACGTCTGGGGAAACATATCGACCATGTGCAACTCATTGATTCGGTAGCCGAAGTCTACCAGAGCCTTCAAATCCCGCGCCAAAGTCACCGGATCGCACGAGACATAGACGATCTCCTTCGCCTGCACCCGGCCCAGCAACGCGCACACCTCCGCTCCCACCCCGGCTCTCGGAGGGTCCATCACCACCAACTCCGGCCTCTCCCTTTGCACCACCGCGCTACGCAGAAACTCCACCGTCGTAGCCGCAACGGCGCGTCTGCCATTACCTTTGAAAGTCTTTACGAGATCGTCCGCCGCAGCTTCGACTGCAACAACCTCCTCGAAACTCGTCTTCAGCGCTCGCGAAAACAGTCCAACTCCTGAGTACAGGTCCCATGCCAGCGCCCCACGACGACCGGCCGCAACGATCCGTACCAACTCCTCCACCAGAAAGCGGTTCACCTGAAAGAAGCCGCCCCGGCTCACCCAATATTTTTCATCCGCTACCGTATAACGCAGTCCTTCGGCTCCCCAGTCCGCGATTGCCTGCGGACGTTCGGCTCTCCGCGAGCCTTCTGCATGCAACATCGACGCTCCTGCTCCCATCAACTCCGGCAGCAGCATTTGAAGCCGCTTGCAGAGTGCATCAAATCCTGCAACGCGATGCTGCGTAAACACGGTCATCTGCAAGGTGCTCTCATCTTGCGTGGTAAAGAATTCAACCTCGGTGATCTTCTCCATCCACTGCGCCGCATCGGAGGTCTCGGCCAGCTTCAACAGCGCCTCTGCCGCTCGCCACAACAGTGGCGCAGCGATCGGGCACATCCTTATCGGCAGAAAATCATTCGACCCGCGCCGGAGATATCCCACCCGCAGTACGCCATCTATCTTCGCCACTCGTAGTCGTATGCGGTTCCGATAGTGCCACGGCTCGCCCGCATGAACCTGTATCTCGGGAAGCTCCGCCAGTCCGGCGCGCTCCAGCGTCTCCCGCAAAATCTCCGTCTTGATTTCAAGTTGAGCTTTGTAGCTTGCATGTTGATAGTGGCAACCGCCGCACTCCCCAAAGTGCGCGCACCCCGGCTTCCCTCGGTCGCTCGAAGCCTCTACGACCTCCACCAGCTCCGCGTTCACAAATCCGCCTTTGCCCTCGGTTGCACTGGCCTCCACCAGCTCCCCTGGCAGCGTAAACGGAACAAACACAGCCCGGCCAGCGGCTTCACCCTCAGCCGGGTGGGCCAGCCCCGCTCCGCCGTAAACTACTTTTTCAATTCGTAACTTCATCGGTATGAAGATCTCAGTCGTGGCTCATATAAAAGAGGCTCAACCTCGGCAGCTTCCGTGCCTCCAGCATTCGCTTCTGTAAAAACTGCTGCTGCACCTGCTTGATCTGCACCGCCTGCATCTTTCCCTTGTACGGAGAAAGCTCGCGCGCAGCCTGCTCCCTCAACCCTATCAACTCCTCTTCAGGGGCAGCGGTCAACAGGGCCGCAAATAGCTTCTCTTCCAATACGGTCAATGTCCGGTCAAGCTCCTCCAGCGACATCACGGGTTCAGCAACCAGCCCAAGTGCCAACGCCCTTAATCGACCTGCAACTTCTGCTGCCACTGCATCCGCCGGAGCGTTCAGCGCGGCGGCTTCCACTACTGCTGCATTCGCTTCCAGATACCGGCCCACTCGTTCTGTCTCAAAGCCGCTCTCCACGGTCTCCGCGCTTGCAAGAGAAGCAGTCCCAATCGCAGCCTCGCGCGCCTGCTCCACGGCCTCCATCACACTCTGCGCGCACCATGCCAGTCCATTCACCTTGCGCGCTCTGCCCGTGGCTCGCTGCGCCTTGGCGTCATGTTTATCAAACGCGTTATCGATGCCGCGAAGCACCGCCTCCAGCGGAATACCCGCCTCGCGCCATGTCTCAATCAGCGCCCAATCGAGAGTCGACAGCATCAGCAGCGATCCACGCCGCTGCTGAAACTGCTGCTCGATCTCCGTAAAGTAATTGAAGTAATTCTGCATCGATCCTTGCATCTACCCTTGCGGCTGCTTGTTCTCCGGCAACGTCCCACGCTTCTTGTGCCGATCGAGATTGCGTTCGTAGACAATGCGCAGCCCAGTCAAAGTCAGCATCTCATCCACCGCGCCGATATACTTCGATCCCTCGGCGATCAGCCTGGCCAATCCGCCCGTGGGAACGGTCTTCGTCTCCGGCCCCAGCTCTGCAATCATCCGTTCCAGAATACCGTCCACCAGCCCGATGTAGCCGTAGTACAAGCCGATCTGAATATTGTCGACCGTCCCGGTGCCGATGATCTTGGCGGGCTTCTTGACGCTGATGCGCGGAAGCCGCGCCGCCCGCGAAAACAGCGCATCGGCAGAGATGCCGAGGCCCGGAGCAATCGCGCCTCCCATAAACTCGCCCTTCTTCGAGATCACATCGAACGTCGTCGCAGTACCCATGTCGACCACAATCGTCGGCCCGCCAAACCGTTCGAAGGCTGCCACACAGTTCACAATGCGGTCGGCCCCCACCTCGGTCGGATTATCGGTCAGCACCGGCAGCCCGGTCTTTACTCCGGGTTCAATAAAGACCGGCTTCACCTGAAAGTACATCTCGCAGGTCTGTCGCAGCGTCGAGTCCAGCGGAGGAACGACCGACGAGATGACGATCCCATCCACGACCCCAATCTCAAGATCTTTCAGCGCAAACAAATTCCGCAGCAGCATGCCGAACTCATCCACCGTCAGCTTGGTCGAAGTGGTGATTCTCCAGTTCGCGACCAACTCCGTCGCCACAGCGTCAGGAGCACTCCCATCCGCCAGCCGATACAGCCCCAGCACGGTATTCGTATTACCGACATCCATCACCAATAGCATCGCGTCTCGCCTCGTTACCCTTCTCGAACTCCGCCGGAGAGAACCGTATGCACCACACCATCGTCTCCGGCAACCTGCAAAAAGCCACGCCCATCCAGCCCATTGGTCACGCCAGTATAGCCGCCGCCTTCTTCCACTTTGACCCGCTTGCCGCGCACCCAGCTTGAGGCCTCTGCAAACCGCTCCAGCAGGCCAGCCCGGGCGATCTCCCCGCGATGCTCCTGCACCAGCAGTGAAATCTCTTTATCCAGCGCCCGTAGCAAACCGCTCAGAAGCGCCTCGCGCGAAACCTCTCCGCGATTCTCCATGCGCAGGGAAGTAGCCAGTGCTTCCAGCTCGGAGGGAAAGCCAGCATGATTCACGTTGATGCCGATGCCAATCACCGCATACCTCAGCATGGCGCCATCGACCGCGGTCTCGACCAGGATGCCGCCACACTTGCGCTCCTTCAGCAGCAGATCATTTGGCCACCGAATATCGACTGCCATTCCCGTCACTTCGCGAATGGCTGCCCGGGCAGCCAGCCCTGTAGCCAGCGAGAGCCACAAAGCCATGGTCATCGGCAGTGGTGGAGCGACCAGCGCACTGACGTAAAGTCCATCTCCCGCTGCGGAATGCCAGCCATGTCCGCCCCGGCCGCGGCCAGCCGTCTGCTCGTCGGCAACCCATACGCCCACCCGTGCCCCGGCCTGTGCTGCCTCCAGTGCCAGCACGTTGGTCGAGCCAACAGAAGCGAAGTGCCGTACTTGTCCAGCGAATGCTGTTCCTGCAATCTCCGCGTCCAGCGCGGCTAAATCGAACTCGCTCTCTTCAGTAGACATCTGCTGTAATCTTCATGCTCAGATCGACGGCGACCGCCGAGTGGGTCAGCGCTCCTACCGAGATAAAATCCACACCGGCTAGAGCGTAATCGCGCACTGTCTTCAGATTCATATTGCCGGAGGCCTCGATTGGAGCGTTCGGCAGAGATTTTCGAATCTGTTTGACTGCCTTCTTCACAATCGCCGGCTTCATATTATCCAGCAGGATCGATTCGGCTCCTCCGGCGATGGCTTGCTCCAACTCGAGCTGGCTGCGCACCTCGACCTGCACGATCTGCCCGGCCTTCCGGCCTTTCAGAGCGCGCTCGAGCACGATGGGGAGGCCTCCGCCCAGAGAGATGTGGTTGTTCTTGATAAGGATGCCATCCTGCAGATCGAGACGATGGTTCACGCCGCCTCCGCAGCAGACGGCGTACTTATCGAGCGCGCGCAGGCCCGGGATAGTCTTTCTCGTATCCAGGATCCTGGCCTTCGTCCCGGCGATGGACTTCACGAACTGGTTGGTCAAGGTGGCGATGCCGCTCATACGCTGCATCAGGTTCAGGGTCACGCGCTCGCACGAGAGAATTGCCGAAGCGTTGTGACGAATCACCGCCAGCGACTGCCCTTTCTTGACCCGCACGCCGTCGAAGATCTCGGGATGGCTCACCACCTCGAAGCGCCCCAGAGGCGTTGTCGACATCTTCGAGAAGATATCGAGGATCACCGGGATGCAGCCCAGCCCCGAGACAACGCAGTCTTCGCGGGCGATGATGGTTCCGGAGGCGCGCAGACCCTTGTCGATGGTCAGTGCCGTGGTGACATCGTTGGCGACCTTGTCTTCTGCCAGTGCCGCTTCGAGGATTGTGCGTATCCGCTTGCTCTTCCAGTCCATTCTGTAATCCTAAACCCGCTGGCTGCATCTCACTGTCAGGAGATTCGAGAAGCCGCCATGCTTATGCCGCTCCACCGCCAGTTTGCCTATCTCTTTCTGCTTGCGCTGCCGATTGCCTGTGTTTCATGGACGATCACCCACGAAGAAGTCTTCCGTGAGCCGCGCGAGTGGTGCAAGGGAAAGAGCCAGGCCTGCCGGCCCATCGCCGTCCGCAAATTTTTCTATCTTTTCACCTGCGAGTACTGCTTCAGCCACTATGTCGCGGCCTTCTTCCTTATCGTCACGCGTTTCCAGACGCTTTACGACGGCTGGCGCGGCTATCTCATCGCGTGGTTCGCGCTGGTCTGGGTTGCCAACGTTTATATGAGCTTCTTCAACCGCCTGCGGCTAGACATCAAGCACGAAAACGTTAGCATCGCCACCGACGAAATCGTCAAGGAGAAGGTGGAAGCCCAGCGCTGAAAGCTCAATCCGCGCCGGGCTCAGTCTTCCTGTGGTGAACTACTGCGCCGGCAAAGCCTGCAGCGCAGCCTTTGCCTTGTCATGCAACATCTTCGTCTCCGCCGCCTGTTTTCGCAGCCCTTCGACAATATGTGCCGGTGCCTTGGCCATAAACGCTTCGTTGCCCAACTGCCGCTCCGCCGCCGCGAGACCCTTTTCGAACTTGGCCAGGTCTTTGGTCAGCCGCTCGCGCTCGGCGGCCACGTCGATCTGCCGCTCGTAAATGACAGCGACATCGAAGCTGGCAGTCGAACGGGCGTTGCCCCCGGTCAAAGGCTCGTTGGCAAACTCGACCGAGGCTACGCGGGCGAGCCGGGCCAGCATATCTGCGTTCGCGTCAGCCAGCGCCAGGATGCGGTTCTCGGCGTGCAGGACGATTGGCGCGGCCTCTTTCTCGGGGACGCCAAGCTCTCTCCTCAGGCCACGTACGGTCACGATCAGCTCTTGCAAGGTAGTCATCGCGGCGACGGAAGCGGGGTCGGAGGGGAAGTCGGCTGTCTTCGGATAGCGGGTCAGCGCGATCGACTTTGCCGGGGCCTTGCCTTCGTAGAGCGCGTGCCATAACTCTTCGGTGAGGAAGGGCATGAACGGGCTGAGCAGGCGTAGCGCCGCCTCGAAGACGCCGACCAGCGAAGCCAGCGAAACCGCAGTCGCCGCATTCTTCTCGGTGCCTTCGCCAAACTCCAGCCTTAGCTTCACCAGCTCCAGATACCAGTCGCAGAACTCGCCCCAGAAGAACTGGTAGACGGCCGCTGCCGCCTCATCGAAGCGATAGTCGGCCAGCGCACGGTCTACCTCGGCGCTCACTGCGCTGAGGCGTCCGAAGATCCAGCGCGTCTCGAGCGGCGTCTCCTGCGGCAACTCCGTCATCGCGCCGCCAGCGGCAAGCATGGACATGCTGTAGCCTGCCTCTTTTGCTCGTTCGACTTGCATAAACAGGAAACGCGCCGCGTTCCAGATCTTGTTGGCGAAGGCGCGATAGCCGTCGGTGCGCTCTTCGCTGAAGGCGATGTCGGTGCCTGGACTGGCCATGCTGGCCAGCGTAAACCGTACCGCATCCGTCCCATACTTCTTGACGACCTCGATGGGATCGATGACGTTGCCCTTGGTCTTCGACATCTTCTGCCGGTCGGCATCGCGCACCAGCGCGTGGATGTAGACCTCGTGGAAGGGAACGGCATCCTTCAGCTCGCGCTTGCTGCCGTCGGGCATAGGCACATCGAGCATGAAGTGGCAGCTCAGCATAATCATCCGCGCCACCCAGAAGAAGAGGATGTCGAAGCCCGTCACCAGCAACTGCGTCGGATAGAACGCCGCCAGATCGGGCGTCTTCTCCGGCCAGCCAAACACGGTGAAGGGAAGCAGGCCGCTCGAGAACCAGGTGTCGAGCACATCGGTCTCCTGCACGATCTCGGCGGAGTTGCAGTGCTGACACTTTAGCGGCGTCTCTCGCGCTACGGTTATGTCGCCACAGGCCGCGCAGTGCCACGCCGGAATGCGATGGCCCCACCACAACTGGCGCGAGATGCACCAGTCATGGATGTTCTTCATCCACTCGTCGTAGGTCTTGCGGTGCTGGTCGGGCGTGAACTTAATGTAGCCCTTGTCCACCGCTTCGATGGCCTTGTCTGCCAGTGGCTGAATCTTGACGAACCACTGCTGCGAAAGCCTCGGCTCGATGACGACGCCGGTGCGCTGGCTGAGGCCGATGGAGAGCGTGTGGTCCTTCACGTCCACCAAAAGGCCCAGCTCTTTCAAGTCTTCGACAATCTTCGTCCGCGCCGCATAGCGGTCCAGCCCGTGGTACGCCGAACCCGGCAGCAGCACATGCGCCGTCTCATCGAGAATCGTCAGGTTGGGGAGACCATGCCGCTGGCCGATAGCGAAGTCATTCGGATCGTGCGCCGGCGTTACCTTCACCGCGCCGGTGCCGAACTCCGGCTTGGCCCAGTCGTCGGCCAGAATAGGAATCTCGCGGTCTGGACCGCCATTCACACCGCTCAACGGCAGGCGAACCATCTTGCCCTGCACCGCGAGGTAGCGCTCGTCGGTCGGGTTGACTGCGACGGCGGTGTCGCCCAGCATGGTCTCCGGCCGCGTGGTGGCAACAACGATTGAACCTGACCCGTCCGCCAGCGGATAGCGGATGTGATAGATCTTGCCGAGGCGCTCTTCATGCTCGACTTCGAGGTCGCTGACCGCCGTCTGGATCGCCGGGTCCCAGTTGACGATGTAGGCTCCGCGATAGATCAGCCCTTGCTCGTGCAGGCGGACGAAGGCCTCTTTGACCGCGATGCTCAGCCGGTCGTCCATGGTGAAGTACTCGCGGCCCCAGTCGACGCTGGCGCCGAGGCGCTTCATCTGGTCGAGGATGGCTCCGCCGTAGACGCCCTTCCACTCCCACACGCGCTGCACAAAAGCTTCGCGGCCAAGCTCCTGCCGCTTCTTTCCTTCAGAGGCGAGCTGCCTTTCCACCATCATCTGCGTGGCGATTCCCGCGTGGTCGGTGCCGGGAACCCACATGGCCACCTCGCCCGACATGCGGTGCCAGCGGGTGAGGATGTCCATCTCGGTCTGGTTGAGCATGTGGCCCATGTGCAGCCGTCCGGTGACATTCGGCGGAGGAAGCAGCATGGTGAACTTCTTGACGCCCTCCTGCGTACCCTCAGAGGTGGCGACGTCGAAGAGGCGCTCGCGCACCCAGTAATCGGCCCAGCGCTCTTCAATAATGGACGGATCGTATGCTTTTGGCAGTTCGTGGCTCATGTTCTTTAAGCCTAGCATCGACAGCAGGCCGTGCCGTACCGCATTAACCCTTTCGAGAGGCCGCAGATGCTTGTTCTGGTCTGTCCTGCGCTTTTCCCGAGCCGCACACCCTATAGCCGCCGTACACTACCTCCAACGGGGACATTCATGACCAAACTGCTTCTCGCTGCCGCCCTCCTTCTCGTAGCGTCCACACCGTTTGCCCGCGCCGATCAGGACCGCGCCAGCTTCGGCGGCGACATCACCGTCGCCGAGGGCGAGACCGCCGGTGATCTTGCCTGCGCCTTCTGCTCGGTCCACATCCATGGCGACGTCAAAGGCGACGTCGCGGTTCTCTTCGGCAGCGTCACGGTCGATCCGACCCACAACATCTCAGGCGACGTGGCGATCCTGGGTGGCGACTTGAACCTGGCTCCGGAGACGGAGGTAGGAGGCGACGTTGCCATCATGGCGGGCAACGCGAACCTGGCCCCCGAGGCCACTATCCGCGGAGACCGCACGGTGATGCCGGGTAAGGGCTGGCTGCTGGTGCCGTTCGCGCCACTGCTGATCCTCGCCGGGATTATCTGGCTGATCGTGTACATGGTGCGCCGCAACCGCTACCGTTTCCCGGCTTACCCAAATGGTCGGGGGATTCAGGGCAGATAGGCAGCAGCATTGTTTCAGAGCAATCGAGTCCTGAAGATCAGAGATTGAGCTTCTTGAAGATGCGCTCCGGGATATTGCGGATGATGAACATGATCGGCTGCCACTGGAACGGCACGTAGAGAGTGTCCTGCCGCTTGTCGATGGCTTTGACGATGCTCTGCGCGACCTTGTCGGCGTCGGCAAACTTCTCGCTGCCCTTCATGCTCGCGGTCATCGCTGTCTTCACCGGGCCCGGCTTGATGGCGAGAACGGTGACGCCCTCGCGATCGACGCGATTGCGCAGGCCGCCGAGAAATGCCGACAGGCCAGCCTTGGAGGAGCCATAGAGGTAGTTCGACTTGCGCCCGCGATCTCCCGCTACCGACGAGATGACGGCGAGTGTTCCCGCATGGCGCTGAACGCAGAAGTTGGCCAGCCACGTAAGCAGCGAGACCGGAGCCATGTAGTTGGTGTAGATGATCTGCGCTGCGGTGTTGAAGTCCTGCTCGGCTTTAGCCTGATCGCCGAGGATGCCGTAGGTGAGATACGCAACATCAAGGCCGGTGAGCGAATTCACCGCGTGGGAGAGCAGGGCAGCGTGCTGGTCGGTGTTGTCGAGGTCGGCGACAGCGGTATCGACGTAGCTTGCACCGCGCGTGCGGAGGTCGGTGGCGACGGCGGCGAGCTTCTCCGCATTGCGGGCTACGAGGAAGAGGCGCGCGCCTTGTGCCGCCCAGATGCGGCAGGTAGCCTCGGCGATACCGGAGGTGGCTCCAAGGACGAGAATCTTGCGGGGAGTGGTATCAATCTGACTCATAAACCTGGTCGATCTCCTGTGACGCGCTCCCAGAAGCTGGAGGTAAGTTGCGGGTCGCGGTAGCGGGCGAACTGCTGCCACTGCGGATAGAAGGCCTGGAACTGCGCCGCGGTCATCGCTGCATCTTTGGCGGGGTAGAGACGGCCGCCGAACTCGCGGGTCATATCGGCGAGGCGCTCGAAGAGAGGGAAGCTCTTGCCCGGCTTGATGGGGAAGTCGAGCGCCAGCGTAATTCCGGGCTTGGGGAAGCTCATCATGCCGGGCGAAGGAACGTCGCCGAAGACCTTGAGGACGGCGAGGAAGCTGGCGAGGCCGGACTTGGCGACCTCTTTGAGAATGGTGATGGTGCCTTCGCGAGCGTGTTCCCACGGAATGACGTACTGGAACTGGAGCAGACCGCGCTTGCCGTACATGCGGTTCCAGTGAAGCACCTTATCGAGCGGATAGAAGAACGGCTCGTAGTCCTGCAGCGCGACGACGCGATTGTGGATCTGCTTGTGGAAGAAGGCCGTGTTGAAGAGGCTGACGGAGAGGTGGTTCAGCGCGAAGCCGGGAGCGTCGAAAGGGAAGACCAGCTTCGGCTCGGGCGATGGCGTGAGCGTGTCGCGCTTCTTCGAGTGGTCGCCCTGCATGAAGACGCCGCGGGCAAAGTTCTTGCCGGTGGAGGCGCAGTCGATCCAGCTTACGGTGTACTCGATGTCGTGGCTCTGGCGGGTGAGGTCGAGGAACTCGTCGATGCCATGAAACTGGATGCCCTCGTAATCAATCAGGCGCGAGACGATGGGCTTGAGCCGCAGCTGCGCCCATGAGATGAGACCAGTGAGGCCGAGGCCGCCGATGGTGGCGGCGTAGAAGTCGGAGTTCTCGGTGGGCGAGCAGAGCTTGCGGGTTCCATCGGAGCGGACTAATTCAAATTGCGTTACGTGGCGGCCGAAGGTGCCGGCGACATGGTGATTTTTGCCATGGATATCGTTGGCGATGGCTCCGCCGAGAGTGACATATTTTGTGCCCGGTGAGACGGGGAGGAAAAAGCCTCGGGGAACAGCAAAGTCGAGAATCTGGGCCAGCGTGATTCCGGCTTCCGCGGTGAGCAGGCCGGTCTCGGGATCGAAGGAGATAAGGCGGTTCATGCCGGTGGTGACGAGGAGGTTGCCGCCGTTGAGCAGGCAGACGTCGCCGTAGCTGCGACCCATACCTACGGGCAGCACGCCGTTGTGCATCCCGCTGGCGACGGATGGGTAGTCGCCCTGCCAGTGCAGGGGAACGACGTTGGCGTCGTAGTTCGGGTACCGGCCCCAGGACTCAAAGGGCGCCTGACCTTCGAATTGCTCGTCCGGGGTGCGGAAGTTCAACTCCGGCGTTGTTCCTGAAGCGGTGGACATAGGGTAAGAATAGCCGATCTTAAAAGAGAGAGGCACGGCTGAGCCGTGCCTCTTGAGTTGTATTTGATTAATTCTTTTGAGCCGAACTCAATTAATTTATGCTGCGGCCGTGGCGCGTGCGTCCTTTGCCTGCTTTAGGGCTGCCTTGGCCTGCTCGGCGAGGGTAGCGAAGCCAGCTGCGTCGTTGGCGGCGATGTCGGCGAGGATCTTGCGATCGAGACCGTTGCCAGCCAGCTTGAGGCCGTTGATGAAGGTCGAGTAGCTCATGCCGTTGATGCGGCAGGCTGCATTGATACGGACGATCCAGAGAGCGCGATACTGCCGCTTCTTCTGTTTGCGGCCGGTGTAGGCGAACATGAGTCCGCGCTCGACGGCTTCCTGCGCTGCCTGATAGAGCTTGGATTTGGTGAGGAAGTAACCACTGGCGCGCTTGAGGATCTTTTTGCGCCGGTCATTGCGTTTTGTACTCCGCTTTACACGGGGCATGGTGCATCTCCTTTTGCGTACATCGTTTGAGCGGCTGGAGGTAAGGTGGCCTCTTCACTCGCTATGCAACTTCAGATCTCAGTGGAGACGCTTGCGCTTGGCTAGCTATTCTCCAGGGGCCTTTACGCTTTGCTGACCCTTTGCTCTGTTAGAGCGGCTCGATCTGAAAAACCGATGGTTCCCTGCCTGAAACTCAGGCGTAAGGAAGCATGCGTGCTACTTTGGCGTGATCCGCCTCGGAGACGAGAACCTGGCCACCGAGCTTGCGCTTGGTCTTGGTTGCCTTCGAGGTGAGGATGTGGCGCATCTTGGACTGGCCGCGCTTGAATTTGCCCGTACCGGTCTTCTTGAAGCGCTTTGCGGCGCCGCTGTGTGTCTTCAGCTTTGGCATTGTGTTCCTAACGAAGTGCTGCTTTTGTACAACCCTTTGAGTATATACGACCGTTGGCCGTATGGAAGGTCTAAGTCTCCGAGCATTCCCTCAGCGGCTAAAGCCGCATTACAGACAAACCACTTGCGGCACGGCTGAAGCCGTGCCCTTAACAAAACCGGACTTAATCAGAGGTTCCCTATAGCCTTTTTATCCCGTTCGGCGATGGGCGATGGGGCGTATAGCGTAGAAGAGGGTACCCCACCCCCCCGGGATACCTTATATGTAAGTCATTTGTCTACAACGGTTTACCCATAAAGTTCGAGCCAAAATATTGATTGTAAAAGAGTTAAAGGGCAAAATATTGTTTCTAAATGACTTACCGCGCTTACGGAGAGAAACAAAAGCTTCGCAAGATGCCGGAGGTCTTTCTCGATCCCTCAACTACTAAGGATAGCGGATGGAGTAAAACTAACCTGCAGATTTGCGAAGTTAATTTTCGATTATGTAAGTTGCTTAGGGATATAGACTTATGGACCACAAGCCAGCTTGAAAAGCCCTTGTGGGGGCTTGACAGAAATAAGCGGGGCCGTTGCCGAAGCGCCAGCCCCTCTGTGAAGAAGCGACCCTAATTGGAGGGTGTCGGCGCTGCGGCTGGGGCAGGAGCCGACTGCTTCATTTTATCGGCGAAATCTTTCGTGAGCTGCTCGACCTGAGGCTGAAGCGCGCTTATCTGCTGCATCATGGCGGTCCTGGTCTTCGACATGAGTTCGGGAGACTTGGCGACCATGGCCTGTCCGGCCGGCGAGCGGTAGAAGTTCAGGATGCCGTCCAGCTCCTGGTCGGTGTAGGTCTCGGAGTAGGCCTGGACCATGACCGGCTTCATCTTGTCCCAGCTGAGATAGCTGGCCAGAAGCTGGTCGAGTTTTTGCTGATAGCCGTCGTAGGCGGTCTTTTGCTCGGGGGTCATGTGCATGCTGGCTGCCTGCTGGTCGGCGGAGGCCTTCATGCGCTCTGTCATCTGGCCGAGCATCTGGCTCATCAGATGGTCCATGTGGCTGAGTTGCAGGAGCTCTTCTGCCTTGGCCTGTTTGCTGCTGGGCGGGTCGGCGTGAGCGGCGAGCGGTACGAAGAGGAAAAGCGCGAGCAGGATGCGGGTGATGGACTTCATGACTGGTTCCTTCCGAGGGGGACTCTGATTTCAGTGGTGGAATATGGCCTTGACCTTTGCGAGTGTCGCCGAGGGAAGCATACAGGAGGCAGATGAGAATCTGCATCGATATCGCTGCTGCACGAGAACTGTTCCATCGTCGTATCGGGCAGGTGCCGAGAACAGCACTGGCGTCACCGGGGCGGCGGATGCTTAATGAAACGAGCACAGCCTCTGTGCTATCTCTTTTGCGACAACTTTATGGCTCCCAACAACGAAGGTCAACTTCTCCGATTCCACGGGCTGGACACGCTGCGCGCTGCGGCGATTTTAGTCGTCATGCTCTACCACCTGAACATGTATAGCCTGCTTCCGGAGGCCCTGAATCCGGTCGCTTCGGTCGGCTGGGTGGGAGTGGACCTGTTCTTCGTCCTGAGCGGCTTCCTCATTGGCTCCCAACTGCTGAAGCCTTACCTGAGTGGCGCGACTCCGTCGCTCAAAGAGTTTTACGCTCGTCGGGCTTACCGCATTCTTCCGGCTTATCTTACCGTGCTGCTCCTTTACCTTGCAGTCCCATTGTGGAGGGAGGCACCCGGCCCCTACGCACCGTGGCAGTACCTCACCTTCACCTGGAATTTGTTGCTGTTGCACTATCCCGAAGGCCGCGCGTTTTCGCACGTTTGGTCTCTGTGCGTCGAGGAGCACTTCTACCTGTTCCTGCCTCTGCTGCTTCTCGTATTCATGCGCAGGCCAGCCGTCTGGAAGACAGTGTTGTTCGTGCTTACGATTGTTCTGGGTGGAATCGCGCTTCGTACGTGGCTGCTCTACCACGTCATCCTGAAGCCCGATGCTTCGCCCGTTTCGATGATGAGGTACATCTACTACCCAACCTACTCCCGTCTCGATGGGTTGGCGATAGGGGTTAGCCTGGCAATTCTTCGCAGCTTTCGGCCGTCGTGGTGGTCGCGTATCGCTCGCCACGGAAATCTTTTATTGGTATGCGGCGCGGCTACAGTCGTCGGTGCACTTCGCCTCTGCAACTTCGATTATCCGAGCCCGGATCTGCCTGCAAGTATTCTCTTTGCCTTCCCCGCGTTGGCGATTGGATTCGGCCTGATGGTGGCCTCTGCGGTTTGCGATCGGGGCATGTTGAAGAGGCGCGTCCCCGGAGCCGCTCCTCTGGCCGCGCTTGCCTATAGCCTTTATCTCACGCATAAATCGGTTGCCCATGCCACACACCGTATGCTGCCTGTATGGACTGCACAGGCCGATTGGCGCGCCGTTTGCATCTACGCCGTGGCCTGCTTCAGTGTCGCTTCGCTGCTCTACTTTGCCGTGGAACGACCGTTCCTGAGGTTGAGATTCAGGCGCTCTGCGAGGCAAAAGGCCGCTCTGGTCGAGCGCGAAGTGCGACTCGATCCGGCGATTTGATAGGGTCTGATCGCAAACCGGTGAAGCCGTTAAGAATTTGGCGGAAATTTTAGAGTGGTGTGCGCACGCGCCAATAGATCGTGGTCCCACCCATCGGTCGAAGTGACGGCGAGGATGATGATGCCGGAATATTGCCGCACGGCCTGCAAGAGAAAGCTGATCTCGATGGACGCATACTTGTCGTGACTGTCCTGAACGTCGGTGCGCTTGCCGAAGAGGGCGTCCGCCTCGTCGAGGAGGAGAAGGACGCCGCGGGTATTCGAGGAAAGAATCTGCGTGAGGGCGCTTCCGGGGTCGCCGCCGTCTTGATTGACCACTGAGCCGAGGTCGATGGTGCGGAGCTCTCGATGCAGATTGTTGGCGAGAGTCTGAGCGGCGGCGGCCTTTGCAGCAGTGTCCGGGCCCGTGAAGATGGTGATGGTTCCTGTCTGCGGACTCTCGCCGAGCTGAGTCGCTAACGTCTGAAGAGACTGGAGCTGAAGGGAGGAGAGGGTTGACGGGATGGGTGCAGTTACCGGAGCGGCCTTTTCTGCGGGGATACTGAGATTTTGCAGCGGGCGGACGAGGTTGCGAATGTCGGTCAAGGTAGCCTCCGGAGGAGTTTCGGTAGCATGGACGGTATCTCTGCGGATGGGGCAGCGCAAGCATACTCCCTGCACACTAAACGCGGCGAGCGGGAGTCCTATAAAAGATGCGCCTTCGAACGATCTTTCTGCTGGTGGTTGCTCTGGCTGCGCTGCTCACCGCACCGCACTGGGTAAAGGGCACCACCGCGACCGAAGCGCAGGCGCTATACGAAGCTGCTCATAACACGTCTGCCTACACGCTTTCTCCCGCCAAGCTCAAACAGGCCGAGGGCCTCTTCCGAATGCGGACGATCCTCTACTTTGGCGGGGGCGCGTGGAGCATTTTGGAGCTGCTGTTTCTGCTGGGGCTGAGGGTTCCGCCGCGGCTGCGCGATATCGCGGCCAGGGCCACCGATAACCGGCTCGGGCAATGCTTTCTGTTCACGCTGCTGTTATTCGGAGCCATCGCCGTGCTGGATGCTCCACTGTATGTCTATGGGCATCATCTGGGGCTGGCGTATGGGCTGTCAGTCCAGCATTGGCCGAGCTGGTGGTGGGACCAGCTCAAGAGCTTTCTGCTGACGTGGATTGTAGGTGGAATGCTGGTGATGGTGCTGTTCTGGGTCATCCGCCGCTCGCCGGGGCGATGGTGGATGTGGTTCTGGGTCCCGGCGATGGTGGCAGTCCTGTTCGGGGTATTTCTTGCGCCGGTGCTGGTCGATCCGCTCTTCAACAAATTTGAGCCATTGCAGCAATCGAACCCGGCGCTGGTCGCGCAACTGGAGAGGGTGGTCGCGCGCAGCGGCATCAGCCTGCCGCCCGACCGGATGTTCTACATGCGCGCCAGCAGCAAAGTCACCGGGCTGAACGCCTACGTCACTGGCTTTGGCCCATCGAAGCGGCTGGTGCTGTGGGATACGACGATCAAAGAGGCCACGCCGGATGAACTTTCCTCGGTGTTCGGCCATGAGCTGGGACACTATGCGTTGCACCATATCGCGCTCGGGCTTGTGTTCACCGGCCTGTTGCTGCTGGTGGCTTTCTTCGTTGGGCAGAAGCTGACGGAGTGGGCGCTGCGCCGCTATGGGAGCCGGTGGGGCATCCTCTCGCCGAACGATTGGGCGTTTCTTGCGGTGCTGCTGCTGGCGCTCAATACTCTGTCGTTCTTCTCGGCGCCGATTGAGAACGCCTTCAGCCGGTCGATTGAGCATGCCGCCGACGTCTATGGGCAGGAGGCGATTCATGGCATTGTGGCCGATCCGCAGGCGGTGACGCAGCAGGCGTTTCAGCGGCTGGGTGAGGCGTCGCTCGAAGATCCCCGGGCTCATCCGTTTGTCGAATTCTGGACCGGCAGCCATCCGTCGATTGAAAGCCGTGCCGCCTTCGCCGCCGCTTACAACCCCTGGGCAACAGGCGAGCATCCAAAATACTTCTCCCCGTAAACGTCTACGCTTCAATCACGTAATGAAGAGAGTTTTGAATTAATGGCTACCGATTGTTTGTTCTGCAAAATTATCGAAGGAAAGATTCCGGCGAACAAAGTCCACGAAGATGAACTTTGCATCGGCTTTCCGGATATCAATCCGCAAGCTCCCGTTCATCTCCTGATTATTCCTAAACAGCACATCGCCTCGCAGGCGAAGGCCGCCGCCGAGCACACTGCCTTGCTGGGCCACCTGCTGGCCACCGCTGCAAATCTGGCCCGCAGCAAGAATCTGGACGGCGGCTACCGCGTCGTCGTCAACACCGGCGACGATGGCGGACAGACGGTGAACCATCTCCATCTGCACCTGCTCGGCGGACGGCACATGGACTGGCCTCCGGGCTAGAGCGCGTTTTGGTTGCAAACTGAAAGGCCCTGCGAGAGAGTTCGCAGGGCCTTTTAAGTTTGAGCTTCGATCCCGGTTACTGGTTGAAGTTCGGTTCGTCCTCTTCTACCAGGCCGTAGCGGCGCAGCAGGTTGGGCAGGTTCTGTGAGAAAGCCGCGCGAGGCATGACAGTGTCGCATCCAGCTTCGACGGCCTTCGCCTTCAGGTCTCCCTGCAGATGCGAGAGGAAGCCGACAATCGATGTGCTGCGCTTGAGCTTGGTCTTCAACTTCGGGATCAACGTCAACGGCTTGGCGTTTGCGTTGTTGAGGTCGAAGACGATCAGGCCGGGACGCTCTTCTTCGCTGAGTCCGGTCAACTGGGCGATCGATTCCTTATCGTTCTTGATGAAGGCGATCTTTACGCCGAGTTTGCGCGCAGTCTCCTGGATCTTCGCGATAAAGAAAAGATCCTCAATAAAAAAGAAGATTTTGGTTGGCGCGTCTTCAGGAATTGGAATGGTTTTTCCCTGCGAGTAGTCGATGGGCTGGGAGTCGCCTTGATAGCCGCCGCGACTGCCGCCGCCACGAGACTGAAAGTTGCCGTGGGTCTCGATGGTGGATGGCGGCGAGTCGGCGAAGTTGCCGTTGGCGACGCGGTAGCTGTGGTCCATGGGGCCGACGAAGCTGCGCGGTCCGCGCTGCTGCTGCCTGCCTCCCCCGCCGCCACCGCTCTTGCGCTTGAAGCCGTTGTTGCCGGGTTGGTGGCTGTTGCTGTCGCGGAAACCACCGCCGTTGCTGCCGCTGGCGACGTTGCCGGGATTTTCCTGCGGGCGCTGACGGTCGCGGTCGCGAAACTTCTTCTTCCAGCGTTTGCCGGTCGAGGCTCCGCCGGAGTTGTTCTGCTGCTGGCCGGAGTTGGCCTGAAAGCTCTGAGGCTGAGATGGTTGCGGCGCGCTGGCAGCCTGAATGGAGTCGATGGGCTGTCCTGCGGGCTGTTCGCCAGCGGACTGGCTGGCCTGGGGTGCGGCCTGTGGTGCATCGGGGCCTTTGGTCTTGCGCTTGCGCCGACGACGGCGGCTGCTTTTGGACTGTCCCATTCCGTGGGGGACGTTCGCCCCGGAGAATTGCTCGTCGCCGTCCTGTTGGCCGGCTGACATTGACGAACCCTGGGGCGACTGCACCTCGGGTACATTCTGCTCTGAAGTCATGCTTCCACTTCCTATTGCACTAGATCGCAATTAGCGGTTCACTCTCACGCCACGGGCCTCGTCGTCGCCGCGCAGATTTCGCGGAGCCAACCAAACCGGGATTGCAGCGTCGGAGGAAACGGTCTCAAATTACACTCGAACGGACGTCTTGGTACTGTCTGTTGGCTGTGACCAGCGATGAACTGCCAGAAAGACACAGCCTGGAACGCCTTACTTTGGCGAACCCTCACCCTCTACCCGTTTTCGACAGAGTCCCACAAATTCACTGTGCTGGCTGCCTGCTGCCAATTTTTACATGATTGCTATCAATTGACGGCTACACAATGAGCGGCACCCACAGCCGGTTCACGAAGTAAGACTTAGAGTACGCGCAAAGATTACGATTGGCAAGAACTCTCTTTGTTGAATCGCCCTTTTATATAGAGGAAATTTTCATGGGGTGCCAGAAAGAGATTCGGCAGATAAAGAAGCAAAAGCCGCTCGACGGAGCGGCTTTTGCATAACTAATGGCCAGTCACTGGCCTCCATAAAGACTTCCGTAAGGAAGTGAGCCACTCGGTCGATGGCTGAACCCTCATCGGGGTAAAGCTTCTTTCGATCCGGGGCATTACAACCGCGCTTCAACTTCGACTCGGAGGAGTAATGCTGAGATACAGTGCAATCGGTCTGCCAAACCGGGCGTGATGGATTCATGGGACTTATGGGCCGCATAAAAGGTTGGAATACCGGAAAACGGAAGGTAAAGTTTGGCTTGCCTACGTTTTTTAGGATATTTGATAAATATTTCGAGTTTGACCGGCTTCGAGGGCAGTCCTATAATCCAATATGTTCCGCCAACCCTCTCGCTTGCCGACGGTTTCTTTGTTATGCTGGCCGCAGCGCTCGAGGCAAAAGGTAGTTACGCTTTTCGAGCGTCACCATCAAGAGGATGCAGGAATGGCTCGGAAGGTCGCGATTGGTGCGCCTACGGCCGGATGATTTGGAATGATCCCCGAAGGAGTATCACACACCGCATGAATCGTACCCTTAAGCTAGTCTCCGCCTTTGGCGCGGGATTGTTGACCGTTGCCGGGATGGCCCAAACAACGACGCCCACCACCCAACCCGCCGCCTCTGCTGTTGTGGCGCCACATGCTGAACCCGCAAAGATTGCCCTGATCGAGTACGAGCAGGTCGCCGCTGCCACCAATGAAGGCCAGCGCGCACTTCAGGAGATTCAGGCAAAGTATGCGCCGAAGAAGGCCCAGATCGAGACTGAGTCTACGGAAGTCGATTCGCTGAAGAAGCAGATGCAGAGCGCTCCAGCCACGGAAGCCGACGAAGCGCGCGCCGCCAAGCTCCGGACCATTGATACCAAGGAGAAGCAGCTTCAGCGCGACGTTCAGGATGCCCAACAGGCATACAACGCCGACTTGCAGGATGCTCTTGGCAAGGTTGCCCAGAAGCTGGGACCCACCGTGGTGAAGTACGTTCAGTCGAATGGCTATACCATGCTTCTGGACCTCAGCGGCCAGCAGGCACAGGGCGGCGTCTCTGTGATGTGGGCAGCTCCGGGGACCGATATCTCCCAGGCCATCATCGAGGCATACAACGCCTCTTCCGGTGTAGCGGCTCCTGCTCCTTCGGCCCCAACCCCGACGGCGCGTCCACGTTCGGCTACGCCTCGCCCCTCAACCACCAAGAAGTAAGCAACAATTTTTCGACGAAAGGGAGACCTCTCAGGAGGTCTCCCTTTCGCTTTCCTGTGGAAAATTCTGTGGATTTTAAAGCTCGTGTGGTGGCTTAGTTGCAATAGCGAATTTATCCTCTCTCGTTAGGGAGGGAAGCTGGGGCATTTAACTCCATACGAAGCAGCGGCTTACAGGATCGTGTGCAATAATTTGCGGCTATTTCCCGATTGAATTCGCAAATGATGCGATTTCAATGGTTTCCACAGATCAATGTTACTGATGAGTTACAGGCGAGCGGCGCGGCCTGGTGTTCTAACGCGTGACAGATCATCTGTTTCGCAGGCGACTCGTCTGTTTGGGGTAGTCTGCTCGATTACTTCTATTCTTCTCCGACCTTCAGCACGGCGAGGAAAGCCTCCTGCGGAATGTCCACCTTGCCGATCCGCTTCATGCGCTTTTTGCCCTCTTTCTGCTTATCGAGGAGCTTGCGTTTGCGACTGATATCGCCGCCGTAGCACTTGGCGATGACATTCTTGCGGATGGCGGTGACGGTCTCTCGCGCGATGACCTTGGAGCCGATGGCTGCCTGGATGGCGACCTCGAACATCTGGCGGGGGATGAGCTCACGCATCTTGGAGACGAGTGCGCGGCCGCGATTCTGGGCGAAGTCCTTGTGGATGATGATGGAGAGCGCATCGACGGGGTCGCCGCCGATGAGGATGTCCATCTTGACCATGGGCGAGACCCAGCTACCGGCGAGGACGTAATCGAGCGAGGCGTAGCCGCGGGAGACGGTCTTGAGGCGGTCGTAGAAATCGAGGACGATTTCATTCAGCGGCAGTTCATAGGTGATCATGACGCGGGTGTCGGAGACGTACTCCATGTTCTGCTGACGGCCGCGCTTCTCTTCGACGAGCTTGAGGATGCCGCCGACATATTCTTCATTGGTCAGGATCTTGGCGATGATGACCGGCTCTTCGATCTGCTCGATGTTGGAGGGATCGGGCCAGCGCGAAGGATTGTCGACTTCGATGACGCTGCCATCGGTGAGGGTGATCTTGTAGCGGACGCCGGGTGCGGTGGTGATGAGGTCGAGGTCGTACTCGCGCTCGAGGCGCTCCTGGATGATCTCGAGATGGAGCAGGCCGAGGAAGCCGCAGCGGAAGCCGAAGCCGAGCGCGACGGAGGACTCGGGCTCGAAGGAGAAGCTGGCGTCGTTGAGGCGTAGTTTTTCGAGAGCGTCGCGCAGCAAGGCATGCTCGTGCGAGTCGACGGTGTAGAGACCGGCGAAGACCATGCTCTTGATGTCTTCGAAGCCGGGGAGCGCTTCGGCGCAGGGATTTTCGACTGACGTGATGGTGTCGCCGACCTTGGTGTCGGCTACGTTCTTGATCGTCGCCACGAAGAAGCCGACTTCGCCTGCGGAGAGTTCGGACATCTCGACCGGCTTGGGCGTCATGACGCCCATGCTTTCGACGTCGAAGGTCTTGCCGTTCGACATGACCTTGATCTTCATGCCCTTGCGCAGCTTGCCGTTGACGATACGGGCGAGCACGATGACGCCTCGGTAGGCGTCGAACCAGCTATCGAAGATGAGCGCCTGCAGCGGTGCCTCTGGATCGCCCTTTGGCGGCGGTAGCAGCGTCACGACGGCTTCGAGAATGTCGGCGACGTTGAGGCCGGTCTTGGCTGAGACTGCGATGGCGTCGTCAGCGGGTAGCCCGACGGATTTTTCGATCATTTCCTTGGTGCGCTCGATGTCGGCGCTGGGGAGGTCGATCTTGTTGATGATGGGAATGATCTCAAGACCACCGGCGATGGCGAGGTAGGCATT
>NZ_DATKQC010000456.1:0-4853 GCF_035532915.1 Edaphobacter sp.
CGCCGCTGCTATTGGGCTTCTCGCTGTTCATCGAACAGGCTCTCGTAGAGCGTACCTTTGCGAGTTATCAAAGGCTGTTTCCAGAGAGTGACATTCGCCCTTGTCCGCAGTTTACCGCCCAGTTACTTGCAGGGCTGAACGACAGATCGATCAACGCCGCGCTCGTGACCACCCCGGTGAAGGCGCATGACCTGGTGGTTCAACCGATCGCCCGGGAGAGATTGTTCCTCTGTCTGCGCAAGGACGATCCAATGGCATCGGCGGATGCAATTCTGCCTCGCCAGATTGCAGCGAGGCTCAATATTACCTTCGACCCGAAGCAACACCCAGAACTATTTTCGTATCTCGATTCCACCTTGCATCGCGCAGGCATTGCAATTCAACTGCGCTACCTTTGCACGACGCCTCACGACGTGCAATGGATGGTCAAGCGAGGACTCGGCTATGCGCTGGTACGCGAGAGCCGCAGCCTCGACCCGGAGTTAGTGGCGCGGCCGATTACCGGCGTGGAGTTGATCGCAGAGTCTGCCTTTGTGTATCGGAAGAGCGAGAGCGCTTCGCATCTGGCGCTGCTTGCCTGCGAGCTGAAAAATGCGATGCGAATTCCGGTGGCCGGTCGAAAGAAGGTGGGAAGAGAAGCTGGTTTGCGCGACAGAGTGCCTGCGCAGATGAAGCTGCTCGGATGAGCGATAAGCAAGCGCGGTGCTCGACACCCGCGACGGCTCGCGGTCGTTTATAGGCCGATAGAAAACAAGTATTGGACGGCATCGCAGACCCAACCTACGCTTGCGGCAGATGAATCGGCCCGCATGGGCAATCGGAGGATTCGATGCGCATACATTGGAACATTCGCCGACATAACGCACCGGTAAACAAGCCTCGCCGTATGTCCTGGTGGCCAACCCTGCTCATGGTCACTCTGCCCTTGCTCTTTCCCATTGCCGCGCTGGCGCAGGCTGGCGGCTCGCCGTTTGACAGCGGATTCACCGCCCTTGAAACGCTCTTCACCGGGACGATTGCCAGGGTCGCGAGCCTGATCGCCATCGTGATCGGCGGCTACGGATTCGCGCACGGAGAGCCAGGAGCGAAGAGAGCGCTGGCTGGGGTTGCCGCTGGAACCGGAATTGCCGTTCTCGCTGTGAATGTCCTGAGTTGGCTCTGGGGTGTATAGACACCCGACCACTCGCAACCAATCGTCCCAGCGAGTATAGGAGGGGTTTATGGCAGACGTGAAGCCACGCCCAAGACGGACAAACCGGGTCTTCAAGAGCCTGCATAAGCCCCTCACCTACCTGGGCGTCGAGCGCAGCCTGTTTTATCTGGTCTGCGTCGGCGCAGTGGGAGCATTCAACCTCTTCAACTCGATCCTTGCCGGGATCGCCGTCTTCCTCGGCGGCTACGCCTTCGGCCATTGGGTGACGACGAGCGACCCCGCCTTTCTTCGCATCCTGGCCAAGTCGGAGAAGTACAAGCTGCGCTATGACGCAGCGAAACAGGCTGTCCCGCGCGTGGAGGTGGTCTGATGTTTCGTATCGACAAGGCCATCAAGCCGTGGAAGGAATCGGCAGCGCTGAATGCCCATATCAACCTCTACGGCTTCTGGAATGAAACAGCGTTCCTGACGAAGTCCGGCGACCTCGGCATGGTGCTGCGCGTTCCTGGCGTGGACTATGAAAGCCTCGACTCCGGCGAGCAGGAGTATGCGGTCAAGCGGCTGGAGTCGGCCTTGAAAGCTTTTGGGCCGGGCTTCCATGTCTATCAGTATCTCTTCAAATCGAATCGGCCGGAGATTCCGTTTGCCCGCTACGAAGATCCTGTTGTGGAATCTGCCATCGAGCAGCGGCGGCAGTTCTTCGAGGCGAAGCGCGACCATTTATATCAAGTCGAAATCTTCTATTGCGTTCTGCTCGAAGGCGCGCGGTCGAAGACCGGAATCGGCGCAGCCTTCGCCCAACTCATTCGTGATCCTGCCGGTGCCATCGATGAGCTGAAGACACAGTTCAGCTCTGAAGCGATGAAGACGCTGCTCCGGTCGCAGATCGAGCACGACCTCGCGCGGCTGGAGCAGCGAGTGCAGGGATTCGTGCGGCACCTTGCCGACTTCATGGAGATTGAGATTCTGGGCCAGCCGGGACAGTTCCGATTCTTTCGGCGGCTCCTCAACTATGACGACTGGCGCATCGCGGGCAAGCCGCAGAGCACGCAGTTTCTCGACTATCAGGTAGTCAACTCGAACATCGAAGCCGAGCGCGATCATCTGCGCGTGGGCGACCACGTTGTCCGTGTATTGACGATGAAGGAGGCGATCACGGAGACGCGCCCCTTAGTGCTGGATGCGCTGCTCAAGGTTCCGGCCAACTTCTATGTTGTGACGGAGTGGACGCCGCTCGCGACAGACAAAGCACGCAAGGAAGTGAACAAGCGCCGCCGCCACTTCAATATGTCGAAAACGGGATTCGTCTCGCAGATGGGCAACGATGCGACCAGGACCAACCCGCACGACGTGCTGGTCGATGAATCGAAGCAAGCCGATATCGAGAACCTGGGCGATTGTCTTCGTGCGCTGGGCGATGGTCAATCGCTGGGGGATTTCTCGCTGACGATTGTGCTGTACGGAGGCTCGAAGACGGAGGTGAACCAGTTGGTGGGCGAGTTCGCCAGCGTGTTCACGAATGCAGACGGCAATCTCTTCGAGGAGACCTACAACCAGCTCAACGCATACTTCGCCACCGTGCCTGGGAACTACGCGGTGAACCTGCGCAAGCTGTATCTGTTGAACACCAACTACGCCGATCTGAGCTTTCTGTTCACGATTCTGCCGGGCGAGAAGACGAACGCTCATCTCGGCACGGAATATCTGGCCGCATTGGAGACGGATAACAGCACGCCCTACTTCCTGAATCTGCACAACGGTGAAGTCGCTCACACGCTGATCCTCGGCATGACCGGCAGCGGTAAGAGCTATCTTTGCAATTTCCTCTTACAGAACGCACAGAAGTACGGGCCGCTGACGTTCATCTTCGACATTGGTGGCAGCTTCCAATCGCTCACCCACATCTTCGGCGGCTCGTATCTGAATGTTGGACAGGAGGCTCGCGAGTTCACCATCAATCCCTTCTCTCTGCCCCAGACCAAAGAAAACCTGCAATTCCTCTTCAGCTTCTTTCGCGTGCTGATTGAAGGCAATGGTCAACGCTACCTGCTCGACTTCAAGGAAGAGCGCAGGCTGTGGGATGGCATCGAGCGCGTGTACATGCTGGAACCGGATCAGCGCACAGTCTCAAACTTCGCGAACATCGTCGGTGAGCTGAAAGAGCGCCTCCACCGCTGGACACGCGGCGGACAGTACGGATTCCTTTTCGACAACGCTGAAGATACGCTCTCGTTCTCGCGCTTCCAGACCTTCAACTTCCACGGCTGGAACGACGCGCCGGACGTACTGGAACCGCTGTTGTTTTACGTGCTGCATCGGGCCAGTAATGAGATTGCCGACCCGAAGAAACTGGCTACCTTCAAGATGTTTCTGCTCGACGAGGCATGGCTCTTCATCAAGAACAAGACCATTCGCAACTATGTCGTGCAGGCGCAGAAGACCTGGCGCAAGCACAACGCCGCGATGATCCTCGCCACGCAGTCGATCAAGGAATTGCAGGAGTCGGGCATGTTGCAGGTGGTCTCTGAGAGTTGTCCGACGAAGATATTCCTGGCCAACCCGGAGATGGACCGCAAGGTCTATCGCGAAGCCTTCCATCTGAACGACACGGAACTGGATCTGATCGCCGGGCTGGTCCCGCCCGGCCAGATGCTCATACGCAAGGCGCAGTCGTCGAAGAAGGTGCAGTTGAACGTCGATTCGGTCTCGCACTGGATGGCGACGAACAACGCCCGCGACAACCTGAAGAAGCGTGACTACTTCGAGCGATTCGGCATTGCCGACGGCCTCCGCCGGCTCGCCGAGGACTTCCCATTCCGGCCTCGCGTGCAGGCCGGTCCCGCTACTCCCAACCCCAAAGGAGCCACTGTATGAGCCGCAAACTGATCTTCATCGCCTGGCTTGCCCTCGCGCTTCCATCGCTCATTGCCGCCGCGCAAGATGTGTCGGCACGCACTGTCCAGTACCACTCCCAGGACATTGTCCCCATTCACGCGAAATTGAAATACACGACCCTGATTGAGGTTCCGCCTACAGAGAAGATCATGGAGGCCGCAACGGGTGACAAGGATTTCTGGATTGTGGACGTGGTGGGCAACTTTTGCTTTGTCCATCCGGCGAAGGCTGGCATCAGTTCCAACCTCAACCTGATTACCGACAAAGGCAACATCTATTCGTTTACTTTGCAGGACGTATCAGGCACATCCGATACGCCGGACCTGAAAGTCTTAATCGTGCCTGCCGACCACTCCTCGATTGTCGCGGCCAGCGGCCCTCCGCAGTTTGTCCCGGCTGCGCAATTGGAACAGACTCGGCAACAGCTTGCCGCTCTCCAATCGCACGTTGAACAGGCCGTGGACGAATACAAGAGCGCATACCCGGTGCAGTTGAAATTCGACTACACCTTCAAGGCCAACGAAGCGCCTTTCGATATTCAGTCGATCTATCACGACGACAAGTTCACCTACATCAAGACCAATGCGCCGGAGAAGTTCAGCGTGTACGAGATGAAGGACGGCAAACCCAACCTCATTACCTATGACCTCCGGGAAGGGACGTACATCATCCCGAAGGTGATGGACTCGGGTTATGTCGAGCTAGGCAAGAAACGGATGGACTTTACGCGGAAGGGGTGACCGTCATGGCCGAGAACAACTTCGTCCCACCTACAGAGGCGCTGTCAGAGCCGGAGTTGCGCCGC
>NZ_DATKQC010000457.1:0-2987 GCF_035532915.1 Edaphobacter sp.
CTTCGTTCGGCCCAGGCTCGCAGCCAAGAGGCGCTCGACCAAGCCATTACCGAACTGCTGCCCCAGATCACCCCAGACAACGCAGTCGCCTGGTTCAGCCACCGCCTCGGCACATCACACTAACTGTGAAAATGCTCTAGGCGGTCAGGCTCACTGCTGGAGCTGCGGATAGCGGGCGTAGATTCGGTGCTGATCTGCCGGCGATAGTTGGGCGAGCCGGATGGGTTTATCCTGCGGGCGCGTTTGTTTCTGATTCAGGACGTTCACCAGGCTCCATTCGCGTTGTGGTTGCTGAGGTTCGTGCGCGGGCAGATCATAGCGGGTGAAGTCGATCACCATGTGTGGGCCGTCGTTGACCCAGTTCTGCAGCAGCGCCAGGCGGAACTCGTCATTCATGTACCAGAGGATTTCAAGATCCTTTTCGGAGCCGGGTGCGCCGGTGCCTTTGGCATCGAAGCGATAGTTGAGCGAATTGTTGTCGGGATTATGACGACGCCACTTCATGCCGAACTCGCCTTCGGTGAGGACTTGTGTGTCGGGCCATCGTTCGCGGACGGACTGCAGCCACCAGGTAAGGTCGTCGTCGTGGCCGATCGATACTTCCCAAATGCCGGTGACCCAGCCGAAGCCGTTGAGGGCGTGACCGCGATCGAAGTGCATGGCGGTGGTCGCCATCATCTCGCGACGGCCGGCTTGCTGGCCTAGATTGCCGACGGTCTCGATGGGGCCGACGCCCATGCGGCTGTTGAATCCGCCTTGAAAGCCGTTGCGACGGGCGGCGAGAAAATCGCAGGTCCATCCGTCGAGGCAGACGCAATCGATAAAGTCGGCGTGGCCCTGGGCGGGTTTTAGATAGTGCTGGCGGCTGGGATAGTAGGGGTAGCAGATACCGCCGTCGCCATCGCCGTTGTCGATGCCGTGCTGGCTCCAGATCTGGCCCTGGCAGACATGAATGCCTTCTTCGGTGGCAAGGAAGCGCTGATTTTCCGCATCCATAAATCCGGCGATCAGAGACTGCGGACGATAGCCGTTGCCGACCATGTTCGACACAAGCTGGAGCGCCTGGTGGATGGTGACGCGAATTTGCTCGCGAGTGTTATACATGGGCGCGAAGTAGCCGCCGGGGATGAAGGTGATCTCGTCGCCGAAGCGGTCGTGATAGGACGCGAGCAGGCGGCGCGCCTGCTGATATTCGCTGCGCGTATCGTTGAGCGCGAGCCAGCTGATGGCCCATGTCATTTTGCCGTTGGGACAGCCGCGGGCGAAGGCTTCGCGGCGCGAGCGAATATGCTGCGGGCTGTTGAGCGGGGACTCGTCCTGCCCGATGGAGCGGTTGGGGGAGACTTCAATCTGGTTGACGCGCACGACGGAGATATGGGTGATGAAGCGTCCCCGCAGCGGCGATGCGTTTGCGCTGAGAGCGAGCGGGGAGGCTGCGAGCGAAGGAATTGCGAGAGAGGTCGCAGCGCCGGTTGCGCGGCTGAGAAATTTGCGTCGAGTCCAGAGAGGGTGAGTCACGATTCAATTTGACTATATAGGTAGGGGCGATTTTTCGAGGGTGAGGGGTTGGGCAGCGGTGAGCGACCAAGGGCGCGAGAGGGGTGCATGACAACGGATGGCAGACGAGCGGGAAAGTCTACTTCTTCGGGAGCACCGCAAGAATTGAGTAGGTCTCTGATTCGCGTTTTTTTCCGTCCAGACTGACAACCCAGGAGAGTTTCGCCTTCTTCCCCTTGAAATCAGCCTGAATTTCGTCCACAAGGGGCATTCGACAACTTCTGTGGTTTCCAGCAGCACCTGCCATGCGTTCCTGGAATTTACTTACACAATTTACGATCACGACCCGACCGTCCGGCAGCAAGAGAGAATAGGTTGCTCCTATAACGTTGAAAGAGACTTCGCGGGCCGGAGCGGTGTATCCCTGAGTTGTGCTTGAACCCGAGCAATTGGCCGTGTTTCCATACGCATTGCAATTCACACTCCCATTTGAGGTTGATGAGGAATACCCGGCGACCACATAGTTGTAGGTGGTTTCAGCGCTTTGGCGTTGGATGATCTTTACATCCATATTTTGGCAAGAGGCCAAAGAAGCGCAGATTGGAAAAATTAGAGCAGTGACGCAGATATGAAGTTTCATGCCGCCCATCTTACGTTTTTTTTGGCGCCCTCGTGGGAGGAATTGGCATGGAAGAGACTTTTCTTCCAAATCTCATAAGGGAGGTTTGTGGCACCCCGGATCATGTTGGGAACTCGCGTCCAGAGGGCTTAGGCCGGGCCACCCGCCAATTTGGTATACGGGCTACACCACCGCCAAGAACAATTTTTGGCAACTCTTTTGTGACTGAGAACCGTGTTGCTGGTTCCCCTACAGTGACTTCCACGCGATTTTAATGCCACTCTTCTTAAGATCAGCATCCGCCTTCAATACCTCTTGGCGTAGCAGCTGGGGCTTATCGTGAGCGGTCTTCAGTACGTTCCAGATTTCACCCTGAGGCATCTTGGTTAGGCGCCGATAAACCAGCAGCCGGAAAATGTTTTGCTCGTGCTCAGCCCGTTCCACAAACCTCGGGATGTCGAATAGCTTGGTTAGTTCCATTGCCGGAAAGCGTACGGACACAGGATTCCCGTGCGTCATGGCATGTAGGCAGTCGATGAAGGGCTCGTTGAATCCGTCCACGATATCGGTGAGACGCGACACATTCCCGGCTCCCATGGCCTTGGTGAGCATAGCATCCATCTTGGTCAAGGATGGGCTACCGGCTTGCTTGAACGTCAAATGCTCGGCGGACTTCAACTGTTCGTTGCTTGCCCACACGAGAAACCAGATGCCTCGTCGCGTGCATTCAATGAAGCTGCGGAGGCTAACGAGGAAGTGGAACGGGTTGTTGTCCTGATGCAGAGTCTTCATTCCCTTGAGCAACAGGTCGCTGGCGTTCAAGTAACGAATCCCAACCAATAGTCGGTAGTCTTTTGGCTTTGCCCCCACG
>NZ_DATKQC010000458.1:0-6982 GCF_035532915.1 Edaphobacter sp.
ACGGTCAAGGTTCCAGTCAGAGAGCCGCCGAAGTGCTGGCGGGCACACTCGGCGAATATCTCGTGGGTTCCCTGCAGGATCCCCTGCGTGCCAATGTAGATCCAGCTTCCGGCGGTCATCTGACCGTACATCGTCAGGCCAAGATTCTCGAGCCGACGGAACTCGTCCCAATTAGCCCACTGTGGCACCAACATGGCGTTGCTAATCAGCACACGCGGTGCCATCTCGTGGGTACGAAAGACCGCGACCGGCTTGCCCGACTGCACCAGCAGCGTCTCGTCATTCTTCAGCGCTTTCAGCTCACGCACAATTGCGTCAAAGCATTCCCAGTTGCGCGCTGCCTTGCCGGTGCCACCGTAGACGATCAACTCGTCTGGCTTCTCCGCGACGTCTGGGTCGAGGTTGTTCATCAGCATGCGCATGGCCGCCTCTTGCTCCCAACCCTGGCAGCTCAAGGTCATACCGCGTGGCGCGTGAATCTCACGATGTTCCAACGCCATTACACTCGTCTCCTCACCGATCGCATATTGAAGTGCATGATGCCGATCACACCGTTACGGAAAATTCCAGCAGGCAGAATTCGCCCGCGCTGATCAGCGCGGCGACCCGCTCGATATCGCCCGAAAGGACCCGGTCGCTCCCCAGTCGCGGTACATCGGCGTGCAGCCGCTCGACGGCCCTCACCACACCTCGGCCGGCCTTGAGCGGTTCATGCTGGCCAACTCCCTATGCCGCGCAGAGCAGCTCGATGGCAACCACCCGCGTGGCGTTGGCAATGATGCTTGCCGCGCCTCGCGCCGAGATCGGCCCCATACTCACGTAATCCTCCATGCCGGCGGAGATCGGAATCGGATGGGAAGCAGAGCGGATTGTCGGTCGCGATATTGATCTCGATCTCCAGCACTTTGCGCAACAAGCCTCGCCACATGATACGGCTCTCCCGAGCTTTTGGTGACGCCAGCCATGCGATAATGGGTGCCTTCCCGTCTAATCCGCACCAAGGTCATGGCCATGGCACCCAGAACCATCAATCCGGACCCAGCCAGCTTGGAACTCAGCGCCGTCTACTCCGAGGCTGATGCGATCACGATCAACCTTCGGACATGCCGCACGCGTGTGCCCTGTCCTGACTGTGGCCAGTTAACCGCCCAGATCCATAGCTGGTATCAGCGTAGCTTCGCGGATCTGCCGTGGCAAGGCCTTTGGACCTGCTCGCATGACGGATGTTGCTGGCGAATTCAGGGCTTGCAGATCCGGGGACCCAATGGCCGGGCGGCGAACTCATTCGCTAGGATGAGAGAACGTTCGTTCTGACGTCGCTGCCGTTACCCCAGGAGATCCCTATGTCCCGTCACCCGACCGATGTCCGTACGATCCCGGCAGAAACCGTCCGTGTGGCCCAGGCTGCCTTTCCGAAGGGGACGGCGTACCTGCGGATGCGCGACACTCTCGGGCCTATCTCTGTCGATCGCGACTTCGCGGGACTCTTTCCGCGTCGTGGTCAGCCAGCCGAGTCACCCGCGCGTTTAGCGCTCGTCACGCTCATGCAGTTCGCCGAAGGGCTTTCCGATCGTCAGGCCGCCGACGCGGTCCGCAGTCGGATCGACTGGAAATACGCCTTAGCGTTGGAGCTGACCGACCCCGGCTTCGATGCGTCGGTCTTGCGTGAGTTCCGCGGGAGGACCGGCGCCTGGCGCTCGCGTTGGACCTGTTGCATGGTCGCGGCCACGCGCGCGGGCGGGTGAACCGGGAGGACATAGACGGGAAGCTGCTCCTCGATCTGCAGCGCCAGGAGTCGGTCCAGGACGAGGGTGAGCACCTCATCCGGATCCTCGATGTCGACGATTGTCGTGAGATAGGTCGCTTCTGGGTCGTCGATCCCGGCCCGCAGCGTAAACGTTGCCGCGGGATAGCGTGCCAGAATCGTGTGCTCAAGCTCGGCAACGACCTGTTGTCTGCGGGGATCAAGCGCCCGGGCGGGGGATGTCTCGGGTCTTATGATCGTTCACCTCCGGTTTGGATCGCGGCTACGAAGGTCTGGGTGCGCCGGACCGCTCGCCGTGCTTGGACGTCGGTGACCCAATGTCGTTCGTAGTCCGCGGTGTTGCGCAAGATCTGGGAGAGCTGTCTGGCCGGGTCCGTTTAATGAAGCCCGGTTGATATTTTTCAACCGGGCTTCATTGAACGCTCATGAGGTTTGGAACACTCAGCTTACTTGGCTCTCGATCAAGTAGGCGATCGCTTACCGTCGCCGCTAAACACTGGCTAACGAATGCGCTGGTTCGTCTACAAACAGAGCGTCCTCCGTAAGGATATTTCCACCCCGCAGCATAAACGACAGACCCAAGGACTCTGCTGAAGGTAGAAATACTTCAATCGCACGACCAACGGCAGATGGCATATCCTCTGCCTGCACCGTAAGGCGAGCTCCAAAGGTGTGCTCACGCACATTCAGAAACGTCACCGGATCCAGTACCTCAGGTCGACTCTCGAGAATCGAAAGCAGTTCATCGACCACGTCTGCAAAGGCATCAACTGGCCTCACCAGCGCAGCTTCTAGTGAGACTGACCACGTTGTCATGTCACCGGCCTTCCCACTGAAACCCACCTCGCCGCATCTCTGCGACGGCATTCCGTAAACTACGTCGATCTGATGGGGTTCCGGGCACAATTACGATAGTGTCTCCATCCGGGGCATAGCAGCGCCAATGTCCCTTCTTCGTACGCTCAACGCGCCAACCTTGTTTCTCTGCGGCGTCGAGCAACTCCTTAACTTCATTTGTCATGCCACCAACCTACTAGTTTACTTTTACTCGGTGACATGCATCCTACACCACAATACGTACATGCTAATAGCCCACAGGTACAAAAATAAATTCTAACTCCGAAACCGAAAGCCGAGAACGATCAGGTAGACCCAACCCCACGTGAGACGATCTTCACCGGAACTGACGTGCTGGCAGCGTTGTCACCGGATGACCAGCCGCTTCGAAGAACGTCGCGACCGTCTTAAGGGTCTGCACCAGCGGTCGATCGGCATCCGGCAGGACAATCAGCACAGCTCCGTGGGGGAGGGCATTCGCCATCTCCTGCCAGCGCGCCTTGTATACCAGAAGATTACCGGGTACGAGCACCAGGTTGTCGCATCTGACGCCCGGTCTCCGGAGTGCTCGTGGTGGCTGATTGAATCGTCGGTTCTTCATCGTTGTTGGTCCGTTATAAACTCGTCTGCTCCATGACCTTCCTGGCGTTCTGTCTTCCCATATGCACATAAATCTGCGTCGTGTTGAGATTGGCGTGCCCGAGCAATTCTTGCAGCTGGAAGGGACTCACGCCCCGCTCCGCCTTGTAGGTGGCAAAGGTGTGTCGCAACGAGTGACAGCTCACCTTCTTGGTGATGCCGGCCTTGCGGCAGTAGCGCGTGACCAGCTTGCGCACCCCGCGCTCGGAGATGGGATCGCCGTCCCGGTTGAGAAACAAGCGATCGGAGAGGACGTCGGGCCGGACCGCCTGGTAGCTCCGCAGCGCCTGAATGGCCTTCTTCTCCAGCGCGATCGAGCGCGCCACCATGCCTTTGCCTTCCCGGACCTGCAGCACGTGCCCTTCGAGGTCGACGTCATCGAGCCGCAGGGCACACAGCTCCGAAACGCGCACGCCGGTCTGCAGGAAGACCTGGAAGATGGCGTAGTCGCGCGGCTTGCCGCCGGCCAAGGAGAGCAGCTTGGTGTACTCATCGGGTCGCAGGTAGGTGCGACCGGTGCGCTCTTTGTGGGGGGTCTCCACACCGGTTACCGGCGACTTGGCAATGAGTGCGTGGTCTTCGAGAAAGCGGAAATACTCCCGCAAGGCCGCGAGCTTGCGGGCACGGGAGACGCCGGAGAGCTGCCGGCTGCCGAGGTGGGCCAGGTATTCGGTCAGATCGACGCGTTCGATCTGGTCCGGTCGTTTGATTACTACGTTCGTCTGGTGGATCCAGGTGATGAACTGGCCGACGTCGGTCTGATAGGCGCGGATGGTGGCTGGACTGCGGTTCTTGCCGGCTAAGGCACGGACAAAGCCCTGGAGCGCCGCTTCCAGGGTGAGGGTGGTCGTTGTCGGTGCGGTTGGTGTGTTCATACGATGTTCCGGTTGCCTCCTGTGCCCTCACGATAGCAAACCGGGGCCGCGCCCCTCAAGCGCCGGGGCGGCGAAAATCGGGTTCCGATAACCAGGACTGAATTCTATTATATGGAACCAAAAACGGGGGTACAAGGGGCAAAAGGTTCTGAGAAGCGGGGTTACCGGAACTTGTTCATGTTTTCTGGCAAGCTCGAAGGCGTTGAAGGACTAAGTGTCAGATCAATCGAAGCTTTTATTACGTCATCGACTTCACCTCTTGCAGCGGTATACTGTGCTTGAATGTTCAGAACGAATGATCTAACAGCAGGAATCAAGGAACAACATATTCCCGAAGTATCTCTTCGGAGCGCAGGGGCAGCACAACGTCAACGTTGCCTGGCCTGGAGTCAAACATCCTATCTGGAACTAAGAAACGGAGCTTGATGAATGAAAATAGCGAAGGTGTTGTTGAGATGGTACAAGTCGTTCAACATTAACTATCTCGGTTACGCGGATCGACATGCTAACACCGTACGACGTCCTTGGAATGGTTTGGGCGTTGATGAATCGATGGCCCAAGATTTTCCCTTCATTGAGATCCCAATTGAGCGCGACATCACAACGATTGTCGGAGGTAACGAAAGTGGGAAATCACACCTGCTGAGCGCAATCAGCAAGGTATTGACTGGTAAGGGTATCCTTGACGACCGCGACTATAGCCGGAGCTTTAGCAGAACTGATCTCTGTCACTTCGCCGCTCTTCGAAATAAGAATGCGGACTTGTGGCCGAATATTGGGCTTCAGTTCGGCGATATAGATGAGTCCCAGTATCGTGAAATTCTCCGCGCAAGTGGAGTTGAGGGCAAATCTCATTTCAAGTACGCCCCAGACGTTGCGCTCACGCTCGTGCTTGCTCCAGATAATTCGGATACCGAAGCCTACCTCTTTGTTTCGACTTCCACGGAACCAGTTCGCCTGACCATTGATCAGCTAGCAGGCGTCCGGAGGTATCTTCCCACGTTGAAATTCATCAAATCCGATCTAGCTATCGCAGATCAGGTTACCCTCGCCGAATTATCCTCAGGTTATGGTCTCGAGCAGGATGAATTTTTTGGGCTTCCACTCTACGATTTCGATGCTGGGCAACAAGCCGCAGCGCTCGTAGAAAAGCTTTCCCCTGACACTCACGGAACGTTCACACTCTCTGAACAGATGATCCAACTACTGACCTCGGTAAAAGAGTCGCTACACAAGCAGTCAGATGGTAGTCAGAATACTGGAAGACTAGAGGCTCTCCTGTTTCGAGATGTACTGGGCATTGAAGCCAAGACGATAAAGCTGCTCGCCGGTTTGGATCGACGTGATCGTGGTTACATCGAAGGGTTGATAGCTCTTTGGAATCAAGAAGTTGAATCGACGCTCAATCTGGCCCATTACTGGCAGCAAGACGAAGCGTTCTCTCTCAAGGTTAACTATAAACAGGGGACATTTTTCTTCGAGATCTCCGATAAAACTGGCTCCATTTACACGTTTCGCGAGCGAAGCTCGGGGCTCCGCTACTTCCTCAGCTACTATATTCAAGCCAAAGCACTAGAAGGAATCCGTGCTGAGAGAGGATCGATCATCCTCATGGACGAGCCGGATTCGTTTCTCTCAATCATCGGGCAAAGGAATCTGCTATCCGTCTTTGAATCTCTGGTCGGAGCGGAGACCTCGCGTGGAACAACGCAGTTGATCTACACCACACACTCACCTTTCCTCGTGAACCGAAACTTTCCTCACCGAATCCGCCTTGTTCGAAAAGGAGACGCCGAGGAAGGAAGCCAATTTGTCGACCAAGCTCGAGTGCGGCGCTATGAACCTATACGATCGGCGCTCGGAATCGACTGTGCTCAAACGCTATTTATGGGTGCAACAAACCTACTTTTGGAAGGACCCACAGATCAGTATCTGCTCTCCGAACTGATCCGCTTTTTTGTTACGCCTGATACGGTGAGTGACTACCTCGACTTGAATTCGGTGGTGCTCGTCTCTGCTGAGAGTGCTCCTGCCATTGGGCCACTCTTGCAGGCATCTCAATGGTCTGACGAGCCAATACCAGCAACCGTCGTACTGCTTGACGGGGATCAAGGCGGCCGGGAGGTTCGTGACCAAATCATTGGTAAGGGCCGTAAACAAAAGAAGCTCATTAATGAGGACTCGGTTCTCCTGATCACGGATTTGTGCTCGCACGGTTCTGAAACCCACAGAGTTGTGACGACAGAGGACATCCTCCCCGTAGAGCTGTACCGACGGGCCGTCATCAAATACGTTTGTGACTGGCATCCCGAAGTCCGCAAGAAACGGCAACAGGACTTGGAGAGACTGGTTAATGCAGAGAACTTCGCTCAACAAGGGCTGGTCGCTGGGGCACGGGAAGTGTTCGCTCAGATACTGGGCTTACCGAATCAGGAGTATGACAAGTTCGGGGTGCTTCAAAAACTGATCGAAATCTTATACGGGCCCGAACCGGAAGAACTCCAGGCGGTAGTCGACGAAACTCGGGAACGCGTTCGGGCCATATGTCAGGCACTTCGCCGCAAGATTGAACTAAGCCAGCAAGCGGTCAAACTCGAGACTGGCACACAAGCACTCCACCGAATTATCGGGGGGTTCCTCGTCCAGCATAAGAACTCCTCGTCAGTCACAGAAATGGAAATACTTCTCGAGCGGATTGAACGTGAGGCGGCAGCCCTCGGTGATGATGCTGATCCCCTTAAAACAACAGTAGCTCGTCGTCTGACTGAAGTCCGAAAGATGAAGTCCGAGAGGCAAAATAGGGTGATAAACGATCAATGGAAGTATTGGGAAGACGCGCTCGAAGCAATGAGACGTAACCCGTTAG
>NZ_DATKQC010000459.1:0-7401 GCF_035532915.1 Edaphobacter sp.
TGCGCTGGGCAATACGGTCGAAGAGCAGTTGCTGCAGTCGGTGGGGGCGGCGGATGATCCGGCCAGCGGCGGGCGGCAGATGCCGTCGCACTGGACCAGCAAAAAGCTGAACATCGTTACACCGTCTTCCGCGACGGCGACCCAGTGCCTCCATGCGATCGGGTGCGCGGAGGCGGGAAGGTATTTCTCGCGGCACCCTGAATCCGCGACGAAGCATGAAGGGGACTATCGCCAGTTCAAGGACGTCAAGTTTCATGGCGACGAGGTCGTGTACGTCTCGATCGGCGAGGGATCGACCAGCCAGGGAGAGTTCTGGGAGTCTCTCAATACGGCGAGCAACGGCAAGCTGCCGGTGGTCTTTGTCATCGAAGACAACGGCTACGCCATCTCCACGCCGGTGGAAGTGAATACACCCGGTGGAAACATCTCCCGTCTGGTGGCGAATTTTCCAAACTTTCACTTCGCCGAGATCGACGGGACTGACCCAATCGCCAGCTACAAAGCGATGACCGAAGCGGTAGCATACTGCCGCGCAGGCCATGGTCCGGCGCTGGTGCATGGTCATGTGATTCGGCCCTATTCGCATTCAATGAGCGAGGACGAGCGGGACTACCGCTCACGTGAAGAGGTCGAGGCCGACGCGCTGCGCGACCCCATCTCGAAGATGCAGGTGTGGCTGCTGCGCGAGGGAATTCTAGATGCCGAGCAGATCAACGCACTCGAACGCAAGGTCGACGAAGAGGTGCAGAGGGCTGCCGACAAGGCAGTCATGGCGAAGCTGCCGTCCATTGATTCGATTACGCAGCATGTGTACTCCGAGCACCTGAAGCCCATGGATGCGCGCTTCGACTCGAAGACTGTGGCGGCTGCGGATGCGGCCGAGCGTACGATGGCCGACCTGATCAATACCTGCCTGAAGGACGAGATGCGGCGCGATCAGCGCATCGTCGTCTTCGGCGAAGACGTCGCCGATGCGAGCCGCGATGAAGCGCTGCGTGCTGGGAAGATCAAGGGCAAGGGCGGAGTCTTCAAGCTCACCGCAGGGTTGCAGACGGAGTTTGGCAGCGACCGCGTTTGGAACTCGCCGCTGGCCGAGGCCAACATCGTTGGCCGCGCGATCGGCATGGCGGAGCGCGGGCTGAAGCCTGTGGTCGAGATTCAGTTCTTCGACTACATCTGGCCGGCGATGCACCAGATGCGCAATGAGCTGGCGCTGATTCGCTGGCGCTCGAACGATACCTTCAGCTCCCCGCTGGTGATACGCGTTCCCATCGGCGGCTATCTCACCGGCGGATCGATCTATCATTCGCAATCGGGCGAGAGCATCTTTACGCATACGCCGGGAGTGCGCGTGGTGATGCCATCGAACGCGCTCGATGCATTGGGGCTGCTGCGGACGGCGATCCGCTGCGACGATCCCGTACTGTTTCTCGAGCACAAGCGTCTGTACCGCGAGACCTATGGGCGCGCCGCTTATCCTGGGCCGGACTATTGCATTCCGTTCGGCAAGGCGCACGTCGTGCGTCCGGGCAAAGACCTCACCGTGATCACCTATGGCGCGGTGGTGCCGCGTGCACTGCAGGCCGCGCAGAAGCTGCATCGGGAGAAGGGCATCGATGTGGAACTGATCGATCTGCGCAGCCTCTCTCCTTATGACTGGGAGGCGATTGCGGAGAGCGTTCGCAAGACCAATCGCGTGATCGTGGCGCATGAGGATATGTTGAGCTGGGGATACGGCGCTGAGATTGCCGCACGGATCGGCGATGAGTTGTTCCACGATCTCGATGCTCCCGTGCGGCGTTTGGCGGCGATGGATACGTTCGTGGCCTACCAGCCGCTGCTTGAATACGCGATTCTGCCGCAGCCGGATGACCTCTATCGTGCGATGGCAGAGCTGGCTGCTTTTTGAGAGTGGAGTCTTTCGCAAAGCAAAAAAAATGGGGTCCGCATCGAGCGGACCCCAAAGCGTTTGGGATAGGTTATGCGGGTTGGAAAGTTGCCGAGGTATGCATCTCGGAGGCCTTAGGCGCTCGCATCAGCCGCGAGTCTGCGGGAGACTGAAGCCGGAAGCGGTCGACCTGCTGCTCGAGTGCGGCGGCGGTGCTGCGCAGCGATTCGATGCCGGCCGCCGTGGTTGCCATCTCAGTAAGGTTCTCGTGGCTTAGCGAATGGATCGAGTCGAGGCTTGCGCTCGACTGGTCCGCTGCCGCAGCCTGTTGCGAGGCGGCGATGGCGATCTGGGCGATCATGCGGTCGACGCGTTCTGCCATGCCGATGATCTTTTCGAGCGCCTCACCAGCCTGTGTGGTAGTGACGACACCCTGTTGCACCGTCTCCGTGCCGCTCTCCATGCTGGCAATCGCGGTACGGGTCCGGTCCTGAATGCCTTGAATCATGCTGGCAATCTCCCCGGTAGCCTGCGCCGTGCTTTCGGCGAGGCGACGGACCTCTCCGGCGACGACGGCGAAGCCACGGCCCTGGTCTCCGGCGCGAGCCGCTTCGATGGCCGCGTTGAGGGCGAGCAGGTTGGTCTTGCGGGCGATCTCGTCGATGACGGTGACGATCTGGCTGATGCGTCGTGAGTCGTCGCCGAGCAGGGTGACGGTCGATGAGGTATCGCGGACGGCAGTCGCGATGGAGTGCATGTTGCCCAGCACCTCTTTGACGATGGTGCCGCCGTCGCGTGCCGTTTCGGCTGCGCTGCGCGCCGTCTCGGCTGCGGACTGCGTATGCCGCGAGACCTCAGCGATGGAGGCGGACATCTCCTGCATCGCCGTTGCTGCCTGCTGGGTCTGCTGGCTCTGCTGGTCGATGCGGCGGTGGATCTGATCGCTGGCGGTTCGCATGGAAGCTGCGCTGCCGGTGAGCGAACCAGAGGTATGCACGACCGTGCCGATGATGCTGCTGAGGCTGCTCTGCATCTGCTGCATGGCGGTGGCAAGGCTGCCGATCTGGTCTTGACTCTTCAGGTCCAGCGTCTCGCCGGTAAGATCTCCGGCGGCAATGGCATTCGCACGCTCCGCAACAAGGTCAACGCCTTTGGTGATGCGGCGAGCAAGGAAGACGGAGAGGAGGCCGCCGACGATTGCGCCGAAGATGGTGGCCAGCCAGAGCGTAAGCAGTGTGGAACGGTTGGCGCGACGCAGCTGGACGAGCTCTTCGTCGGTCTGCGACATCTGCGACTGGGCCATATCGGTGACGGTGGCTACGAGCGACCGTTCGAGCGGCAGAATCTGGTTCTGCAGCGTGTCATAGGCCTGCGCGGTGCCTTGCGAGGTCTTGGTCTCGTTCAGGGCCTCGACCTTCTCTTCGAGTGGCTTGAGCTTGGCCAGCCCCGACTCCATCATGGCGAGTCGCGACGAGTCGGCGCCGAGATCGAAGTGGGTGCTGTCCTGGCTGAGCTTGGTGACGGCTGCTTCTGCCATCTCAAACTGCTGCTTCCGGGCCTCGCGGAAGCTGGCCGAGGTGGCTGGGTCGAGTCCGAAGAGCATGTAGGACTCGAGGCTGCTGATGGTGCGGGTGAGGTGCGAGTCCACGTCCCGGCTGCCCATGATGATGGGGAGACGACTGGTGGTGACGACATCGGAGAGGTGGTTGGCCTCTTCGATACGGACATGCGCCGTATAGGCGCTGAGGAACATGGCGATGATGAGAAAGCCGGTGCTGAGGCCGAGCTTGGATTCAAGTTTCATGATGGTCCTTACCTGTGCGGTGATCACCCGTGATGTTTGGCTTACTGGAGGTCGCTCTTGAAGTTGACTTCGACTTCGGATTCAGAGGTGTCGGGGCCGGGCTCGAAGCGCCACCGCTTGACGGCATCCTCTGCCGCGGCAGCGAGCAGCGGGTGGCCCGATTCGACCTTGGTTTTGGCGACCGCGCCGTCGGGCTGCACGGTGACCATAAGAACAACGGTTCCGCCTACGTGCATGCGGCGGGCGAGCTCGGGATAGCTGGGCGAGACGCGGGTGACGACGGCTCGATGAACATTGCCGGCAAAGGCGGCTCCAGCGCAGAGGAAGAGGCTTCCTACGATGAGAAGGGGACGGGAAGAACGGAATGAGACTGCCAAGTGAAACCTCCGGGATACAGAGGTTGTATCGGCAGAGATGGCGAGAGCTTTAGCGGGAGGTCAGGACAGGTGTGGGAATGGCCACGAAAGTTAGGTGCTCGGCGGGGCTTCCGGTGCGCTGCTTCCAGTTGAGAAAGAGCGTGCCGTAGCTGTCGGTGATGCAGGTCGCAGGGTCGATCTGCAACTCGGCGACGGTCCGGTCGATCCAGTCAGGTGGGCCCTCAAGCTCGACGTAGTTGCCGATGGGCGTCTCGTCGATGACGAGGTGCGCGGAGCGCTCGGTGCCGTGGGACCACTCGGTGCGGAACTTTTCGTAGGTGAAGACGGGGGCGTAGCCAAGCTGCTGGAAGATCTCGGAGAGCGCGGGGCCGTCGGCGACGGTGGTCTCGGTCTCGATGCGGATCTTGTAGCGGGTGGTGTCGATGGAGGCCTGGTCGGGCTGGCGCTTGTGGGTGACGGTGCAGAGGTCGCCATACTGGCGGATGCGAAGCAGTTGTTTTTTGGCGCGGAGGTCGCGGGCAGGCGTGTCGTAGAGAGTGTTGTGCTCGAAGGTGCGCGGCGTGTCGAGATGGAAGTCGAGCTGAGGAAGACGAGCCTGAAGTGCGGCGGGATCGGAGATGGGGAATTTGAGTTCGATCTCTGCGCTTTGCATGGGTTGAGTATACGAGCTACTTGGTGCGCGCCGCTTTTTCGAGCCGGTCGCGGATAGCGAGGCCGACTCCGCTAGCTTCGGGCAGCGGGCAGAGGATGGTGGTCACGCCGCGAATGTCGAGGTCGCGCAGGCCCGCGAAGAGACGCTGCGCGAGGGCTTCTCCGTCGTCCCATGAGGCCCAGGGGAAGACTTCTGTGGAAGGCTTTACTGTCCAGCTTTTCGGCAGCAGGACTCCGATCTTTTCCCCTGCGAGTTGTTCTTCCTGCTGGTGCAACTCTTTTTCGCTGGCCACGAGGATCAGCTTTGCGCGAGGGGCGTAGTGGCGGATTCCGACTCCGGGGGAGGGAAGGCTGGCTGGATTTTCTGTGGGCGCTGCGATGGGTTGGAAGATGCGCACAGGGCCAGCGATCTCTTCGATCATCTCGGGAGTGATGGCTCCGGGACGATAGATCAGCATCGGGTTTTGGTTGGGGTCGAGGACGGTCGATTCGACGCCGACTGTTGTTGGGCCTCCATCGAGGACAGCGTCGATGCGACCGTCAAGGTCTTCGAGGACGTGATCGGCGGTGGTTGGACTGGTGTGGCCGAAGCGGTTGGCGCTGGGAGCGGCGATGGGAACTCCGGCGGCGCGGATGAGGGCGAGGGCCAGCGGGTGCGATGGCATTCTGACGCCGACCAGCGGCCTTCCAGCGGTGATCGCATCGGGGACTTTTGGGGTTCGCGGGAGGAGCAGGGTTAGGGGACCTGGCCAGAAGTGTTGGATTAGCTTTTCCGCTTTAGTTGTTGTAAATGCTATCTGTTCGAGCATTGCTTGGTCGCTGACGTGGACGATCAGAGGGTCCCACGACGGACGGGCTTTGGCCGCGAAGATCTTGGCTATGGCAGCTTCGTCGAGTGCGTTGGCTCCGAGTCCGTAGACGGTTTCGGTGGGGAAGGCGACGGTGCCGCCTTCGCGGAGAATCTTTGCGGCTTGCTCGATCTCGGTGGGCTGGAGGCGAAGTGTCATCGGGCGGAGAGGGCGAGTTGGCCGGCGAAGGCGTCGAGCGAGAGCGAGCGCAGCAGGTTGCGGCGGAGACCGCTGTAGACCTGATCGAGGCCGCGAGCCGCGCCTTCAATCCACTGGAAGGAGAGGCTCTGCGAGAGGCGGTCTAGCTCGGGGCGAAGGTCGGTGTTGCGGATGAGCTCGGGTGTTCCAGCGCCGAGGAGGAGAAGGTCTTCGAGCAGGAGGGCGAGGGAGCGCAGGAGAGCGGTGGTCTTTTGCTGGCCTTCGGCTCCGGCGCGATAGGTCTCGGTCATCTTGAAGAGGACGGTGTGATCGGGCTCGTTGGCGGCGTTGCGGAGAAGCAGGAGAGCGTCGGCGCGAGCGGCGGTGTAAGCGGCGAGGTCGAAGCCGAGGGCTTTGCCTGCGGCTCCTTGAGCGAGGCGGGCGATGAGAGTGCGCTGCTTGGGCGGAACGTCGGGGCGACGGTCGGCGAGCAGCATCTCGATCTCTTCGACGGGCAAGGCTCCGAGGCGAACGGTGGCGCAGCGGGAGCGAATGGTGGGCAGCAACTCGCCGGGGTTTTCGGCCAGGATGATGATGTGGACGGTTTCGGGCGGCTCTTCGAGGACCTTGAGCAGGGAATTGGCCGCTTCTTTCATGAAGCTGGCGGCGGTGAGGATGAAGATCTTCTTTGGCGCTTCGGAGGGAAGGTAGTGCGAGCGCTGGATGACGGTGCGGACCTGGCCGAGTTTGATGAGGAGTTGCGGCGGGTCGGGCGGGATGATGAGAACGTCGGGGTGCGGCTGGACGAGGACGCGGGTGTCTTTTTTGTCGGCGTCGCGGAGTTCTTCGCGGGCGGCTACGGCCTTGTCGACCTCTTCTTCGAGGTTGGCGGCGGAGGCGATGCGGGTGCAGTTGTGGCAGACTCCGCAGAAGCTGGCGAGGGATTGGCCGTTGGACCAGAGGTCGCGGGGCTGACGCTCGCACTCGACCGCCATGGTCAGCATGAGGGCGAGGGTATATTTTCCGGCTCCGCTGGATCCGGCGAGGATGAGCGAGTGCGGCAGGCGACCGGCGGCGATGGCGGTGCGCAGGTGCTCGATGGCGCTGGAGTTGCCGAGGAAGTCGTTGAAGGTGGTGGGGAAGCCTGCGGTCTGTGTCATCTTCGGTGTGGTACCCTCCCCCCTGTACTTTAGTCCTAAAGTCTTCAAAAGAAAGAACCTAAGTCCAAACTTTGGTCTGTACCTGGTCTGTACTTGATTTTAGCTTGGGTTAAATGAAAAGTCCCGGCGATGGGCCGGGCTTGTCTCTGTCTTCTGAGTTAATTATAGCGGGGGTGTCAAGGGATTGGGTAAGGCGAGGAGGGCTACGGCATTTTCTACTTGCTAGAAGGCAACTTCGCGTTACTCAAGCCATCATTCGATGAGTGCATTGGCGATTTACCACTCATTGAGAGGGAATGCCGGAATTAGTGAAGCCAAGCGCGTTGGAAACATGCGGATGTCTTGAACGCCGGTTCCGTTGATTGGTTAGCTTGATCGGTCTTGATCTCCGTTTATCGATACTGATGTCCGTTTACCGAGGTATCACTATGTCGCAATCAGCCGAGAAGTGTGAGACTAGTTGCAGCACTGGAGTCTCTCGTCTTCGCACCACAGGAGTCAAGCTTGGACGCTCTCACGCTGCACCGAATTCATT
>NZ_DATKQC010000460.1:0-7324 GCF_035532915.1 Edaphobacter sp.
TCCTCCAGCAACAGCAGAAGGATGTCGAGGAACGGAAGGCCGAGGATGAGGCGTTCCGGCAACGCGTCGAGCAGGACAGAAAGCGGCATAGCTCCGCAGCCGCCCACGAAGGCAAGACCTGGCGGACGTACATCCCCTAACCGAGAGAGAGTTGCGATATGGTTTCCGTGGCATTGTTGGCGCAGGCATTACCGAGCACAAGTTCCGGCGTGGACTGGCTGTATCAGTTCACCAACAACCTGACCAATCTGACGACGCAGAACGGCGGCGCGCTCACGCAGCTTGGCCTCACGGAACTCAGTTGCATCTCTCTCTTCACCCTCATCAGCATGGTCATTAACTGGAATACATCAGCGATGACGCTGCGCTTCCATACCCATCCCGTTCGTGCGGGCGATCTGACGAACTTTCTGCTCCGCCTGATCGTGTGCTCCCTGCTGCTGAATTATTGGGTGAACCCATTTCCGGGCGCGAGCTTCGGCATCAACCACTTCTTTTCCTATATTGCCCAGGCGATGGTCGCAGCATTCGATCAACACTCGTTGGATCAGTTCCTTCAGTTGCTCAAGACGGCTGGCGACAGTACGCCGACACCGTCGTTTACTGCTCCCATTGAGATCCTTTGCTACATTGTCGTCCAGCTCATACTTGGACTCGCCTCTGCGATCCTTTTCGTCATCAATTGCAGCGCCTTCATCCTGTACGGCGTTACTGCTCTATTTGGCCCGATCTTCGTTCCGCTGCTGATGACGCAGACTTTCCGCGCCAAGTTCTTTCAGTTCCTCGACGTACTCATCAGCTTCGCGATGATTCGTGCAGTTGCCGCCGCTTTCATCTTCGTGTGGGCTGGATTCATGAATGGGTTCTTACAACAGACCTTCAACGGCAACTATTCGATGGAGATGTGGATTGCCAATCTCATCCCTTGCTTGATGGTTTTCGTCGCGTTCATCATTAACATGCTGTTTATTCCGAGCATGACTCAGGCCATCTTCGGAGGAGCTGCGGGACTCACTTCCGCCGCAACGAAACTGGCCGGAGGCATCGCGGGCACGCTAGCAATCAAATCGGGAGGTGCATAGACAATGTGGGAATTTCTGATGGGCTTTTTCTTCGCGCGCGCAACTGGCTTGGATCGGTTCGTTCGCTTCTTGCTCGTACTTTTTGCCATCGGCATCCTGATCGCCGGTGTGATCTACACAGGTGTCTTTCTTCGAGCTGCCAGCGAAAGGAGCCATGCACCCCATGTCCACGCACACCATACCCATTGAAGGACAGCTCACCCCGGAGCAATCGCTGCTTACCGACCAGATCGGTAACGAGGTCTATGCCTCGCACTATTCCGAGCGAAAAGCCTACCGGCTCATCATCGGTTGCGGCACGGTATTGCTCTGCGGTTCGATGTGGCTCAACTTGTCTCTTGCCCATCGTCCAGTCGTGAATCGCTACGTGCGGATCGACGAGATGGGACGCGCTCAGGCCATTCAGTACAGCGACCTCGATTACAGCCCGCGCGAGGGTGAAGTCCGCACCTATCTCACCGATTGGGCCAACTACCGTTACACCATCAGCCGGGATACCATCGCGGCCAAATATCCTCTTAATTACTACTTTCTGTCGCAGTCCCTCGCTTCGCAGTTGATGGCCGAGGACAACCAGAATCATCTCGTCTCCCAGGTCATGGCCGGACAGGTCGAGCAGAGCGATGTGGAGGTGCGGGACGTAACCATCACGTCGATGTCCGTGCAGACCGTCCAAGGGGCAAAGATCGCGCGTGGGACAGCTCTCGTAGCCATCGACCGAATCTATGCGCCGGATCATTCCCGTGAGCCGAGGACTGAGCATTGGATGTTGAGTATCACCTACTATCTCAATCCGGCCCAGGTGAGCGATCAGTCCAAAGTTTTCCCGCAGTTTGAGACGATCAATCCCCTTGGATTGACCATCACGGAGTTCCACGAGAACCGCGTCTCGGTCGATCCCATCGCCCCCGGTAAGACCGCCGCTGTGCCGGGCGTGATAGCCCATCCAGCCGCAGGAGCAACACGGTGAGTTACCAACTCATACTCCCGTTCTTTCCCGACGAGCTGCGGGCGCTGCTACTGGACCCGTCCATCTCCGACCTGATGATTAACGGGACGACGGGAGTCTTCGCGGATCGTGGCGGCGTTGTCGAGCATATTCCGCTCTCCGCGCCGTACACCAACGATCGGTTGCAGGCGGCGATTGAGCGCGTCGCTCGCATCCTCGGTCAGGATTTGACCAGTCAGAACCCCATCCTCAATACGCGCCTGCCGGATGGCTCGCGCGTGGCTGTTGTCGGCCCTCCGTCTTCGATCAATGGCCCGACGTTGACTGTCCGCAAATTCAACCGCTGGTACACCTCCAATGATCTGGTGAATGCGGGCAGCTTGTCGGAACATACACGGGATGCGGTTGTCGAGCTGATTCAGCGCCGGAAGAACGGCATCATCAGCGGTGGAACGGGTTCAGGCAAGTCAACCCTAATGAAAGCCTTGCTTGACCATGTTCCGCTGCATGAACGGCTTGTCGTCATCGAGCAGCCAGCTGAGTTGAAGATCGCCCATCCGAACGCCGTCCGTTGGGAAGCCGTCGATGCGATCCCAGGGCAGGTTGCCATCACGCCGAGCCAGCTTGTAGCGGCCGCTCTCCGCCATCGTCCCGACCGCATCATCATGGGTGAAATTCGCGACGAGTGCGGCTACGACTTGCTCCAGGCCATGAACACCGGGCACGGTGGAACGCTCTCGACATTGCACGCCGACTCCGCCGTGGATGCGCTGGACCGGCTGGCCGACATGGCCTTGAGTGCAAGAACGAATTTGGATCAGGCATTTGTCCGGTCGCAGACCGGCAAAGCCGTGGACTTCGTGCTGCATTGCGAGCGCGATGCCAGGGGCCGCCGAAGAGTCCGGGAACTCATTACCGTCTCCGGCTACAGTCATGCGGAGCAGGCATTCGTCACCAAGGAGGTCTATCGTGCCTCCGACGCCTGACGCGCGAGTCTCCAGCTAGAAGAATTCAACCCGAATCCGAGGTCACTCCAATGGTCTTCCATGCGGCTCAATTAGCTGCACAGCCCAACTCGTCTCTGAAAGCGCCCAGCATGGCGGCAACCGCCTGCAAAGCACCGCGGTATGCAAGCCATTCAGTGTGGCCGATGCTGTCTCCGTCGGAGGTGATTGTTGCGGAGCATGGGGCTGCGATTATTGGGACACCGCATCGCTGGAATCGGTGGGGTGACTTTGGCGCATATGGGTGCCTTCCATTCGTATCCCGTCCTCTGCGTCGGGTTCACGCTTCGGGCCTGTCCTGCGCCCAGCGGCAGGCTCGCTCTTCTGCTTCCGCTACGCGGCCCTTCGGGTTACGGTTTCCAGCTTCGCCGGACCCTCCGTAAATGCAGAGCTTCGGCCTTGGGAGCAGGGGCCACTCGCTCGCTTCGCGAAGGGTGACCCGAGCAGCTAACGGGAATTACAACAAAACGGAGATCACCACCATGTACCAGAACAAAGTCACCCTCATCGGATTCCTCGGCAGCGACGCAGAAGTTCGCACCAACAACGACCGCAGCCTCACCACACTCTCTCTCGCAACCAAGTCCTCCTACAAGAAGGACGGCAAGTACATCGAGCACACGGAATGGCACCGTTGCGTTGTCTTCGGCAAGCTCGGTGAGTTCGCCGCCAAGCTGACCAAGGGCGCTCATGTCCAGGTCGAGGGCGAGTTGCGCAGCCGCAAGTTCGAGAGCACGAAGACCAGCACTGAAGTGACCATCTGGGAGATTCGGGTGAACTCGATTCTCAAACTGGATCGCGCCGCCAAAGCAGCGGCGGAGGACAGCGAAGACGCTCCCGACGAAGAGGCCGCATAGGCGCTCTTCCCGTAGCCAAGGGTCCGGCATCGAGCCGGGCTCTTCGGCTGCTAAAGCCCCCTGGCATCCGCCAACAGAGCAACAGAGATCGGAGGTAATTAAATGTACGAAACAGTCAGAGACTTTCTCACCCGCTGCTTCGCGTCAGGTGAGACGATCGCTCTCCTGCTGCGCGGAGAGAGTGCAGGCGCTCCGACGCAGCGCGTCGTCACGCTCGATAAAGTGCTCGCGCCTCGCTATCTCGATTGGCTTGCCCATGAAAACAGAACGGGCGCAAACATCTATGTCGCCGCCAATCCGCTTCGCCCCGGCAGCCGCAGACGCACGAAGGACTGCGTAGCGTTCGCCCGTCATCTTTATATAGACATCGACACTGACGGCGACGCCCGGCTCGCTGCGCTCCGGGCGTCCGATGCAGTACCCGCGCCGACCGTCGTCCTCTCCAGTTCGCCTGGAAAATATCAGGTGCTTTGGGCGGTGGACGGATTCGACTTTGCGCGGCAGGAACAGACGCTCAAGCTGCTCGCCATCGCCTTCGGCGGCGATCCCGCCTGCACCGATTGCAACCGGGTGCTCCGCATCCCCGGTTTCCTGAATCGCAAGTACGATCCAGCGCACAGAGTCACGGCTGAATATCCCTGCGATTCTGTCTGGACTCCAGATGACTTCCGAATCGACGTTGCGACGGTGGACGCGATGCTCTTCGAGCATGACGTCCCATTGCGGAAGCAGCCCGGAAAGCACAGCCATTCGGAGAGCGATTGGGCATGGGTTTCCCATGAGCTTGCTCACGGGAAAGATGCCGTGAAGCTGACGGGGGAGCTCGCTTCGCGCCGCGCCGACAAACCCAATCCTCTCTATTACGCGCAGCGCACCGTCGATGTCGCTTCGGCTCGCCTCTGGCTTATTGAAGGCATCCGCATGGACGACGTGATTACGATGCTCGAATCCCGCCGCCGCTTTGAGCTTCCCGCTGCCCTTTGCTCCGCTCGCGCGCGGGAGATTGCGGCCACCGCACAGCGCATGATGGCCCACAAAAAGTACGTCTAATTTCAACCCCAAAGGAGAACCACATGCCACTACTCGAAGTTACCCAAACCCGCCACCTTAGCGCCTCGATTCGTCTGACGGATACGACCGCTGCTCAGGTCGATCAGTACGCCGCTTTCATCCATGCTTCCGCAAACGATGTCGTCGAGCAAGCACTCGCGTATGTCTTCAGCAAAGATCGTGAGTTTCAGGAGTTCCTCCGCACCCCCGAAGCACAGCGGATTACGCCGACGCTTCGGGTTCGTCGTGGCGCTGGGAGTGATGCCGCTGAGCAACCAGCAAGGAAGCCGGTTTCCTCAGCATCATCGGCTGCACAAGCACCGGCAATCGTGGCGGGATCGAAGGCATGATCTCGCTGCTATATCGGTGGCAAAGTCACGAAGGTGCTCCGCACCTGAAGATGATTGACACTTGATCCCTTCCAGGGTGGTGTTTGAACGACGAAGGTTCCTGCCCGCGAACCGGCTGTAGAAGCGCCGGTTACAGCCGAGCGGTTCTCAGCAAGGAACCATGAGTTCCTAGCTGGAAACCACCAAATTTCCGATGAGGAGTATCTATGCAACCCCCATCCAATAGCATTGCAGAACGTATGGGACGCGGAAAGATTCGTGACAGCCGTTCGCGCAGTTTAGGGACGAAAGTCACGATGCAGGAAGAAAAGGAACTTGCTCGCGCGGCCGCCGCAGATGGGAAGTCCGCGAGCGAGTGGGCACGAGACGTTCTTTTGCGAGAGGCACGCCGCTCCAAAGATGACGCCGTATTCACGGAGCTGGTCGCCACGCGAATGTTGCTGGTGAACCTCATCAAGCCTCTCATCCTGGGTGAAAAGGTCTCACCGACATGGATTACCGAGGCGATGACGATGGTGCGGAAAGAGAAGCACAAGGCCGCCCAGGACGTGATGCAGCAGTACACGCAGGATGCGGGAAAGGAGAAATAGGGATGGCAAACCAATGGGGCAGAAAAGAGACGATCATCTGGCCGCCGCACGCTCCGATCATGAGCTACACCGCCCTCGCCGCGGCGCTCCTTTGTACCTGCTTGTTGGTATGGCAGCGGCTCCATTTCTCGTTGCCGCCGCTACAGCAGTCCTACATCTCCGAGTACATCCGCTCCCAGATCGGCGGTGCTATTCACACGCACGGCACCTACCGTCTGGTGTACCTCGGTGGCCGAAAGGCCAAACCTCGGCTTGCATTCCCGGTGGACTTCGTGCCGGGCAAGATGACGCTGCCCGATGGTAAGGTCGTGTCCTTCAAGTTGTCAGAATTGGCGCTGGCTCAGGGTTACAGTTTTCCGTTCCGCGGCCCTGCTCAAAAGCTCGCCGACGCCTCGGTACACCTCTGGCTTCGTGGTGCCATCTTCGCGGACAAGGGCATCCTGTCTGTATTCGCTGTCAGCTTCATTGAGGGTGGCGTCTGCCTTGCACTGATGCTTTGGCCGGCGATCCCGAGGGACATTCAGCGGTTCAAAAATATGAAATATGGCCGCGTCCTGCGTGGGCCTCTCATGCTCTCGCCAAAGGAGTTCAACCGGACGCAGAAGGGCGATGGCATCGGCTTCAAGACAACAGAATCGGGCAAGATGATGCGGATTCCATTGCAGAAAGAAGCGCAGCATCTTCAGCTCATGGGCGACACCGGGGTTGGAAAAACGCAGCTCATCATGCAGTGCCTTCGCCAAATCAGAGGGAGAGGTGATTCCGCCATCGTATATGACCCGGCCTGCGAGTACATCCAGCGGTTTTACGACGCTAGCCGTGGTGACATTGTGCTGAATCCGCTGGACGCTCGCTGCCCCTATTGGGGACCGGCGCAGGAGATGGAATCGAACGCTGAAGCGGATGCAATCGCGGCATCACTCTACCAGCCGAAGACCGATAAGGTAGACGAGTTTTTCCATGAGACGCCTGCCCAAATCTTCGCTCATTTGCTCAGGCTGGGACCGACGCCGCATCAACTTGCCGCATGGATGGCAGATGACGTGGAGCTGCTGAAGAAGCTCGAAGGCACCGAGATGGCCTTCTATATAGATAGGAAGGCCGGGCCGCAGCGTGCCGGTGTTTTATCCTCTTTGGGTCTCGTTGCCAAGAGCTTCCGGCTGCTGCCGGAGAAGGACGATAAGCGGCCTGTCTGGAATGCGCGTACATGGTCGAAGAAGCGCGAGGGGTGGATCTTCATTACATCGCGGCCACCCGAGCGGGACACATTGCGACCGCTGTTTTCGCTCTGGATCGACCTGCTAGTGTAGTGCGTCATAAATAGAATCACGTATATGGCGAGACTCATCTTATGATGAGGAGACCTCGCCATGCGTATCGCCCCGCCCATTGTGATCGATGAAGCCACGCGCAGAGAACTGGAACGGCTCAGCCGCAAACGT
>NZ_DATKQC010000461.1:0-2683 GCF_035532915.1 Edaphobacter sp.
CGACGATTACGATGTGGTCTTCCGCAACGACGGCACCGGCAACTTCACCGATGTCAGTTATGAGACTGGCGTTGCTGCGCCCACCATTCCCTTTGTCGGTTTTGGCGACGGATTTCTCGACTACGACAATGACGGATGGAAGGACCTGCTGATCGTAAATGGCCATGTCTATCCCAACGTCGATGAGCACCCGGACTGGGGCACCAGTTACGCGGAACGTCCGCTGCTGTTTCGCAATCTGAAGAACGGAAAGTTCGACCTGGTGCCCGCGGTCGAGGGGACCGGCTTGGCTGTGGTCAGCGTAGGTCGCGGCGCTGCTTTTGGCGACCTGTTCAACGACGGCAAGATTGATGTTGTCATCAACAACATGGACGGCGTACCGGTGCTCCTTCGCAACGTCAATCCGGATCACCACCACTGGGTCGAGTTGAAGCTGATTGGCGGACCGAAAAGTCCGCGGGACGCGGTCGGCGCCACAGTGTACTTGAATGCGGGCGGCATTCGTCAGCGAGGCGATGTTCTCAGCGGCGGCAGCTATCTTTCTTCCAACGACATGCGCGTCCACTTTGGCATCGGAGACGCAACGAGCATCGGAAGTGTAGAAGTCCACTGGCCAAGCGGCGCCAAGGAAACGCTCAAGCTGCCAGCCGTCGACCGCATCTATACGGTCACGGAGGGCAAGGGTATCACCTCAGCCTTGTGCGGCGGCGAAGCTTGCCCCGTGAAAACAGCCTCCAAGCCGTCCGCCCGATAGCAGTTGTCCTCCATCTTGAGTAGGCAGAGAAGCCTCATGGATCAAATGAGCGAATCCAGGTAAGGCGGCCCAGTGGAGCGAAGACCCAGCGGCTGTGTACCAGGGACGGTCGCCGATCGGATCGAGAGCTTGAGAACATGTTTGTAGCAGGAGAGGCTTCTGCTCCCTTCAACTGAGTGCATGTACCGGGTTTATACTCCAGCTGAAAAAACTCCAAGCGGAGAAAAAATGGACCGAAGAGATTTCGTCAAAGGCGCTGGGGCGTTGGCCCTGTTGTGCTCGCGTTCGCGGCTAACCAGAGATTCTCAACTCAAAAACCGGCTTCGGGCCGCCAAATTTTTGGTTCATCCGCACATTTGGTGATACTCCCGTCGGTAGCAGTTTGGCGGTAGAGTGCGAGTATCTGACGATCTACGCTGGAGTCATAGCTGAAGCCGAGCTTGGCGAGCGCATCAAACGCCCACTCACAACCCGGGGTGATGGAGAAGCACGGGGCGCGATAGCCGAAGATTGGTTCCTGAATCACCGACTCGATCAATTCTTTCGCGGCGGCGGTGGACTCATAAAACTGGTTCGGACTCATGCGATGGACCAGTTGGTGATCCAGGCTGTGGCACCCGATTTCATGGCCGCGCTGACGGATCTCGCGAACGAGCCGCGGATAACGCCGCGCCACCCAGCCGAGCACAAAAAATGTCGCCTGGGTATCATTGCGATCCAGCAGGTCCAGCAAGCGGTGCGTGCTGGGCTCGATCCTGGAAGGCTGGTGTTCCCAGTCGGAAAAGGAAATGCCCTGAGAGGCGACCTCGGTGTGGAAATAATCTTCCAGGTCGATGGTGAGTGCATGGCAGGGGCGCGCCGCGCTGTGGTCGAAAGAACGCTTGGACGCAACGCTCTGGCGGGCGATGATGGACGGCCCGATGAGGGGCTTCTGCGCCGACTGCGACTGGACAGGTTCGTCGTGGGCACGGGTACGTCTGGAAAGCAAAGGAATGATTCCGGCATAGCCTAGACAGAAAAGACCAAACCCAAGCAGACCCAGTGGTTCAAAGTGAAGCGAGTGCGCGAAAGCGAAATTCAGTGCGACGGCAACGATCGCGACGATCACCAGAATGACGGCGGATTTCCCCAGCACGGATGATCCTACGTGGTTCATGAATGTCCCTTCAACGGTGAGCGGTGGGAGTGTGCTCAACCAAAGAGGATTGCAACTGCGGGGCCAAACCGTTTGCGCCGCAGATGACGCTGGATGGCCGATTCTGAAGGGCTCTACGGGAGGGGACGATGCGACGCCACTTGTTATGTGCAGGAATTTGCACTGTGAGGTGTCGGAAGGCCCATAGTTTACCCATCTTCTACAGCACGTTTGTTGTCTGGGGAGGATGAAACCGAAGGGGATTGGTGACGAAAGCATGAAATGCAAAAGGGACTCGGTGGTTGCCGTGTCCCTTGGTGGCCTCACCACGGCAGGTGAGATGAAGAACCAATGAATCGAGGCGTCAGGCGACTTCCCGCTGGGAGGCTTGCGCCTCCAGAAGGCCAATGATCTGGAAACTGCTGAGCGAAGTCTTCGGAACGAAGAGGCTGCGATTGTTGGTCAGCTCATCCACGGGAAAAAGCTGGAACGCGTTCTTCGTCAACAGAGCAATATCGTTCGAAACGCGGCCTTCCATGATTTCTCCATCCTGAAACGCCAGCCGGACCCAGAGGTAGGGCTGAATGGAGAGAGAGTCGAAGAAGCGCACGTCCTGCTGCGTGGGACTGCCGGCAAAGGTGTTGACGAAGAAAACCGCTTTGGCGTCCTCCAGGCGAAAGGTCACGGCGGGGGCACCGTCTTGCGGTTCGATGGTCATGCTGACCGGCAGATCGGTGGGAACCTCACTTGGATCCTGGGAGTCGCTGTCGGTGCGGTAGTAGCCGTACAGAACG
>NZ_DATKQC010000462.1:0-3451 GCF_035532915.1 Edaphobacter sp.
CCCCTCCGCAAGGGCTCCAAGCTGAGTGGGGGCGGCAGTCTCACCCGGTTCGAGCTTGCGTCCCGGAATGGCCTTCTTTGTGCCGGGTTGTGCCTCAAGCCCTGTCGTATCACCTGCATTTTGCTCGGAGGACGCGTGGGCGGTAAGCCCGCCCGTCACAATGGCATCGTATCTGTGCCCAGCCGTGAAACCATGAACGGTAACATCGGGCAGAGCGGTCAGTTGTTCGCGCAAAACAAGGGTGATGCCTGCGACGGCGATTGAAAGCGGCTTCTTCTGTCGATATTTCGTATCGGCAACCCAGATCTCTTTGCTCTGGGTAGAGAGCGGCGCCGACGACAAGGCAAACCGGAACTGGTAGCGCCCTTCTTCGGTCAGCGCAGGCGTCTCAAAACCCTCCTTGAGCAGATAACTGAACTGATCGGGAATATGCTGCGGCGCGGGAAGGGAAGTGAGCGTCGTGCGTCGGCCGCTGGGCGTAATCATCGTGAAGGTAAGCGTCTCAGTGACTGCCTTGGGCGTGTCATTCAGCAGGTAAAGATCAAAGATGGCACGGCCGCCAAGCGGTGTGCAGATTGCCCTCTGCTTGGCCACCGGACGCACTGGCATCAGCGTCCCCGAAATAGGGGTGGGGTCCGACTTGAAGTTACGCAGGTTGTCCACAATGCCTGAGTGGTTCTCAATCGCCGTAGATTCCCAGCCCGAGATCGCTACGAAGTCGAGATCGTCGGAGATGCGAGCATTTTCAAGATAGTTCTGCCAGGTGTCGTAGCACTTGGAGCCTATCGAGAGCCAAAGGTGCTCGGTCACAGGGAAGGCCTCGCGGAAGTTCCACCTGTCGAGAAACTTGTCATACGCCGCGACGATCTCTTCATGGTCTTTCAGGTCGTAGCTGTCGCCACCGTACTTCTTATAGGTGTTCGTAATCTGGTGGATCATCAGCGAGTGATTGTCAGGCGTGGCGCAGCCTTCCATCTCGCCAAACTCCGATAGCTGCGCATGGACCGGCGAGCGGTAGGTGAACTCTGTGGGCGACTTGTAGAACTCGTCGTACCATTGGTCGCCCGCGCCCTGGTGCTGATTCCACCATCCTCCCCACGGCTCCTCATCGGAACGGTGCAGCTTCGGGTTATACGGTTCAAACCACGCCTGCGCCGCGCGCCTTGGAGGAGCTACAAAGCCATCGTTGAGCACGATGCAACGGCTAGGGTCTTCGGCGCGCATCGCTTCCAGCACGGCGATGGTATCGGGATTTTTGAGGTCAGCTCCAATCTCATTCTGCAGGCAGTATTCGATCACGCTTGGATGCGAACGATAGGCTTTGACCATTTCCACGCACTTGACGAACATGTAGCGCTGCGCAAACTTGTCCGCCTCACTGACGGGCTTCTCCATCACGATGCTGGCCGCATTGGCCTGGACATTTGGCGGTAGCTTGCCAATGGCCATCTTGCCCGCTCCCGGTTCCATATAGCGCAGCAGACCAAGCCGGTCGTGGGCACGCAGCACCTCTTCCTTGGCGAGGTTGCGATGGAAGTTCAGGCAGTTCAAATTAAATTTCTTGGCCTGTGTGACCTCTTTTTCAGCCAGTTCCGGGACAGGGAACATGCCATTCAGCCCCCAGTATCCCCACGAAATCGAGGTATAGATCTTGATGCGCCGTCCATTGAGCCGAAAGATAGCGTCAGTGCCCAGGCCGGAGGGCGCGAACCAGCGGAAGCCGAAGGTAATCGTGCGGGTGTCGGTCTGTCCGTTATGCGAGGTCCATGTGAGCTTCGCATGATACAAAACAGGCGAAGCTAAATCCCAGATCTCTGCTTCGTCAGGCGTAATTTCAAATTCGTATTTGAGGCGTGAGCCATCTGCAGCAAGCTTCGCAAGAGAAACTGACGAGGGCACATTGCGCCCTTGCGAATCAGTAATCTCTACTCTCAGGTTTTTCCGGAGAGGGGTTGTTGTGGCTAAGTGACCAGCACCATCAGGAAGCTCAACCTGTGCGTGAACCTGAACAGTCTTTGCCTTTGGAGTGTTCAAGACCCAGGCATCGATGATTCTGTCGTCGAGAGGAGCTTGGCTGATCGTCATGCCGCGATCAAGTGCACCAAATCCATGCGACCGATAAAGCTTCACCGCTCCCCATTGAGCATTCAGCCCATCCACCCAGTCGAAGCGCCCAAAAGGATTGGTGATGCGGATGGCAATGATGTTCAGGCCGCCTGGGTCGGCCGCGCCGGTAAGATCGCACTCAAAGGGAAGCTCCTCCATGATCGAGTAGCCCACCAGCTTCTTGTTGAGATAGACCTCCGCGCGAAGATGCGCTCCCCGAATATGCAGAAATATTCGTTTCCCTTGCATCGAAGCCGGAATGTCGATCTCGCGATACCACCACGACACGCCAAAGTAGGCACCGTTCTGCGGGATCGGATCGTCGGCGGCGTAGCGATACTCCTCCGACGTGTACGAACGCTGCCCGAACTTTCCCCAAAAGTGCTGCTCGACGCTGGTAGGCAGCAGCACTTCTTTTCCCGCAGAGGGAGTCAACACCTCCCAACCGCCGGTTGGGGCATTTACGGGCAACTTGTCGAGTCGCACATCCTCCGGCAGAAAGATGGTGTCATCCTTCCATTCGGCCTTCTCGTCAATCCAGAGACGCCAGCCCTCATCAGGAACAAGCGTGCCGTTCTCGGGATACGCAGCGGCGTGGGCTTCGGTCTCCGGCTTCGCGACTTCAGCGAGCGCAGGAAGCGCGGAGACAAGGCTGACAGTCGCAGCAGTGGAGGCGGTGGTCTTAAGGAATCGGCGGCGAGAGAGCCTATTTTCGAGCATAAGTGGTCCGGCCAATTCTACCGTATAGCTGGCTACTAAAACAGCAAAGCCTCCGCGAAGAGCGGAGGCTTTGCCTTACAACCGAACGGCCCAAAAACTTAAGCGTGGACCTTGAGGAAGATGATGACGAAGGTGAACAGTGCGAGCGACTCGATGAACGCCAGGCCGAGAATCAGGAAGATAAAGATTCCAGGGCGTGCACCCGGGTTACGCGCCAGAGCCTCGGTTGCCGAGGCTGTAGCCTTACCCTGCCCGAGGCCGCAAAGACCAGCTGCAAGGGCCATGCCCAGACCGGCAGCCAGCGGAACCCACTGACCAGCAGGCGAACCGCCATTAACCGCCGCATCAGCAGCAAAAGCCGGTGTTGCAAGCAGCAACGCGGCCAACGACATAAACAGATACTGCAACTTCTGCATGGTGTTACTCCTGTCTCCCGTCAGATACGCCGCCAGTGGGTGGTTGATGCTCACCGTGCTGGCACCCTCACGCTGAACGGCGCTGGTGCGCTGCGTGCGGCGGGAGAGCGGCCGCGCGCAGAAACTGGGCTCCCGGATGAAGGGGGCGGGAGCTTTGAAGGTTTAGTGCTCCTCGGCGACGGCCAGTGACAGATAGCTCATCGCAAGGA
>NZ_DATKQC010000463.1:0-8977 GCF_035532915.1 Edaphobacter sp.
CAAAGAGCAATTGAGCGTCGACCCTGCTGGCGCGCCAGCTCTCGGAAAATCCGCCGAGCTCGTGATCCCTGTTATGATTGCGTTCCCCGTCCCATCGACAGCGATCGAGGACGCTATATTTCCGGTGGATCCGCCCAGATAAGTCGAATAGATCAACGTCGTCCCTGTCGGATCGAACTTAGTGACGAAGGCGTTCTGGCAGCCCGACCCGTTGACGCAACCCGCCATTTTCTTCTGCTCCGGGTTCTGGAGCGGAAAATCCGTGGAACTCGTGAAGCCCGTAAGCAGAACATTCCCCGCCGCATCTGTTGCCAGTCCGGTCGGAATATCGGAGCCTGTCCCGGCCAAGTAAGTCGAAAACACGAGGACGGGGTCGATTATTAACGGGCGTGAGCGATCGAATCTGCCTATCCGAAAGCGCACGGTCCCGTCTTTGTCCAGCGCCAATTCGGATTCGACCACTACACGCTTCCCAGCAGTTGTCTGGTATGCCGCAGGTTTTCGTATCAGAAGCTCGGAGTTTTCGCTACTCACAACCAGGTTGCCGTCGCGCAAATGCAGGCTGGAAGCCCCCTTGAGGCGCAATGCAATGTGCCCCGGATCGGCTCCTGGGTTCACGATGAAGTCGTGCTCCAGCTCCGTGCCGTTGCCGTAAAACACTAGATCAATTCCTGGATAAATGTCTCTGTATCTCACGCGCGAATAGAGCGGCACCCCCGTTATCCACTTTCCGGGATCGTCTCCGACGAAATAGTTGGCATGTCCGGCTAACTTGTCCTGCCCGTCTGGCTGCCCGTTTCGCCCGGCAAACATAAGCTGTAAGGTGCTCCGCCCGCGACTTCTTCCCGTAAACACAAACTCAACTCCCTTGGCAGAAAACAGTGCGGCCATCCCTTCGCGGTGAAACACGAATCCCACCCCAGCGGGCGCTTGCCCGTGATTGGCCTCAAATGAGAAGGGAATGGAATGAATCGCTGACGGCTTCTTGCTATCCGCACGGGAAAGGGTGATCGAGAGGAGGACGGCCCCGCTCAGAAGAATCCATGGACGTTTCATAGTCAGCACTCCGGAGAGTTATCGGGGAAGCAGCTACGAGTCTATCACTCTGCAGGGAGCCTTCCAGGAATGGGCACAGTCTTTTGGGGTGAACCCCTCGGTTGAGACAAACTGCAATTGGCACTTACCCTGAGCTGAATTCACCTGCTCAAGGTGGTACTTTTCAGGTTTTCAGTGCTGCGCTTAGATTTCCCCGCGTATGCCGTCGAAGAAAAGTGTACCCCGCTGCAACACACACTGGGCCGCGTATAAGTACATTGCGGCCGACCAGGTTTGCCAATCCCGGCCGCTTGGTTTGCCGGTTTGGGCATGAATCCATTCGTTGAAGCCCCACTCCGCTGCGTTTTCATGCCACGGCTTGACGAGTTCTGTCAGGGCCAAGAGTTTTCGCTCTGCCAGATCCATCTGTCCTGCTGCCACGCACGCCGAGACGTAGAAGCCACAAATGAACGGCCACACACCCCCGTTGTGATAGTCGCCAGGCCGGTTATATCGCTCGTATCGTGGCAGCCAATCCGCATGATGGGGCAGAATGTACGGAAACAGGCAGGGCGGCAGATCCACGGCAAGCTCTCCGCGGCCCCGCATGGCCTCGCACTCGGCTTCAATCCACGTCAACATGTTCGTGGCCCACTGAGGTGAAGCAATCCCGGTCAGAATCGCCAGACTGTTGCCGAGCAAGTCAAACCGGTCGCTGCTCATCACCTTGTACGAATACAGAGCGTAGTAGGGCGCGGTTGGCTCGACAAGAGCCTCTTGCTCATAGGTATTCTTCAATTCGCCACTGACTTCCAAACGGCTCATTAAACTGCGCAGTTGCTCAGCAGACTCGTGCTCCCCATAAAGACGAAGATACGCATAGACAATCATGTTCACGTACAGCCCGTATCCCATCACGTATTGTTCATCACGCCAGTCGCTGGTGGGCAACTGTGCGACCATTACCCTGTCATCTGGGCTCTGATACAGCATCCACTTCTTGGCCTTCTCCGCTGCCTCACGGAGGAACTCCGGCTGGTTCCTCGATATTCTGTAGAGAGCCAGCCCGAAGAGGAAGAGCGGAGTCGAGTCACTGGAGCCGCGGTTTGCGGGATCGTGGGCCAGAGATGGGATGTGGCCATGCATTGTCTGATTATTAGCAAGCGATACCAGAGTGCGTTCCAGAGCGTCTGCAAGTTGCTCGTTGCCGGTGGCCAGAAAGCCGAGAGCTGAAATCATCAGGTCCCGAGTGTAGGGTTCCGGGTACCCCCAACCAGCGGTGCGGGGCAGTCCTTCAAATGGTCCCTGTACGTTATGCAGCAGGATTTGTAGGGCGGCTTCTTTAGCCAGCTCAATGGAGGCTAGCGACTTTTCGTCGAATGACATAGATTCCTCAATTGCGTGTTGGATTGGAAGGCCGGCCGTCGCCGCCTCGTTGCCTTTTACTTGATACCCAACCGGTCGGATACGATCTCCACAAATTGCCTTGCAACCTGGCGATAGTCGAACAACTCGACCACGCGCTTGCGGCCTGCTTCTCCCATGCGCTGCCGTAGCGCGCTGTCCTTCATGAGTAAAAGAAGGTACTTGGCGATGTCGGGAACACTGGCTCGATATTCAGCAGTGCGCGGATTTGGAAACACGATTCGATGAGTCTTCTCGTAGTCGTGCCCTTCGCCGTACAGCGCCTCGGTAATCTTTCTTTCCTCTGCGATTTTCGCCAGGAATGCCGTCTCGCCATGCACCATCGTGTCACGAAATGCCATGGCATCGATTGCGATCACGGGCTTTTCGCAGGCATTCGCCTCAACCTGAATCATGCCAAAGCCCTCGAGTCGTGAAGGGGCAGCGTAGATGTCGCAGGCAGACAACAAGTAAGGCATAAAGTTTTGCGAGACAACATTGGTGGAGTAAATGACCTTTTCGCTGATTCCCAGATCCGCCGCCAGTTTGAGGTCGATCAGGTTCTGTTGCTCAGTACGTGATTGAGGCCAAACCTTGCAGACGTATCTCCAGTCGGGGACCTCGCCATCGATCAGCGCCAACGCCTGCATGACCTCCTGAGCCCCCTTGGATGCGCCGTCGCCACCAGCGGTCAGAATCATCAACTGATCCTTCGATATTCCAAACTCCTCGCGGATCGATTGCACCTTTACGTCGCCCTGGCTATGCGGCTTGTATCGATCCGTGCCGCAACCCACCGGCAACACCACGATATTGTCTCCGCAGATGCCATCTCTGACGTACACCTCCTTCACCCAATTGGAGGTGACCAGGATCAGGGGCAGAGCATTGAGTACGTCACGATGTTCTGCAATATAGCCATCGGCCACGAGCCACGGCACGGCCTTCATCCCAAATCGCTGGGGATGCAGAACCAGGTTTGGGATATGGCCCCAGAACCCCACGCCGACTACGACATCTGGCTTAAACCAGCGATAGTACCACTCCTTTTCCAAATCCGATTCCAGGTGTACCGGATGAACATCCACGCCCATCTCGGAAAGGCCTTTGCATAACAACTCACCTTGGAGGGCCAAGCCAGCCGCCGGCGCCGGATATTCGCTCAATACGAGTACCTTCACGATTGTTGCTCCCTAATTGCTGTGCGCTTTGCTGCCGCCTGTGCTGAGTCAAAGCACCAGAATCCTTCTTCGCGAGGAACGGTCATCGCTTCCCAGCTGTCGACGCCATACCCGTAAACGTCCGTAATCAGCCGGCGCTTTTCGAGCCAGACGTTCTCTGCCAACACGTCACGTTGATCTGCATCGTTGCGAACCCGAGGCAAGTACGCGTGCCCTCCATCTTCGTAAGCAAATAGCGATAGGCGGTTTGTGGCGATGTTACCCGATCGCCAAAGGTCAACGACGCTTCGGCAGCACTCCTCATGCCGACGATGACGTGTGTACTCGCCACGCGGACCATGTGTGAGGATCAAGCTGTAACTGTTTCCAGCCAATAATCTGGTTATCGTTGCCTGAATCTGTTCGATTGGCAGCGGCACTTGGTCCGGCCCATCATCCAGATCCGCCATCTCGCCCACCGCGCCCAATTGCTCCAGAACCTTGCGGAACTTTGGTGCACGGTCTGGATCGGATGCCCTGCAAAGAGTCACAACGCGCCAATCAAATTCCGGATGGGCGAGTATGTACCCGCCGCACCAGAGCGTCTCGTCGTCCGGGTGGGCGACTACAACTGCGGCCCGCAAGCGCGAACCGGATATCACCTCATCGAACTGGACCGGGGGCATTGTTCTCCAGGGATACTGTTAGAGACGCCTAGGTGTGAACCGATTCAGCATCAGAATTGTAAAATCTCTTCTGACGTCGGCTCGCGCAAATAGTCCCAGCTAAAACCCTTTCATAGCGGCTGTGGACATATCTGGTCATTAAGGATCAGGGCGGCAAACTCCCTTCGCCCAAGCCCGTGTCGGACGACCAGGTTTCGTCGGGGATTCATATCTTTGTCGTCCGCAATCTCAGCGCATTTGCAATCACCGAGACCGAGCTGAAACTAATGGCGGCCGCCGCAATCATTGGATTGAGAAGCAAGCCGAATGCAGGGAAGAGTACGCCGGCGGCAAGCGGCACCCCAACTACGTTGTAGGCGAACGCGAAGAACAGGTTCTCGCGAATATTGCGCATTGTGGATTTGCTCAGATGACGAGCGCGGAGAATGCCGCGTAGGTCGCCCTTCAACAACGTGATGCCGCCAGCTTCCATCGCCACGTCGGTCCCGGTCCCCATGGCAATGCCTATGTCAGCCAGCGCGAGCGCGGGCGCATCGTTCACGCCGTCGCCGGCCATCGCGACCACGGAGCCTTTTTGCTGACGTTCCTTGACTACCTCCGCCTTCTTTTGCGGAAGTACATTGGCCTCAAACTCGATGCCGAGCTTTTCCGCGACAGCTTTGGCTGTGGTCGCGTTGTCTCCAGTGACCATGATGACTGTCAGACCGGCTGCCTTGAGCTCTCGAATCGCATCCGGTGTGGAATCCTTGATTGGATCGGCGACGCCCACGATGCCGGCGGCTTTGCCATCCACGGCAACCAGCATCACCGTCTGGCCCTCCTCGCGCAGAGCTTCGGCCCGATCAAGCAAAGGGCTGGGATCGACGGACAGGTCGTGGAACAACTCCGCATTTCCGACTGCAACCTGCTTGCCAGAGACGGTTCCCTTCACACCTTTGCCGGTCGTGGAGTTAAATCCGGCGACATCGGACAGAGAAAGCTTCTTTGCCTCGGCCCCCTTGACGATGGCTGCCGCCAAAGGATGTTCGCTGGAGCGCTCAAGGCTGGCGACGAGCTGGAGCAGGTCGTTTTCACTGATTCCAGGCTGGGGAATGACGGCGCTCAGCGACGGCTTGCCTTCAGTCAGGGTTCCCGTCTTGTCGATGATGAGTGTGTCAACCTTGCCGAATATCTCCAGCGCCTCCGCATTACGGATGAGGATGCCTGCGCGAGCTCCGCGACCAGTGCCCACCATGATGGCCATGGGGGTGGCTAGCCCAAGAGCACAGGGGCAGGCAACGATCAGAACGGCCACGGCATTTACGAGCGCATGCGCGAAGCGCGGCTGCGGCCCGACAAAGTACCAGACGATAAAGGTTATAACGGCCGAAACAATGACGGCCGGAACAAAGTACGAGGAGACGCGGTCTGCCAGCCTCTGAATCGGCGCCCGTGACCGCTGAGCTTCGCTGACCATCTTTACGATTTGCGCCAACAGCGTGTCGGCGCCGATACGTTCCGCGCGCATCACGAATCCGCCGGTTCCATTCACGGTTCCCGCCGTGACTTTCGCGTCCTTGTCCTTTTCAACGGGGATCGGTTCTCCGCTGATCATCGATTCATCGACGGAACTGTGACCTTCAAGCACAGTGCCATCCACCGGCACTTTTTCTCCGGGCCGTACGCGAAGCCGGTCACCAACTTGCACTTGTTCGAGCGGTACGTCCGCTTCGTCGCCCTCGTCGTCAAGCCGCATTGCCGTCTTGGGAGCCAGGCCGAGAAGCGCGCGAATTGCACCGCTGGTTTGGCTGCGGGCACGCAGTTCCAACACTTGGCCTAGCAGAACCAGTGCAACGATAACTGCGGACGGCTCACAATACACATCGATCTGCCCTCCGGCTCCACGAAGCGACGCCGGAAAGATCTGAGGAATGACGGTACCAAAGACGCTGTAAATGTAGGCCGTTCCAGTACCCAAGGCAACCGGCGTAAACATGTTTAGGCTGCGATGCACCAGGGATTGCCAACCCCGGACAAAGAATGGCAACCCACACCAGAGGACCACCGGACTTGCCAGCGCAAACTCGATCCAGGCCCAGACTCTTGCCGAGAACATGTGTTGCATAGGCATTGAGGGCAGAAATCCGGAGACCATCAGCGCGAGCATCGGCACGGCGAGCGCGACGCTGATCCAAAACCGCCTCGTCATATCGATCAGTTCCGGATTGGTTTCTTCGGCAGCGACCTCTCGAGGTTCGAGCGCCATTCCACAGATTGGGCACGACCCCGGTGCATCGCGTAAGATCTGCGGGTGCATTGGGCAGGTATATTCTCTTCGCTTGGATGGTGTGGTGACTGTCACCGGTTCTAGCGCCATGCCACACTTCGAGCAGCTGCCCGGGCCAGCTTGTTTGATCTCCGGATGCATTGGACATGTGTATTCGCCTTGGGGCGCGGTCTTCGCATTCATCGGGGAGGAAGATGAATTCGGATTGCTCCGAGCGTAATTTTCTGGTGCTGCCCGGAACTTTGCCGCACAACCCTGGCTGCAAAAGTGAAAAGTGACACCCTGATATGCAACGCTCGCGGCGGCATTCGAGGGGTCGACCTCCATCCCGCACACGGGATCGTGCTCTTGAGCTTGTGGAATTGTGCGATCATGGCTGGTTTCACTCATCCAATTACACCTCGATCGTGAAGCCCTGCTTTTGGGCGACTGTCTTGATCAATCGGGAAAACGTGCCGTAGTGCTGCGCCATGTTTGCCGACCATGACAGCCCGTCGGCGCGCCCAGTCTTCTGCCAATACTCCTTAAGCGTCCGGTCGTAGGCGTCAATCGCAGGCTTCAGCACTTCGGGATGATATGTTTCCTCGTGGCGGAAGCTCTCGATGGCCATGCGGGGCTTTTGTGAAGACTCTTCGGCGACGTATCCAAGCACGACTCCGTCTACTGGGAATGTGTTCGTCGGCGACCGAAGCTTGAAGCCAGTTCTGCTCGATTCAGAAGACAACCTCCGCCTTTACGACTGCCAGCCGCCGCCGAGGGCCTGATAGAGCTCGACCAGCGCCGTTAGAACAGCACCGCGATCCGAAGCCAGAGTAATCTCACCGCTGAACAGGCTCTCTTCGGCGGTAAGTACATTCAAGTAAGTATCGACGCCGCCCTGGTAGCGCAAGTTCGCCAGATGCAGAGAATCCTGTTCGGCCTTGACCAGCGCTTCCTGTGCCGTCAGTTGCTGCTGCGTGCGGGTATAGGCGATCAGCGCATCGTTTGCCTGCTGAAACGCGGTGAGCACCGTGCCCTGATACGCGATGAGAGCCTGCTGGCGCTGGGCCTGGGTCACTCTCAAATTACCGGTCAGACGTCCACCAGTGAAGATGGGCTGGGTAAGGCTCGCTACGGCCGTCCATACCAGAGACGGGGCAGATACGATGTGCGATAACGCGGCGCTTTCCGTCCCCCCCGAACCGGTAAGGGAGAGTTGAGGAAAGAATTCGGCTGTAGCAACATCCTCAGCGTCATAAGCAGCAGCCAATGTATGGGCAGCTTCGAGTACATCGGGGCGCCGCACCAGCAGCTGCGACGGCAGACCCGCGGGAACTGATGGCGGCAGCGGCTGATGGGCGACATCGAGACCGCGCGGAGTGGCCGTTGGATTTTCCCCGAGAAGGATGCTGAGAGCGTCCTCTTCCTGTCCAATCTGCTTCTGCAGTGATGGAATCTCGGCCAGCGCGGTATCCAGCGCCGTCTGCGCCTGTTTCACGTCGAGTTCCGACGTAACACCGCCCTCATAAAGCTGCTGGGTAAGCTTCAAAGAAGCTTGATAAGCCTTCACCGTATCCTGCGTCTGCTGCAACTCGAGGTCAAGCGTCCGCAGCGCGAGATAGCCCTGCGCAACATTGCTCACCACGGTCAGGACAACATTGCTGCGCGCCTGTTCAGTGGACAGCAGATTCTCGCGGGCCTCAGCGGTGGCCTGCCGATATTCACCCCGGAAGTCGGAGACATAGGAGAGGCTGCCTGTCAGCGTGTAGAAGCGGACCGTCTGCGATTTGGTTGAGCTATTGCCCCCCGTGCCGCCCTGTATCTTCTCGCCCGTAAAACCCGGGCCTGCGGAGATCTGCGGAAGCTGCACTGATCGCGCCACCATGACCTGCGCTTGTGCCTGCATGATCTGTGCTGCAGCCGTGCGGATGTCGATGTTATGCGCCAACGCTGTCCGGATCATTTGCTGCAGGACCGGATCTTTCAGCAGTTCCCACCACTTCTCATTCCCCAGTGAGGAGCTTTCGCTTGCCGGCATTCGCCAGTTATCGGGAACCGGAGCGACCGGGGGCTTGTAGCGGGGTCCGACGACACAACCCTGGACCATGAGCAGAAGACCTGGAAACAGAACGCCTTCGAGCAGGAGAGCGATGAGCGCCGGACGGGTGCTGCTCAACATAAGTAAGTATCCACCGGCAGAGCCGGTGGCTTTACGGTTGCTGGCCCCTCAAAGGGGCCTTTTCGCAACCGTCCGAAGCAAAAGCAAGAACAAAAGCAAAAGCGGCTCTTGACGAGAAAGTGTAAAGGTCATCGTTTTACGCGGCTTTCTGAAAAGCGACAAGTTGGGTTCTTGTGGCGGCCAGCCGTTGCGCTTTCAGGAGCAGGTAGTTGAGGTTGCGGTAGCCGCGTCCGCGTCGCAACAGTGCTTTGATGTTACCGTTGACCGC
>NZ_DATKQC010000464.1:0-5098 GCF_035532915.1 Edaphobacter sp.
CAACCGGCAGCGCCACTTCGCCAAAGGCGATGTTCGGGGGCTGCTCCACCGCCAGGGTGGCAATCGTGACGTCGTATTTTGCAAGCAGGATGGCCTGGAGGCGGGCCAGCAAGGACTGTTGAATTGTGCGATACATGCTTCGGATTCACCGCTGAAAGAAATATTTTGTGGGGCTTCAGTTCGAGTTTACTTGACCCGGCCGGAAGAGTTCCCCAACCGCTCGCTAACTCAACCAGAACCGCTTGACAACCCTTGGTACAATTAACTCAGAGAAAAGAACAGAAGTCCGGCACTCCGCCGGACCTTTTTACGTTAAGGGGTACCATTACTGAAGTTTGGACTTGTGTCCTTTGTTTTGAAGACTTTAGGACTTAAGTATAGGGGGGGAGGGGGTACCTTGATCCGGCTCACGGAAGCTCGTCTGGAAGCGTCTCGATCTCTTCCAACAGGGGCGTGTGATTGTTGATCTTGAAGCGATGGATGAGGAAGATCAGTCCTCCCGCTCCGGTGATGGAAATGAGCATCCAGGCGTGAATGGCAAGGCCAAAAACGGCGGCTTGCGCCTGCGGAGTTCCGTGGCTGGCCAGTGCCGATTTCACCGCCCACTCGAACGTCCCGATAGCGCCCGGCGAACTGGGCAGCATATACGAGAGGTTGGCGAAGGAGACTGCCTCCCACGGGCCAAGCACATCCGTGCTCAGTCCGACGAGATGGATGGCGGCGAGGAAGATCATCCCCTCACAGAACCAGATGACGAAGCTCTGCAACAACAGCAACAGGTTGCCGACAATTCCCTGCTGCCGGAGCGTATCGACCGCAAGCAGAATCCAGTGTTCGAGTTTCTGGACGAGTTTGTTCGCTGGAAGCTTTGCGAAGAGGCGGCGAAGAGGTGCCTCAAGGTGCGCGGCTGCGAGCATAAAGATGAGCAGACCGATGACGGAGATCAGGACCGCGATATCAGCGCCGTGGCGAATTTTAGCCGGGAGATCGCGCCCCATCGTGGCGATGAAAATGAGGCCTACAACAAAGACATCGAGAAGCTTTTCAAGAATGACGGTACTGAGGATGACCGATGGTGAAGCTCCAAGGTCGGGTGCATAAGTAAAGATGCGCATGACGTCGCCAATGCGGAGGGGAAGGATATTGTTCGCGGCGAGCGAGGTCATCAGGACGCGGGCGCAGACGGTGAAACGCGCGCCGGTGAAGCGCATCATCTGGGTCCAGCGCACGCAACGGAGCGTATAACCAGCCAGCGTAAAGCCCAGCACACCCAGGATCCAGGCAGGATGCACGATGCGTAGCGCCCGAATATGGGAGAACGAAATTCCCTTGAACGTGTACCAAAGAAAAAAGGCGCTGATGAGCAGGCCCGGAAGGACTTTTATAAGATTGCGGCTGCCGCGCTGTGTACTCATGCGGAGAAAATGCCCCGGCAAAAGGTCGCGGCACTGACAGGGAGTAATTTATGCATAGGCATCTCTATTGTACCGTCGCTTGTTGCTGAAATCGCTTCACAGACATGGAAATCTGCGTCGCGGATAACAGGTCAAGCAAACAATCTGTAACTAAGATTGTCCTCAAAGGCAGCAGCTTATGGGCCGGATTTTATTTAGTCTGTAATTTCGACACTGCGCGGTTTATGCATAAGAAATGGAGGTAGGCGTAATTGGCGACGACAGCGACAGTATCAACTCCTTCTTCGCTTTCGCATCGCCTCATCCGCAGATCGGAGCTGCGCGTTGCCTACGTCCTCGTCACCATTCTGACGGCGCTGGTCCTAATGGTGCATGGCTATCATCCTTACGCCGAAGACGGCGGGCTGTACATGGCCGGCGTCAAGCGACTGCTCGATCCAACGTTGTATCCGTATGGCACCGCGTTTGTGACCGAGCATCTGCGGTTCTCGCTCTTCGCTCCGATGGTCGCGGCACTCGTACATTGGTCGCATCTGACTCTTCCAGTCGTGCTTTTATCGCTCTATCTCGCAACGGTCTGGCTGACACTATTCGCCGCATATTTGCTGGTCGCGAGATGCTATGACTCACCGGAAGCACGCATCGGAGCGTGCGCATTGCTCGCAATGTGGATCACGCTTCCGATTGCGGGGACCTCGCTGATGTTGATGGATCCTTACGTGACCGCGAGAAGTTTCTCGACGCCGTGCGTTCTGCTTGCATTGGTCGGCATCCTCGACGCGTTTCCTCTGGCGAGAGAATTGAACGCGAGCCGACGTAGAGGATGGATCCTATGCGTCGGCTCGCTGGCTTGTGCGGCAGCGATGCATCCGCTGATGGCTGCCTATGGGTTTGGATGCGTGCTTGTGCTGAGTTGCATGCTGTCCCCGACGCGATGGCTGCGCGTGGGCGGAACAATTACGTTGTGCCTGACCGCACTCGGCGTGGCCGCAGCGATACAAGCTCTGTCTCCCGCCGAGAGCGCCATTTACGTTCGAGTCGAAATGACGCGCTATTACTGGTTCCTGGGAGCATGGCATTGGTACGAGAAGATCGGGCTGGCCGCTCCATTGGCCATCCTCGCGATCGTCGGCTTTAGAACCCTTCGAGACCGCAGTGCCGCAAGCGTAGCGCTCGCACGCATGGCGGTGATCTGCGGCTCGGTAGCTGCACTCGTTGCCATGGTCTTCGCCCGGCAGCAGATGGCGACTCATCTGGTTGCTCGATTGCAGCCATTGCGAATCTTTCAGGTCGTCTATATCGTCATGATCCTGGCAGTAGGCTCTCAGCTCGCACGATGGGTCTTGCAGCGGAGCTTGCTGAGAGGGGCAACCGCGTTTGTCCTTCTGGCCGGAGTCATGTTCTCTGCCGAGAGGCAAACCTTCCCCAACTCGGCACACCTCGAGATGCCAGGGACGACTCCTTACAACCAGTGGGAGCAGGCCTTCCTATGGGTCAGACAAAATACGCCGAAGACGGCCCTGTTTGCTCTCGACGCTCACTACATTACAAGCGCGGGCGAAGACGCACAATGCTTTCGAGCCATCGCCGAGCGAAGCGCATTGCCGGACTACTCCAAAGATGGAGGCGAGGTCTCTGTCACGCCAGCATTAGCCGCCGCATGGCAAATCGGGGAGACAGCCCAGGAACGAATCAATGGCAAATCGGACGCACAAAGAATGGCAGCATTGAAGCCTGTGAAGGTGAACTGGATCGTGCTGGATGAAGCGGCTAAGACGGGATTCGACTGTCCCTATGCCAATGCAACTGTGAAAGTCTGTCGCCTGCCATGAGGCAACCCTTCAGCGCTCGGTCCAGCGACCGGTGCGGAAGCCCGCCGAGGCTGGTGCCGCAATCGTACGGAGCCACGTAGCGATGCCGATGTAGTCTTCGGCAATCGGTGTATCCGGAGCGTAGTCGACCACCGTCATGCCTTCCGCAAGCGCTTCGCTGACCGCAGGCGCACGATGAATCACAAAGGGCAGCAGGCGATCTCCCAGCTTCCTGCGCAACACCTCGCGAACATCGAGATGCAACGGCAAGGAAGGGTCAAACTGGTTCAAAACATAAAAAGGTTGCAAAGGACGCGCGTCGTTATCGATGAGGCCACTGAAAAATCTCTCGACAAACCCCGTGCTGATGACCGAGTTCATATCCGGAGCGACCGGAACCAGCACCGTCAGATTCATGCGCGCCATCTGGCGAATGACCCAGCCTGAGGTCGACGACAGATCGAGCAGGATGCGATGCATGCCCTGACTATTTGTGGCCACCTCTTCGAGAAAAAGTTCCTGTGCGCTCTCCTCTCTTCCCTTCTCTTCCATCTCGTGACTGACGAGGTAGATCGGAGCGTCGGTGCTTCCACTGGGAGGGGAGAACGTGCGAACGGTATCGTGTTGCAGTTCATTGGCTCCGAAGTAGAACGGAAGCAGACCATGCGATGTCGTATCAGTAAGCAGAACTTTTTCACCCATTGCAGACAAGGAACGGCCCACCGTCGCAACCAAGCTGGTCTTGCCCACTCCGCCCGCGATGGAGTAGACGGCAAGTACTGGAGTGCGCGTCTCCTTCTGTCGAAACGATGCGGCCTCTGCCGGATCTTCGATCTGCTCAAATACGCCCTTAAGGGCGAACCAGCGCGAGGCCACGCGCTCACGAGAGGATTGCAGCGTCTCGGCAACGGACGCAGGAGCGGAGGTCGAAGGGGCGGCAAGCGGCTTCGCGGGAATCTGTAGCGTTGGCGGCGAGTAAAGCCACGCAGGCCCCGCGGAATCAGCCGTTCCGGAGAGAACCGAAGAGGGCGGCAACGACTCTGATGCTGTCGCCTCATGGACGAAATCTGCCTCTGGATGCGCATCGTTGAGAGGATTTGTTTCGAGGCCGTGCTCGGTGGCGTCATCGTCGGCGATGAACTGGGCTGACGTTGGAATTGGAACCGTGGGCGGTCTGCGGCGCAGATCAAACTCCGCGTCACGAGCAGCCTGCCTTTGGACAGGGTCAGTGATCTCACGCGACTCGTGGCCTGTCATCGTCTCAGCCCTCGCGATCGCCTCCGCTCTGCGGACGCCTTTGCGGCGTTCTACCCCTTCTGTGCGAGGTGCGTTATCGGCCTCACGAGAGGGACGAAATCCAGCGGCATCAGGCGCTCCAGGATAGCCAGGCTTGGCCGTGGCTGGGATAGCCGCTTGCTGCTCCTTGTCGTGCAGGTTAGCGCGCTGCCGAGCGGAGAAGTCGCGGTGCTTGATCCCATGAAGATTCGCCCAGGAGTAGAGCGCTGAAGAATCTTCGCGCGTCTTAGTCGCAGGCAGAGCTTCGTTTGGATCTTGGTCCCGAGAATCCATCATGATGAGCTGTGTGTATTTCGGTAACAGCGTATCGTCTGCAAACTGCGATGTTGTTCCGCAGTTACCGCAATAGCCTGAGGCTACCGGGGACAGAATCTCAAGTCAATCAAACATTCGTGACGAGTCATGTTACTAAAGTCCGCATCCGAGGCGTTTCGCCTACTGTGGAAGAGTCGGCTCCGAACGAATGCATCCGAATGTGCTAACTTTGTAATGTGGTTTGAGAGCGTAGCTCAGTTGGTAGAGCATCGCCCTTTTAAGGCGTTGGTCCTGGGTTCGAGCCCCAGCGCTCTCACCATA
>NZ_DATKQC010000465.1:0-23104 GCF_035532915.1 Edaphobacter sp.
CCCTGCGTGTAAGTCACTCCCATCCGAATGCTCCTTTGTATACGTCGAACTCAACTGTATCTGGCTGCAAGTACACCGAAACGATATCGAAGCGAACTGGAACCTCGCGCCTCAACTTTTCGGGAAAGCTGCGCAGATAGGCTCGCGCCATCTTTCTCAGCATCTCCTGCTTGTCGGCATCGACGGCTGACTCGGCCGGAGCCAGCGGGTCTCTTCCGGTTCGAGTTTTAACTTCGATGAAGCAGAGGCGGTCCTCGTCCCAGCCGATCAGGTCGACGTCACCGCGCAGCTTTGTACTCTTCCATCGCCGCGCCACAACCGTGTAGCCGAGCGTCCGCAGATGAAAGAGCGCTTCCCGCTCTCCGCGCAGGCCGGTGGCAAGATGCTCTGCTGTGGACGGCGTGCGCCTGAGCCGCCTGCTCAGCGTGTCCATCCGCCGCAGAGCCCATACCTGCAGATTGATTCTGGTAGCCGTTCTCATGGCGCGTCTCCCTCGAACATCAGTGCCGCTTATCAGTGCGTCATCCCATGGTTTCGCTGAACGGACGCAGCGCGTTGCAGATCGACGGTGACGGGCTTGGAGGGAACGCTCTCGCCATTTGAGTTCACTGCCGTAACGACGTAAACAGACGTTCCTTTGTAGGGCGTAATCCCGGTAAATCCCGGTGAGACCAACCCAGTGGCGAGCGTGCTCGGTGCGTCGTTGGCGCTGTCCAGGCTCTTCACGGTATACGTCCTCGCCCCAGGCACAGCAGCCCACGAGAGCGAGATCACACCTTTCTGTACCTTGGCCTGGAGTCCATCGGGAGCTGCGGGAGCTTGCCCATCCGGCAGCAAACCATAGACGCACATCTGTCCCGTTCCCACATTTTCCGTGCCAAAGCTGGCCAGATAAACTTTGCCGTTGGCGATGGTCGGAGGAGCCATCTTAGAGTAGTTGTTGCAATCGTCGCGCTTTGCATCTTCGAGCGAGTTCCATAGCTCGTGGCTCACGTCGTCGGCATCGTAGGCATGAAGAATTCCCGGGCGCGACTCGTGCCAGGAGTCACCGGTCGCATGGATCGCTGCCCATAGGATTCCCTCCTTGCCACCGTTTGCCGAGATCGATAGCATGCCGCCGGGATGCCCCTGATTCACTTCAGGCCGCTCCATCAAGGGGGTCTCTGTCACTTTGTCCCCAGTCAGCCCGAAGACTTTTAATCTGTCGATCTGCCCCCACAGGTAGAGCAGCGGTCCCTTGCTGTCGCTCTTCCAATATACGAAGCTGTGCATGTGCGATTTGCCGACCTGAAAGTGCTGCAATGCGTGCTCATCGCCGAGATGCCCGAGGTGGCGCTTGTCGAGGACATACAGAACACCCTCTTTGCCACCGCCCAACACAAGATTGGTTCCGGGGATCAGCGTGGCGCCGGAGGAGTCGAGATCCAGATCCTTTGCATCCAGTTCAACGTGATTGGTGGGAGTGAACCAGTCGAGCAGGTTCAATTCCGGACTGAGCCGCAAAAAGCTCTCGCTGAAGTTCACCTTGCCGTCCCACGAACCGTTGCCTGTGACGACGTAGATATTGCCATCGGCATCTACGGCCGGAGCCTGTCCCGACTGCCAGATGCTCGCCTCCGAGCCTGTGGGGGAGGTGTTAAGCACGGCAGTCTGGCGCAGCGACTTCGCATCGTAGCCCATCAGGAAGCCGTGGTACGGCTCCTTGTCGCAGTGCGAGGCATAGCCGATATAGACCACGCCGCGTGAGAGCAACAGGGCGGGACGCTGGTTCTGCATCAGCGGATCGAAGTCCTTTGCAGCGATCGTCACCGGACTATTCGTCATATCCGCTCCGGTTGCGATGTCCAGCGCATGAAGCCGCTGAATGAAGCCGCCGCCCGCCCGCGTCAAAGCGATGACATACAGCGTGCCGCTCTGCCGGTCGATCACCGGGGTTCCGATGATCCCCATCTTCCCGTTGATATCCAGGCAGCCGAAGTCTGCGTCATGCAGATTTGCCGGTGTACCAAAATTGACATGCCAGATTGGAGTCGATGCACTCGCCTCGTTGGCGTCGAAGGCATAGACGCTGTTGTTCACCGTGGTCACATAGACCACATCGTGAAAGCCGCCTCCTACCTTGACGTGCGATACATAGAGCGGCTGGCCATACACCTGGTCGTCCACCACCCCCTTGAAGATCATGCCAAACTGCTTCACGTTGACGTTCTGGTGCGTCAGGACGGTCTCCTGCAGATTTGCGCCTGTACGCTCAAGGTTGTTATGCTGCGTCAACACGTCTACCTGAGCGACTCCGGCGATCCCATTCAAGAGCAAAATCGACGCTCCCAGCAGCAACCTACAAAACTTCATCTTTAGCTCCGGCTCTCTTATGAATCTCTTCATCGAGCGATGCCTTCAGTGTATGTCCCGTCATCGCTTTGCCGTAATACACCCACAAAAATAACCCAGTTGCCTCGATGCCCCCAACCCTGCGATACTTGATTGTGCACACCGAGCACGCCCATCACGAACAATTGAAGAGGTCGCATTAATGTCAGCAAAGTACATCTTTGTTACCGGCGGAGTTGTGTCCAGCCTTGGTAAGGGTCTCGCCGCAGCTTCCATCGGCTGCCTTCTTGAGGCCCGCGGCATCAAGGTCAACCTCATGAAGTTTGACCCCTATCTCAATGTCGATCCCGGCACCATGTCGCCCTTCCAGCATGGCGAGGTCTTTGTCACCGACGACGGCGCAGAGACCGACCTCGACCTCGGCCACTACGAGCGCTTCACCCACGCCAAGCTGACTCGAGACAACAACCTCACCACGGGCCGCATCTACGAGCAGATCATCACCAAGGAGCGCCGCGGCGACTACCTCGGCAAGACCGTGCAGGTCATCCCGCACGTCACCAACGAGATCAAGAACGCCATGCGCAAGGTCGCCGCCGACACCGAGGTGACCATCGTCGAGATCGGCGGAACGGTGGGCGATATCGAATCGCTTCCCTTCCTCGAAGCGATTCGCCAGATGCGCCAGGACCTTGGCCGCGACAACACCGTCTTCGTCCACGTCACACTGATTCCGTGGATCGCCGCCGCGCAGGAGCTCAAGACCAAGCCCACGCAGCACTCCGTCAAGGAGATGCTCTCGATCGGAATTCAGCCCGACATCCTGCTCTGCCGCTCAGACCGCCCGGTTCCCCGCGAGATGCGTAGCAAGATTGCCCTCTTCTGCAACGTCGAAGAGCCTGCCGTGATTGCCGCACGCGACGTCGCCAGCATCTATGAGGTTCCGCTGACCTTCGCCGCCGAAGGAGTAGACACGCTCGCATTGAAGTACCTCCGTATCGAGGCCAAGGAGCCGAACCTCTCCAAGTGGCAGGACATCGTCCACCGCGCCTACAACCCTAAGGATGAAGTGTCCATCGGCATCGTCGGCAAGTATGTTGAGTACGAGGACAGCTATAAATCGCTGAAAGAAGCGTTGGTTCACGGCGCGCTCGCGCACAACCTGAAGCTTCGGGTGACTTGGATCGAGGCCGAAGGGCTCGAGACCGATGATTACGCCTCGCAGCTTGAGGGCTTCGATGGCATCCTCGTCCCCGGCGGCTTCGGCAAGCGCGGCATCGAAGGGATGCTGAACGCCATTCGCCATGCGCGCGAGAGCGGCACGCCATATTTCGGCATCTGCCTCGGCATGCAGACTGCTTGCATCGAGTACGCCCGCAACGTCTGCGGCCTCAAAGAGGCCAACTCCGGCGAGTTCGATCCCGCTACGCCGCACCGCATCATCTATAAACTCCGCGAGCTTACCGGCGTCGAAGAGATGGGTGGCACCATGCGTCTCGGCGCATGGGACTGCGTGATGGAGGCCGACTCATTGGCGGCACAGGCCTATGGAACCACGGAGATCTCAGAGCGCCACCGCCACCGTTACGAGTTCAACCGGGAATACGAAGCGCTGCTCACCGGGGCTGGCCTGCGCATCACCGGCACCACGCCCGACGCCACCTACGTCGAGATCGTGGAGATTCCCGGACATCCCTTCTTCCTCGGCTGCCAGTTTCACCCCGAGTTCAAGTCGAAGCCGCTGGAGCCGCACCCGCTCTTCCGCGACTTCGTCGCCGCCAGCTATCGGAATCGCCTTGCCCATCCAGTTGCAAGCGAGGCTGTAACCGCTGCTGAGAGCAAGTAAACCTGGGCTGGCCGGATGTTTTCGGAATACCGCATTCGGCCAGTTTTTATTTGCTGCGTTTATTTATTTGCCGCGGCACACACGCAACGATCAAATCCTTCGGCCTGGTAGTGCGACAACGCGCACACATACTCCGGCCAGAGCGGCTTGATCAACGATGAGTGGTCGCCTACAAAGAAATTGTCGATATACGATCGGCTCGCGTCTGTCTTCGCATCCGGATCGGCGCGAAACTCCGCAATCAAAGCCTTCACCGTCGTAGCTGTGAACTCCGGCTTGCGATACGTCCGCGCGTAGTCATACTCCTTCGACCATGAGGCGTTCACTCCGGTAAGGTTCGAAGCCGCAAAGACCTGGTAGTCCGCCATCGTAGCGGATGCGGTATCGATGTGTGCCACGGTAAAGGATGGATTGTTCCCATTAACCGGCGAGATAGACGAGACCATCTTGATCGCAACCTCGCCGCCTTTCGCGTCGCCCTCCGGCCCTAGCAGCCGCAATTCGTCCATGTGCGTGTGCGCGAAGAGGCCCAAGCGAATCACATCCGCATTTTCCACCAAAGTGTCGCCCAACTGGTCCGAAGAAAGAAACATCTCCGGCTTTTCATTTGCACAAACGTTCCGCATCTTTGTAAAAGTCGAATAGATATCGACGGCCGGCGGAATATGCCCCATCACCCAGACCCTCTGATGACGACTTCTCGCGTCGGCAAGCTGGCTTCGCAACCACGCGATCTGCGCCGCAGCAGCAGCGGTGCTCTTCTGGCCACGACACGTTGCGTATTTCTGTGACATGAAGATATCGTCCAACACGATCATCCGCGTATTCCGCATCGGAGCGGCCATCATCACGGTGTAGTGGCCCGCAGCCGTAAAGTCCGCCCGCGCCTTCTTCCGGTCTGCCGAGTCTGGCAATCCGGCAACTACGCTCTTCGCCGTCGCCGCCAGAAAATCGCTTCCGCCATCTAACCGATAGTCGCCGCAGCCCGTGTCGTTATTGCCCAGCGCCGTGTAGACCGGCACTTCGGGAAAGGTCTTGCGCAACTGGCCCGTCACATATTCCACCGTCTTTGCAGCAAAGTTGGCGTAGTCACGCGGCGTCTTTGCCGGAAGAAGCGCCGCATACCTGCAACCAAATCCGTGCGCAACCAGGTCGCCGCTCAAGGTAATGAACCTTGCATCCCGCGCCTCGCGCCGCTCCGCATGCAGGCTGGATTGGAACAACTCATAAGAGGTATCAACACCACGCGCGCTGCACCGCTGCTGCAAAGCGGCGAACGCAGCGCGCTGATCTGCCGAGGCTGGCTCTGCAAGAATCGCCTCCCACTCGCTCGCGGGAGCCGCTGCCAGTCGCGCCACCTTACTCGGATCATGGAACGGATCGAAATGAATATCGCTGAGCAGGAGAGCAGAAGCTGTATGCCCGGCTTCGGCGCGGCGTGATTGGGCGATCGCAAAGGTCCACGTGGAGATGCAGCAAATTGCCAGCATGCCGCAAACAATGGCGGTTCCTCTTGCAACCATTCGCTTCATTTCTCTCCTCACCCACTCCCGGCTGGTATCACCATATCAACTCATGGAAATCGAAGAATCTGCCTTCATCAAATGAGGGCGTCTATATATCAATAGGAAAATAATTCCCCAAAACATTACGAACGGTCTACCATTTCGATTGGCCCTACAGAGCCACGCTCTCTGCGCCGAAATTTTCTTCCCTTCAGGAGCACCATGCAGCAGAAGTCCTTCGTCCCCCACTGGATCGCCGTCACTCTGTTCCTACTCTGCGTAATCTCATCGGTCTCTGCCCAGTCGCGGGCGAAGTATAACTTCAACCCCGGATGGCTGGTCACGGTCGGCGACCCCGTCAACGCCCAGTCCACTGCCTTCGACGACTCCAACTGGAAGCCGGTCACGCTGCCCTACGCCTGGAACGAAGACTCCGCCTTCAAAGTCAGCATCCAGAACCTCCCCACCGGCGTAGCCTGGTATCGCAAGCACTTTCAGATCCCCGCCAGTGCCCACGGTCAACGCGTTTTCATCGAGTTCGAGGGTATCCGCCAGGCTGGTGACGTCTATCTCAACGGCAAATTCCTCGGCCGCCACGAGGACGGGGTCTCCGCCTTCGGCTTCGACCTCACCAACGACCTGAAGCCCGCGCCGGAAGACAACGTCATCGCCGTCCGCACCGACAATAGCTGGAAGTACAAGGAGGTCGCCACCGGCAGCACCTTCCGCTGGAACGACAGCAACTTCTACGCCAACTACGGCGGTATCAGCAAGAACGTCTGGCTGCACGTGATGGCGCCGTTGCACCAGACGCTTCCTCTTTTCTCTTCGCTGGGAACCACGGGCATTTACATCTGGGCCTCGCACTTCAATCTTCCTGGCCATTCCGCGATCATTACCGCCGAAAGCCAGGTCCGCAACGACGGCACCGCCCCGCAGACAGCAGCCTACGAGGTCCGCATCGAGGACATGGCGCACAAGACAGTCGCCACCTTCACCGGACCCACCGCAACCATCGCTCCCGGCGAGACCCGGCCCCTGACCGCCGCCGCTCCCGTCCACGGCCTCCATTTCTGGAGTTGGGGCTATGGCTATCTCTACACCGTCACCACCACGCTCACCGTTGGCGGACGCGTCATTGACTCCGTTACTACCCGTACCGGCTTCCGCGAGACCGCCTTCGATCAAGGCAGCGTCAAGCTCAACGGTCGTGTGCTCGACGTCCACGGCTACGGCCAGCGCACCACGAATGAGTGGCCCGCGCTCGGCATCGACCTTCCGCCCTGGCTCAGCGACTTCTCCAACCGCCTCATGGTCGAGGGCAACGCCAACGTCGTGCGCTGGATGCACGTCACGCCTTCTCGTCAGGACACCGACTCCTCTGACCGCGTCGGCCTGATCGAGTCGATGCCCGCCGGAGACTCCGAGGGCGACTCCAGCGGCCGCCACTGGGAGCTTCGCGTCAAGCTGATGCGCGACTCCATCATCTACAACCGCAACAACCCCAGCATCCTCTTCTACGAGTGCGGCAATAAGACCATCACCGACGCCCACATGGCCGAGATGAAGGCCGTCCGCGATAAATACGACCCCCACGGCGGTCGTGCCATCGGTGCCCGAGAGATGCTCGCCAGCCACGTCGCCGAGTACGGCGGCGAGATGCTCTACATCGATAAATCCTCCTACAAGCCGCTCTGGGCGCACGAGTACTCCCGTGACGAGGCCGCCCGCGCCTTCTGGGATGACGATTCCCCGCCCTTCCACAAGGATTCGCCTCTTTACAACCGCAACCAGGACTCGCAGGCTATCGAGAATGTTGTCCGCTGGGACGACTACTTCCGCGCCCGTCCGGGCACAGGAGACCGTGTCAGCGACGGCGGCGTCAAGATCATCTTCTCCGACTCCAACACCCACCACCGGGGCGACAACAACTACCGCCGCTCCGGTGCGACCGATGCGATGCGCATTCCAAAGGACGGCTTTTTTGTCGATCAGGTCATGTGGAACGGTTGGAACGACCCTGAGAAGGCCGCCATCCATATCCTCGGCCACTGGAACTACGCCGCTGGAACCGTCAAGCCCATCTACGTCGTCGCCGCCAAAGCCGCTCGTGTCGAGCTAAAGCTGAACGGCAAATCTCTCGGCTCCATCAAAGCCTCGGACAACAATCCGAATCAGGCGCTCGCCCTGCCCAATGGCGTCTCTCCTACTCCCAGCGTCCCCGGAGAGCCCGGTATTCCGGCAGGCCAGTCCAACGACTTCCTTTTCACCTTCCCTAACGTCGCCTTCGCCCCCGGCACGCTCGAAGCCATTGCCTACGATGGTTCCGGCCGCCTCTTAGCCTCGACGAAGCTGCATACCGCCGGAGCCCCGGCTGCCATCCGCCTGACACCGCACACCGGTCCCGGCGGCCTGCACGCCGACGGCTCCGACCTCGCGCTGGTGGACGTAGAAATCGTGGATGCCCACGGTCAGCGCTGCCCCACGGCCAACCCGCTCGTCAGCTTCACCCTCACCGGCCCCGCCGAGTGGCGCGGCGGCATCGCCCAGCCACCCACAGGAGTCGATGCGACCACCTTCAACAACTACATCCTCGCGACGACGCTGCCGGTCGAAAACGGTATCAACCGAGTCATCCTTCGCTCCAAACCTCTCACTGGAACTCGCCCCGGGGCCATCATTCTCAAAGCTACCTCTCCCGGCCTGCCGCCTGCGAGTATCTCGCTCGTCTCCCACCCTGTTCCGATGAGCCACGGCCTCTCCACTTATAACCCCGCCGTCAATCTGCCCTCTAACCTTGAGCGTGGCCCCACACCAGCCGGCTCATCCGTCCATCCCACGCGAAGCTCGATCGTCGTAGCCAGTGCGACCGCCGGAATCGAGCCCGCTAAAGCCATGCTCAGCCACGACGACAACGAGAAGACCTCCTGGGCCAACGACGGCAGTCTCTCCACCGCCTGGATCGAGTACACCTTCGCCCAGCCCTCCACTCCCACCGAGATGGAAATTAAGCTCAACGCCTTCCGCACCCGCCGCTATCCCCTCCGCATCACCCTGGACGGTACGGTCGTGTACCAGGGAACAACTCCGACCAGCCTCGGCTACGTTACCATTCCCTTCGGGATGGCTTCCGGCCACTCCATCAGCGGCAGCCATCTCCGTATTACCCTCACCGGGGCACCGATCGACAACCGCGAGGCCAAAGGCACCGCAGAGATCACCGGGAAGTATGACGGAGCGGGGGTCGGCCCGGTCGGCCACGACCATCGAGACGTCCTCAATGTCATCGAAGCCGATATCTATCAGTCAATTCCTCCTTCACGCTAGTTTTAGCCAGCCGAATTGGGTGCTGATCGTGCCTCGATCAGCATCCAATTCACCATGAAGAACGAATACGACCCCCACCGGAGCCACTCTGGCGCCTTCATAGCCTTCATTCTCGCGCTACTGCTGGGAGCGGCAGCGATGGTGCTGTTTTTGCGGCACGCTACCAACGGCGTCCTCTCGCGCGTGGCTACTGCCATGACTGGCCGCACCTCGACCACCTTCGATACCTCTGTTCCCTCGATCGTCCAGAAGATTCAGCGCCTCAACCGCCTCGAAACCGTCGTCTACTCGCTCGACACCGTGGTTGAAGGCTCGAAGTCCAGCGCCGTGCTGCCCGACCTGCTCGGCGGCGACCGCATCCTGCTGATCGTTCACGGCCAGTCCATCGCAGGCATCGACCTCTCCAAGCTCCGTCCCGAGGACGTCCGTATCGACGGCCAGTCGATCCGCGTTACCCTTCCCGCCTCCCAGCTCTTCGTCACCACCATCGACAACCAGCACACCCGCGTTTACGCGCGCTCCACCGGCCTGCTTACCTCAGCGGATCAGAATCTCGAGTCCGAAACCCGCGCTCACGCTCAGGACCAGCTGCAGAAAGACGCTCTCGGCGACGGCATCCTTGACGCCGCCCGGAAAAACGCCTGCGCGACCGTAACCACGCTGCTCTATGGTCTGGGTTTTCGTCATGTGGAAGTAATGTGACCTATGGCATCCAATCGATCAACAACCCCATCCCATCCTTCGCGAACCTGCGCTATCATGCACAATATGAGGTTCTGTTCTCACTCCCGCGGCGTCGAAAAGAATTCTGAGGAGATCTCGGCCTCCCTTGGCAGCGATCTCGCCGATGGCATCGAGCCGGAATCAGCCCTCTTCAAGACCATTGGCTGGATCTCCGCCGGGCTTGGCGCTGTGGCTCTGGGCCTGTTCGTAGGCCGTGAACTCCGGCTACGCTACAAGTTCAGTCACCGTACGCCGTATGACTTCTACGCCCACGCCGGCGATGAAGAAGATGTAGACTTCGGCCTCGGCATCTGAATCTCCTCCAGACAAGACAGCCAGCCACGCTTCTCCTTTTGAACGGCTCAAAAGCCGATGAGCGGTATTCGTCACAAGTGCTAACCTTTCCAGCGCTCGCTCGTCGCCATTGATTTACCATTAACATCAATGACTAAATCAGCGTTCCTCTTCCCCGGCCAGGGTTCTCAATCCGTCGGCATGGGCAGAGATTTCTACGAAAACTTTCCCGCTGCCCGGGCCATCTTCGACGAGGCGGATGAAGCCCTCGGCTTCTCTCTCTCCAAGCTCATCTTCGAAGGTCCGGAGGAGCAGCTCAAGCTCACAGAGCACACCCAGCCCGCCATTCTCACCGTCTCCGTCGCTGCCGCCCGCATCCTTGCCGACAAAGGCATCGTTCCAGCGTTTGCCGCCGGCCACTCCCTCGGCGAGTACTCCGCCCACGTCGCTGCCGGTACGCTCTCCTTTGCCGACGCCGTCCGCACCGTCCGCAATCGTGGCCGCTACATGCAGCAGGCCGTCCCTGCGGGTGAAGGCGCGATGGCCGCTATCCTCGGCCTCTCGGCGGACCTGATCAACGACATCTGCGCCCAGGTCTCCGACGACATGACGCCTCTGCCCACCGCGAACATCACCAGCCCCCAGGCGCAGGCATTTTCTCCCAATAGCGCCGTCGTCTCCCCGGCGAACCTCAACTCTCCCGATCAGACCGTGATCTCGGGCGCATCGGCGGCTGTTCATCGGGTGGCCGACCTATGCAAGCAGGCTGGGGCCAAACGCACCGTCATGCTGGCCGTCAGCGCACCCTTTCATTGCGCACTGATGGAGCCCGCCCAGAAGGCCCTGGCCATTGATCTTGAAGCCCTCGTGTTCAACGATCCGCAGTTCCCCGTCGCCTGCAACGTCGACGCCCGGCTGATTGCTCGCCGCGCCGAAGCCCGCGACTGCCTGGTCCGCCAGGTCACGGCCCCAGTCCGCTGGGTCGAATGCATCCAACTCCTTATTGCTCAGGGTGTTACACGCTTCATCGAGGTCGGCCCCGGTAAGGTGCTCACCGGCCTTATGCGCCAGATCGACCGCAGCCAAAGCACGCTCCATGTTGAGAACTCAGAGTCGCTCGAAAAGACCATTGATGTCCTGATCGCTTCATAAATGTATTTGCAGCACAAGAGACTATGAGCTGTTCACTAAATTCGCCAGAGGATCGCAATGCAGATCAATGATGTAGTCGAAAACTTTACCCTCCAAAACCAGGACGAGGAGACGGTCAATCTCACCGATTTCGCCGACAAACCGGTCGTACTCTTTTTCTATCCGCGCGCCAATACTTCCGGCTGTACGATCGAGGCCTGCGGCTTCCGCGACGCTTTCCAGAAGCTTCAGCAGGCCGGAGTGGTTGTCCTCGGCGTCTCGCGCGACACCCCCAAGGCGCAGAAGAACTTCCAGCGCAAGTACAACCTCCCCTATGATCTTTTGGCCGATCCTGAGATGACGCTGATCAAGCGCTACGACCTGCTCCGGCCCAAGAGCATGTACGGAAAGCTGGTCAAGGGGGTTGAGAGAACTACCTTCATCATCAGTCCCGACACCGGCTCAGGCCAGCGCCTGTTGCACATCTTCCCCAAGGTAAATCCCGAGAACCACGCCGAAGAGGTGCTCGAGATTCTCCACGCCACTCCGACCCACGCCTGAGCCGGCACACCGCGCCTGGGCAGGAGAGAGGACGGAAGATGACATCAATCCAACTGGCCGCCGCTGCCGCTTTCACCACCGCTGCCGTTGCAGGAGCCGCCGCTTACGCCGCCCTTTGGCCGCAGTCCCAACTGTTCGGCCGGGTGCTGGTCGCAGGCTCCAATCCGGACGAGATTGCACTTACCTACGATGATGGGCCCAATGACGCGGCCACCGAACGGCTGCTCGAAGTTCTCGCCCGTCATGAGGTCCATGCCACATTTTTTCTTATCGGCGGCTTCGTCCGCCAGCGTCCGGCGCTGGTGCGGTCAATCGCCGCCGCGGGCCATGTAATCGGCAACCACACGATGACCCATCCCTGGCTTTCGTGGCAGTCAGCGGCGCGCATTCGCGAAGAACTGGCGGGCTGCAATGCCGTGCTCGAAGATGCGCTGGGAGCGCCGGTCCACTTCTTTCGCGCTCCTCACGGAGCCCGCCGCCCGGTCGTCTTGCAGACCGCCCGCGAACTGGGCCTCACCGCTGTTCAGTGGAACATCACCGCATTCGACTGGAACCCTATTCCCGCCGACGAGATCCTAGGCAATATCACGCGCGGCATCGAGCGCAATCGGAGCCGTAAGCGCGCCTCAAACGTTCTGCTCCACGATGGGGGGCACCTGGGAATCGGCCAGCCTCGCATGCCCTCCGTCGAAGCCACCGACCGTCTACTGCAGCAATACAAATCAACAGGGATGCGGTTCGTCACGGTCGCTGACTGGATCTGAGGTCCCAGCGAGCTTCAGCCGCGCTGGGCCAACCATTCTTCTACCTCGGTCAATTGATCTACGGCAAGATATTCGCCGCCACACGCTTCGGTCTCGGTCCCGCTGATCAAAAATACCTGCCGCAATCCCGCCGCATTCGCCGCTGCTATATCGCTGCACCGGTCGCCCACCATTACGCTGTCGCCAAGCTCCACTCCAAACTCTCGCACGCCGCGTCGCAACATCCCGGTTCCCGGCTTGCGATCTTCATGATCCCGCTTGTACTTCCCGACTCCGTGTTCAGGATGAAAGGGACAGTGATACACCGCATCCAGTTCCACCCCTTCGGCTCGAAATGCGCCTTTGATCCAAATCATTAAGGCGTCGAAGTCCGCCTCGGAGTAGAAGCCTCGCGCGATCCCGGCCTGGTTTGTCACCACAATGAGCCGGTAGCCCAGCCCAGCCGCCGTCCGGCAAAGAGAGAAGATTCCGTCGACAAAACGCACATCCTCAACCCGGTGCAGATAGCCCACCTCGTGGTTGATCACCCCATCCCGATCAAGAAACAACGCCCGTCCACTCATAGCTCTGCCACCACCGTACTCGCCGGAGCCACGACTCGCGGCGGCATCGAGCGTTCTGATCGTCGCTGCTCCATCACTTCGTACACCTCGCGGACCACCATCTCCACCGAGACCTGCCTCATACATCCATTGTGCAGGCATGGAGCAAAATCCCGCCCGTCGTAGCAAGGTCTGCACGCAAATCCCTCACCACCCCACAACGCGACGGTATTCGCCCGCTGCGGCAATCTGCCTCTGGGATCGGTCGGCCCAAAGATACTCACAATGCCTACTCCCGTAACTCCAGCCATATGCAAGGGCCCGGTATCGTGCGTCACCATCACATCGCTGTCATCCAGCAACGCAAGCATCTCCGGCAGCTCCAGTTTTCCTATCAGATTGGTGACTGCCATGCCGTCAAAGAAAGGCACCGCCCACATGTCTCCCGGGCCGCCAGCAAGCACTACTTCCGCACCGCGCTCGATGAGAACCGATGCCAAGCCAGTGTAATTCTCGACCGGCCAGCGCCTTAGCGCATCGTCACGCATCATATTTTTGGCTCCCGCCGGAGCCAGTACTACCCGCGGGCGCGTATCCGTCCGAATCAGCGGAGACAACGGCAGGTTCTCAGGCCTCACCGGAGCCAGTCCCAACGGGCGCTCGCCGTCCTCCAGACCGAGCAGAATCCGTGCATACTCATCCGTATGATGCCGCCCCGGCAAAAGCATTCTGTTCCGGTCGGTCCACGACAACATCAGCTTTCTCTGCGCTCTTACCGGGAGTGTGACGATCCGATATCGCGCATCGTAATAAAGCGTTGCGCAAATCTGATACTTCGCTAGACCGACCGACTTCCATAAGGCTAACAATGCACGCAGCCGCTCAGTTGCGGATCCCTTCAAGATGGCGTGGTCATCGACCACGATGGCCCGAATCCACGGATAGCATGCAAGCAACGGAGCCACCGCGGGCCCGCACACCCAGTCGATCCGGCTTTCGCCACCCTGACGTTCATACAAAGCGCGGACGGCCGGAAGCGCCATGATGACATCACCGATGGCTCCGAACTTCACAATCAGCACTTTGGCCATTGCCTTAATCCTTTAGAAAGATGCTCTGGTTCCGAAGCACCGCAATATGGGACAGGTATCGCATCAGCAACTCATAGCGATTCGGGCCAAGTATTCGGAGAGCGATCTTCAACAGGAGATGCACCATTGCAACGCGTCGATCTTTGGGGTCGAACTCTTTCCAGGTAGCTTTTCCAGGAGCGGCTTTGCCTGTAACGAGCCCAAGCTTTTTCGCGAAAGCGGCAAAATCTCCTGTTGCGTCGAAGGGATCCTGACCAGCCCATCGGGCCTGATGCTTGGCATAGATTCGACGCGCCAGCCGCGTTATTACAGTGCCATCCGACATGCGATCAAACCCGTAAGCCATTCCCTCTCGTACACCATCTTTGTTCGCCAGCACGGCGGACTTATATTCTCTAAATAGCCTCCCCAGGTCAGGACGATCCGCGAGAGTGTACCGGTTGGTGTTTTTCGACAGCATCGCTGGATCGTCCGGCACGATACCGCTGAAATGGAAAAAACATAGTCTGGCCAAACCATTCACGACATAGTTCCCTGCATCTTCCACCAGCGTCCGCTCCTGCAGATTCCAGTAAGCCATATTGCATCCCAGATGCCGAAGGATCTTTACCTGATCAAACATTCCAGGGGCGAGGTTCATCCACTTCTGGTCGACAAACAATCCTGTGCGGCCTTCACTAAACCCGAGGTCAAGGCATCTCCGTTCCCACCAGCTAAGCAGCCGCCAAGCTTCCTCGCACCGCCTTACTGCGATAAAACCAAGATTGTACGTCCCGTTGTAGAGCATCTCCTGCTCGCCTGGAAACCTGTCATCCTCCACAGGAGTAGTCATATGCGGAGTCAGAACGGCAACTGCTCCGCCATCAAGCGCTTCAAACACCGGCGTTAGCGGACTGTACACAAAGATATCCGGATCAAGATAGATCAGCCTCTCCAGATCGAATGTCTGGATAAGATACTTCATGAATGTGGGTTTCACGTTCGTATTTAGCTCAAGGATGTCGTACTTCATCGCTTCGCCACGAACATCGGTAAGCCCGATCTCCATCAGCATTACAGGGGTAAATTCCTCCCCTTCGAAGACCTTTCGATCTTCCAGCGAGAGATCCGCCACGATTAAAATAAAAAAGCGATGCTCTGGATGCTGCTTCAGGTAAGAGGCAGAGACCGTTCGTGCGTACGCCAGATAATTCGGTGAAACAATCGTGCAGGCTCCGTTCAAGCTGCACACTCCATCTCAGTCATCTCTGAAGGATACAAGAAAGTAGATAGAATATCTGTCCGACCCGCACTCTGAAGTGCCGTCCATGCCATTAACGAACACATTTCAGATCTGCCGTTTTCGCCCTAAAACTCGGTCAACACCTTCTGCAAAGACTCGCGCCAGTCCATCATTCGCCATCCGAGGCGCTCTTGTAACTTGCTGCAATCCAAGCGCGAATTTGCTGGACGGCGTGCCGGGGTAGGGTATTCGGCAGTCGAGATAAGCAAGAGTTCCGCGAATTGCTTTCCAGGCTCACGCCTCTGTTGCAGCAGGACCGCTTCTCGAGCAAATTCATACCAGGTGGTCTCGCCTGAACCTGCCGCATGATAAATGCCTCCCAACGACGCGACTGCCTCGGGTAGCTTCTCGCGATGCTGACCAGACGCATCCTCACAGCGCCGGATCACGTGTGCCGTCATCTCCGCTAGATCGCGGCTCCAGGTCGGCGCGCCGTGCTGATCCGCAACCACACGCAGGGTCTCCTTCTCGCGTGCTAATTTCAAAATCGTCAGCAGAAAGTTCTTTCCTTTTGCTCCGTACACCCAACTCGTGCGAAAAATCATGTGAGAGGCGCCGCTCTCTGCCAATGCTCGCTCTCCCGCCAGCTTGCTTGCTCCGTATACGCTCGTCGGCGCTGCCACATCCGTCTCCACGTAAGGAGAAGAACCTTTTCCATCGAAGACATAATCGGTCGAAAAGTGGATCACTGCTGCACCAATCTTCCGGGCTTCCTCGCTTAGTACGCCCACAGCTTCAGCATTGATGGCGTAGGCGAGCTTTGGCTCACTCTCCGCTTTGTCCACCGCGGTGTATGCCGCAGGATTCACAATCCATCGCGGGCGTACTGCTCGAATTACGCTACGAATACTCTCAGCACTGGCGAGATCCAGTTGAGCTCGCCCCGGGGCAATCACCTCGCCCAACGGCGCAAGCGTCTCTACTAATTGGCCGCCTACCTGTCCGGTTGCGCCCGTAACAAGAATCGGCCCGCGTAGCGGAGACCCTGCCTCGGCCTGCATCAATACACCGTCTCCTCGAGTAGCCGCAGCAAGTACTGCCCATAGGTGCTCTTCGCGATCTTCGCGGCGAGCGCCTTCATCTGTTCTGCATCGATATAACCGAGCCGATAGGCGATCTCTTCCGGACATGCCACCTTCAGGCCCTGACGCTGCTCGATTGTATGGATAAATGTCGCTGCTTCTAACAACGAATCGTGCGTGCCGGTGTCCAGCCACGCCATTCCGCGACCCAGCAGCTCAGTTCGCAGCTGTCCCCGCTCTAAATACCATCGGTTAACATCCGTAATCTCAAGCTCGCCACGCGGAGAAGGTTTAAGGCCCTCTGCCACGCCAACTACCTGCTCATCGTAAAAATAGATTCCTGTCACGGCATAGCGAGACTTCGGCTTGAGCGGCTTCTCCTCAAGCGAGATGGCTCGACCCTCTTTATCGAACTCCACAACGCCATACCGCTCTGGATCCAGTACGGGATAGGCAAACACAGTTGCACCAGGTCCGCCTGCAGCCGCTTGCTGTAGTGTCGTAGCAAAGTCGTGTCCATAAAAGATATTGTCCCCCAACACAAGGCAGCATCCGTCACCCGCAAGGAACTCCTTCCCGATCAAAAATGCCTGTGCCAATCCATCGGGCGATGGCTGCACGGCGTATTCGATTTGAATACCCCACTGTTCTCCCGATCCCAACAATTGGGTGAAGCGCGGCGTATCTTCTGGAGTTGAGATGAGCAAGATCTCGCGAATCCCTGCGAGCATCAACACCGATAACGGGTAGTAGATCATCGGCTTGTCGTAAACCGGCAAAAGCTGCTTTGAGATCACCTGCGTGACTGGATGCAATCTGGTGCCGGAACCTCCAGCAAGAATAATCCCCTTCACAAAGCCTCCTTTGCCATTGCTTCGGACGCTGGAGCCTCGGCGAGATCCCGGCTGCCATAGTTCTGTGTGACCCATTGCTGATAGGCTCCACTGGTCACACTCTCCACCCACGCAGAGTTTGCCAAATACCATTCCACCGTCTTTCTGAGCCCGGTCTCAAAACTTTCCTCAGCGCGCCAGCCAAGTTCAGTCTCCAACTTCCTTGCATCAATGGCATAACGTCGATCGTGTCCGGGCCGGTCGGCTACATACTTTACCAGCTGAAAATGTGGCTTGAACTTTGACTCGGGCACCAACTCATCCAGCAAAGCGCAGAGCGTCGTGACAACCTCCAGATTGCTGCGCTGGTTCCCTCCACCGACGTTGTATGTCTCTCCCACGCGGCCTTGCTCGAGAACCGCCCGAAGAGCCCGGCAATGATCCAGCACATAGAGCCAGTCTCTTACCTGCTGACCATCGCCGTAGATGGGAAGCGGTTTCCCCTGGAGGGCATTCGCAATCATGAGCGGAATGAGCTTCTCAGGAAATTGATACGGCCCATAGTTATTGGAGCAGTTTGTAATAATCGCCGGCAGGCCATAGGTGTGGACCCAGGCACGCGCCAGGTGGTCACTTGCCGCTTTGGAAGCAGCATAGGGACTGTTCGGGGAATAAGGAGTCTCTTCATGGAACGCAGGGTCGTTCGGCCTGAGCGTTCCGTAGACTTCATCGGTCGACACATGAAGGAAGCGGAACCGTTCCCGCTCGGAGCCAGTCAAAGTTCCATAGTATTCACGCGCTGCCTGTAAAAGCGTAAATGTGCCATCGATGTTCGTCCTCAGGAAGGCTTCTGGCCCGGCGATGGAACGGTCAACGTGACTTTCGGCAGCAAAGTGAACCACTGCCTGCGGCCTATGCTGGGCCAGTAACCGAGCCACCAGCTTCGCATCGCAGATATCACCGTGCGCGAACGTATAAGCCGGATCGTTTGCTACGGAAGCCAGATTTTCCGGGTTTCCGGCGTAGGTCAACTTATCTAGATTCACTACTGGCCCGCGACTGCTGGACAACCAGTCCAGTACGAAATTTGAACCGATGAAGCCGGCGCCACCCGTCACGAGAAGACAATTGTTCATTGCTTTCCTTTTATATCTGCGATTCTATGGCAGTTTTTTATACTGCAAGCATTAATGGCTTTTCGCGGTTGCAATCTTGATCCTCATAACGCAAATGCAATGCAACCGCTGCAATGATCGAGAGATGAAACCATACATACAGCCGCAAAACATTCTGATCCGCGAGCAGCATAAAGCTTTCGTAGAATAGAGCCCTGACAAGAGCTCGCAACCATTTTGCTCTTTCATCAGGCCATCTTTTTCGGATCAGACCAAACATGCCAAAGCTGTTGACCCAAATGAACATTAGAAACGGAATAATCCCGATCAAACCGCTTGCAGCTAATAGATCCATGATGACGGGAAAGCCCAAATAAGTTTTCCCGTCATTTGGAACCCCATGTAGTTGGGCAATTCTACTCGACACGCCGCCGAGGCTCCTGCCCAAAAACGGATGTTCTTCGAAGACCTGAACGGTCTCAATAAAACCATCGTACCGGTCACTCACCGAATGAGAAGCAGTGTGATTCAGCCCCGTACCCGACAATAATATGTTCAGATTTACCGCCAAACCCAAAGCAACGACGCCGGCTAGCAGCAGGATTGATCCGGTCACCGACAAGACCACCAGTTTCCATCGTGGAAGCGTAAAGATGAGAGACCCTGCGCTTAATCGCGTTCCCATTCTTCTTCCCCATCGAATCACGTATGGAACCGCCCTGACGACCCCTTCCACCGCCATGAATATCCACCCGGTCTTGCTTGTAGATAAGAAAAGTACGGCACCCACAAAAATCGTCAACCAAAACCATTTACGCGCGGCGGTCAAATGAGCTTTTGAATATCTCAGATCCACCAACGCAATCCAGCCCATGATTAAATAGGTTGCAAAATAGGAGGGCTCATAGGAGAACCCGTTGATTCTCGGCCACCGTTTCCCGACAATCCATTGAACTACTAAAAAATCTCCAAGGTGCAATATAGGGGACACCAATTGAAAGATCCCAAATGCCGCGACAAACACATAAGAACAGAGATATGCCTTCATTAGCGGCTCAATATAACAACTTCTGGCATACAAATGTGCAACTGCGTAAAAGCCCGCCGCGGTAAACAGCAAAAATAAAAGATAGCCAAGGCTGAATCCGAAATCAACACTAAGAGGTAAGAACAGGACCTGGACGAAGCACCAAAGAGCGAGCCACCACCCGCCCCGCGGCCACCATATTCGTCCTTCTTGTGCAGCTTTAGCCAAAGCTCCAAAGCAAACCAGGACCATGATCAGTTGGGCGATCCGAACTGTACCGCCTAACTTGAAGGCTAAGAATATATCGAATGAGGCGGTAAAAAGGCAGATTGTAAATAATCGGTGAATGAGTTTCATCTAAGCACACCCTGCATGTCTCACTTTTACTTGCGTCGAATGCGCTGCACCGTCGTACGAAGAACGATCCCGCGATATTGAATGCAGATTATTCAATATTTGATAGAGGATCTTTCATACTAAAAATCGTGCGATATTTCCTTTTGTTATCGGGATTTTGCATTACTCTCTCAAAAAATTCCTCGATGAACGTATATGCGGCCCCAATAAATGCTCCACCCAATAGTCCCAAGATGCAGAAGAGGGTTCTGGGGGGCCATGATTTATGACTGGGAGGAATCGCCTTGTCGAGCACCTGGATCATTGAAACAGTCTTACCCTCTTCCTGCTTCGCAAGCTCAAATTGCCTTGCCAACATTTCAAAGAGTGTTTCGTGAAATTTTACCTCGCGAGCTTTTCTCAGATATTCGAGTGAAATCTCAGGGACCTTCGATGTGGGTGTCCCCGCTGCAGGTCCTCCTCCGCCTTTTTCCATCGCATTCAGCTGGCCTTCCAGACCATCAATCTCGGACCTCAGTTGCACGACGCTCGGGTTCTCACCTGTTGCCCCCTGCATGAGTGAAGCTAATTCAACTTGTCGAAAACGAATCTCAGCTCTGGTCTGTTCTATCGCAGACAAATGTGCCAACGCCTGGCTTTGAGGGATCAGAACGCCAGCCTGCTCCTGCGTCCGTTTTAAATCGACCTCAGCGTCTTCAAGCGCGTTCTTCTCCTTCACCATTTCACGCTCAAAATATTCCCGTTGTTGACCAGCGGATGTAATAGCCAAATCCTGATTCATCCGATCCAACTCAGAGAGATAGGCGTTTGCTATATTGGCTGCACGTTTGGGGTCTGTGTCTTCCACGGTTACGCGTATCATTCCCTCTTTCTCGCTAACCAATTTGGTTCGTGAGGCCAATACCTTTTCAGCAGCTTCTCTATCTTTCACCCGATAAAGGTCCTTCAAATGGAATTGCTCAATCAACCGATCGGCGACTGTCCGGCTGCGTAATATATCCTCGTAGACTTGATATTGGCCGCCACCACCCAGTAGGCCCAATGCCCCCATTCCTGCCCCCCCCGTTGCCATTTGTAATGCTAACGAAGACGCCGAAGGACTATTTTGCGGGACAAGCAGGACTGCAGTCGCCGAATATTCTACTTTGGCTGTAAGCATCAACACCAACATCAATAGAAATCCAGCCACAGCAAAAAGAAGATTGCGACTGAGATGCTTACGAAGCAAAAGTGCTGCGACAAATAGATCTATTTCAGATCGCGGTTTGATTCCTGCTTTGGGCATATCGCTATTTTCAACGTCTGGGATCATCGTCGCTTCTGAATCCAATTCATGCATAATTCCGCTCTGTTATTTCAATAGATTGATGGCCGCTATCCCTATACCGAACTGGCTCACAATTGTTCCGATATCAATCAACTCACGCATGATCGATAGTTTCTGAAGCTGTGGCGGAATTACGATCGTGTCGCCGGGAAAGATCGTAGCGTGCTTGATATTCCCGTACTGTTGGCTATAAACAGAGCCGTCGGCACGAAGCACAAACGCGTGCTTCATGTCTGCCTGCCGGTCAGGACCGCCCGCTTCCTTAAGGTAGTCGATTGTGCGCTCTCCGCGTTTGAAGATGAAAGCGTTCGCACTATAAACTTCACCTTCTACGCTGACGGTCGCTGGGACCTTCGGAACCACAAACTGATCTCCATCCTCAAGCTCGAGATCTGGAACGCTATCGATTCCGCGGCTGTCGGGCTTCAACTGAAGCACAATTCTGCCATTGGGCCTGGCGCGTCTCAGTTGAGCAATCGAGGCCTGCGCACTCGATGCAGCTGCTGTCGCCGCAGCCGCATCCTGTGCATTGACTGCCGCCGCGTTTCCAGCAGCGGTTGCAGCAGCAGCCTGTATCTCCAATTGGTCTGCATACTCGTTGAGTCGTTGCTGTTGAACCCGGCGGGTAGATTGCCTTGTAAATTCGGAAGCGTAGAGGTATGCGTCGGGCGTAAAGCCTCCTGCCCGCACCAGCAGCTGCCTCAAGGTCTCTCCGGGCTTCACGCTATAAACTCCGGAGCCTGCGAATTCGCCTTCGAGACGGACAAATCTAGTCTGCTGTGAGATCGGCACTCTAATGTCTGCCGTGGAGAAGATGGTCACCACGTCGCCGGGAAGGAGTTCCAGATTTTGCGACTGATCGCCGTCAAGGATGACTTTGCCAAGGTTGAACGGAAGCAACGAAGTTTTTAGCGTCTCCGCATTTTGACGTTCAATGACGGCATAGCTCCAATTAATATCAGGAGCGATCAAAACTACGCTCGTCTTGATGGGAAACCGTCCAACACTCCCCGTGAGTGCCGCTCCAACCGAATTTCCTCCGGCACTAGTGTCCGCTGAACCCTGGGGCACGGTGCCAGGCTGGGATGGAGTGGATGTAGACGATGACTGGGTACTGGACGGTGGCGCTTGATTCGAAGAAGCACCGTATTGGTCCTGGACTGCAGCGTAAGGAGCAGCATCAAGTTGATCCTGTGCAACACCGTACTGCTCCGGTTCCGTCCCATATTGAGCTTGATTGGCCGCAGCCTGATTTTGCGTTCCGTTCGACTGCTGCGCCCCGGTGCCATTCGCACTTTGAGTGGGGGCATTTCGCATCGTTGCATTGTACGGATTTGCCCGCTGAAGTACGCCCTGAGCGTTTCGTTCCGGCTCGGGCTCGTAGTTCATGGTCATGTGCCCTAGATCATTTTTATGCTGCCAGTAGCTTCTGGTAATCAGGGCATCTTTATTCGGGATGAGATCACTCACCCGCATCCCCGGATGCCAGGCATACCGCCCGGGATTGGCTACATTGCCACGCAAGGTCACAGCGTCCTTAAAGCGATCGATGATGGCATTGACGGTAACAATATCGCCATCCTGCACCTGAAACGAGCTGGGCTGCGACAGATTCACTTCCATCACGCTGCGCACGGCGTGGTCGTAGATGCGTTCTACTCGTGCCTTGGAGTTCACTGCAATACTTGTTCGACCACCGGCGAGTTGAAGAACCTGCTCAATCGTGGTCTCATTTCGCAGCTCATAAATGGCGGGATTATTAACACTGCCGACGACGGCGACCTGCTTGCCAACAGGAGGAATGAAGATGACATCCCCTGAGGCAAGCTGCACATCATTGCTCTTATCGCCATGCAGCAATACATCATAAAGATCGAAATGATCGATAGTTTTGCCGCCGCGCTTGAGTTGAATGTCTCGCAAGCTTCCCTGAGGCTTCGGTCCCCCCGCGTAAAACAGAGCATTCAGCAGGGTACTCAGCGAACCAAGCGTGTAGCTGCCGGGCATGCTGGCCTCGCCCACCACG
>NZ_DATKQC010000466.1:0-3827 GCF_035532915.1 Edaphobacter sp.
TTATGGGCGGGTATGCTTTGGCTTCTCCATCTTTATCGACGAGGTTACCGCATCAACGGCTCTCCTCAGGCTGAAGCGGTGATGTGCGCTCGGCTCGCGATAGCCGTCCCACCGGACCAAGAAATAGTCGTGACTCAGGCAGATCGAACTGCTGCCGCCTGCCTGCGGCTGGCGTTGACACAACGCGGCTATAGCGATCGCATTGATAAAGACCTCTTCTTGCTCAACTCTGAGTTCGAGAGCAACGCGGATCAACTTATCGAACATGTGCGTCGAAAGATGCCAAGGTCGCAGCGCGCCATCTTCCTGCTAGATCAATATGGCTATTCCGAGGTACCGACCGAGCGGATCGCAAGGATCATCCAGTCGTTACCCGGAAGTGAAGTCATTCTGACATTCGCCATAGATGCACTTTTGACCTATTTTTCGGAACGCTCAGAGATCACCAGGGGCCTCCTGCAAAAAATGGGAATTCCAGAGGTGCTGCGTGGCCGCTCGTTCGAGGACATAAAGCGATCCGAAACTGATTGGAGATTAATGGTCCAATCCTGTCTTTATCAGGAGCTTGTCGAGCGCTGCCAGGCGAAATATTACACGCTCTTCTTTATCCGATCCGATAGAGGGCACGGCGACTATTGGCTGATCCACTTCTCACAGAATCCGCGCGCTCGCGACGTAATGACGCGAATACACTGGCAAAATAACAATCACTTCATTCACTACGGTGGCCCAGGCCTCGACATGTTTCGTGCCTTGGGATACGTGTCGAAGAACGACGATCAGGTAATCGGCTATCAACACTCGCTGTTTGAGTTTGATGAAGACGCCAAGCAAGCCAGTACGGACGGACTCGTCGCCCAGATCGGACCCATGATCTACGCCGACTCAGACGGGATGACGTTTGGCGAGCTTTTCGCGACCACCTGTAATCTGTCGCCGGCATCGGCCGATATCTACAGAGACGCCATCGACATTCTGCGAGGACATCGAGAGATCGAAGTCATCAGCTCAAGCACGTCCAAGGCAACTCAGGCGAGGATTCAGGATGGGGATCGAATTGTGATCTCTGATCAGCGCAACCTATTCCTGCCCCGCTAGGCCACTAATTGTTGGGCAAGCTTTAGGCGCGAAGAAGCCGCCACCGTGGCCATCATTTGCCGGGCCGAAAGCCGCTATGAGCACTCTTTGCACGAATCTTCCTAAGAGCCAACCCTGAGACTGAACGGCATCTAGGAAATCATCTCTTGATTTCATCTGTCAGTTGATATCAAATGCTGCCAATAGGCAGTGTCAATGGCACCATGACAGACGCAAACTGGCTTTCGCTCGAAGAGGCGGCAACGTACATCGGTGCCGGTAAGACCGTTCTTTACACCTTGGCGCGGGAGGGGCGCATTCCCGCCAATAAAGTCGGCAAGAAGTGGACGTTTGAGCGTGAGCAGCTCGATCTGTGGATGCGAAGCAGTAAGCCGATTGAGGCGTTCTTCACCGGTCTTGAATTCAGCATCGAATCGAATCCCTCCCTGCGCGAACCGCAGCGCGACGGCTACGCTCTAACTTTCGACTTCTTTAAGGCCGGGAAAAACAAAGCAATTCTCCAGGTGCCTGTCGGTTGCGGGAAAACGGGCCTCGCTGCGCTCCTTCCCCTTGGTATCGCCAAAGGCCGCGCTCTGGTCATCGCCCCGAATATCACCATCAAGGATGGCCTGTATGAGGCGATGGACATCACCAATCGCCCCAAGTGCTTCTGGCGCAAGGCGGGCGTAGTCAGCGATGCGCAGATGATTTCAGGCCCGTTGGCCTGCACGCTGGATACCGGCAACATCACAGTGGCAAGCAAATGCCACATCGTCATCACAAATATTCACCAACTCGCGACGACACTGGAGAAGTGGCTGCTGCAGTTTCCAGATGATTTTTTTGACATGGTAATCATCGACGAAGCGCATCACAGCGCCGCGGACAGCTGGAAGCGAGTGCTTGAGCGGTTCCCGAAAGCAAAGGTCGTTTACCTCACCGCAACGCCCTTTCGCAGCGACCGGCAGGAAATCGACGGCGAGCTTGTCTACCGGTACTCGTTTCGAAGCGCGACACTGAAAGGCTACATCAAGCGGCTGAAGGCCAGTTACGTTGCGCCGTCGGAGATCGAGCTGAGCTTTTCCGACGAACGCGGCCGAACCTATTCACTCGATGAAGTGGTGAAACTCAAGGAGGAGGACTGGTTTAGTAGGGGCGTGGCGCTTGCGCCTCTTTGCAACAAGAACATCGTAAACGCAAGTCTTGAGAAGCTGGAGGAACTGCGGCAGACCGGGACGCGGCATCAATTGATTGCCGCGGCCTGCTCGATCAATCACGCGCGAGACATTCGTTCTATGTATGCCGAGCGGGGATATTCCGCCGATATAGTCCATAGCAAGCAGGAGCCTGAGGAGCAGAAGAAAGTCCTAGCGGCGCTGCGCAATGGTACTCTTGATTGCATCATCCAGGTTTGGATGCTTGGCGAAGGATTCGACCATCCGCACCTGAGCGTTGCCGCGATCTTCCGCCCCTTCAGGTCGCTGGCGCCATATATACAATTTGTCGGCCGCATTATGCGGGTCGTCGTCCAGAACGATCCCACGCATCCCGACAATCTCGGTCATATCGTGACCCATCTGGGCATGAATATTGATCAGCGCCTGAAAGAGTTCAAACAATTTGAGCGGGATGATGAGGCGTTCTGGGACAAGGTTATAGGCGGGGAAGAACCGGAACTGCCCGCGGGCGTACGCGCCGGTGATACTCGGCTATCCGCCAGCGAAACTGCCGTCGTGGTGAGAGGCGAGATCGTGGATAGTCTCTGGGAAGAAGACTTTGCGACCATTGAAGATCAGCAGATAGTCGCGGACCTGCGCGAGCGATTGAAGTTGTTAGGGCTAGATCCGAATCAGGCCGAGGAAATCGTCAAGAAGTCGAAGCCCGGCGGAATGGTGAAGCGATCTGCCGCCGAGAGCTTCCCGATCCAGCCGCAGCGCGCCCTTGAAGAGGCCCGTAAGCGAGTGGGCGAGCAAAGTCACCGGCTGGCAAAGGTGCTTCTCAATCACGTTCAGCTTCAAATGGAAGGGCGGGAAATACCTTACAAATACACGTCGCTAGGGATAACCGGGCGGAGCAACTTCGTTGCTGCTGTGATGATGCTAAACCACGAGATAAATAAGCGGCTTGGGAAAGACCGCGATCAATGTTCTGTGGAAGACTTCCAGGTAATCCTCGACGGACTGGACGATATATTGCAAGTCCTCGTGCGGCGCGTCAGAAAGGCGAAAATCGAACATGAAAAGCGGGAAACCTAAAGGAAAAACGCCGTCCCTTATCGGCAGCACGCTCGGTGCTCCGAGGAAAACGCACGTGAAGGGGAAAAGCTCCTGCAAGCGTTGCGACGGTGCCATCAGTAAGGGCACGGAGTGCTTCGAAATTCCGCAACTCGGGGGCAGCTTTCGCAACCCCAAGCGCTATTGTGACGGCTGCTTCCATTCAATTCTCGAAAAGACTAAATCTGATCTCGAAGCTCTTTTCCTCGCGTCCAAACCAAACCCGATCTCCTAACCGCCGCCTGGCAGGCCGGCTTACTAGCGTTGGTTGTTGAGATAGTAGCGATGGGTAAGCAAAAAACGACCACGCCGATTTACGATGCTAGACGTCCGACCTCTGTCTATTCCACACAAGTCTTGAGCGTTCCGCGGTCGTATTGAGCGCCGCATAGGGAGCGCTGGACACAGCGGCGTGCATTTGGTAGCCTACTGTTCGTCGCAACGTGTGACGAAGGGCGGCGGGCAGCTTGGCCAAGA
>NZ_DATKQC010000467.1:0-3566 GCF_035532915.1 Edaphobacter sp.
GGGCCGACCTTCTTTATTACCGGCAAGGACAAAGGCAAGCTCAGCTACTTCTGGGACCACGTCTACCTCAAGGCAAAGTCCGGCCCGAACCTGGGCGGGATCGTAAATCCCGATTCGGGCGAGGCCATTCTCGACTCGGAGATGGAGAAGCTCACGACCCTCGACTTTCGCGACAAGCAGAAAGTCGCGGAGACGCTGGTATCACCGCGCAACGGGACGACGCGATTCTCGGCTCTCTGGCAGGCGGACCGCAACCGGATTCAGCGTATGGCGCCGATCGAATATATCGGTCGCTACATGGCTGGCTGGTTCGACTTCGCGATTGCCGACGAACTGCACCAGTTGGCCGGCGACACGGCCCAGGGCAACGGCCTCGGCGTCCTCGGACGCGCCGCGCAACGCCTGATCGCGCTTACAGGCACTCTGATGGGCGGCTATGCGGACGACCTGTTCAACATCTTCTACCGTATGGAGCCGCGCGCAATGGTACGCGAAGGCTTTGCTTACGGCGGACAAGGCAGGCGCGATTTTCAGGAACAGTACGGCGTCCTTGAGACCGTCGAGAAGATTGAAGGCTCAGACAACGCCTGCTCGCGGGCCACGAAGAAGACGGTGCGCGTCCTGCGCAAGCCCGGGGCTTCGCCGCTTCTGTTCGGCAAGTTTTTGATGAACACGACGGCCTTCCTGGCCCTCGAAGACATCTCCGACAATCTGCCTCGCTACGACGAGAGCGTCGTCTCGGTGGACATGGACGAAGCTCTCCAGCAGGCCTACGAACAGCTGGAAGAGGACATCCGCTCCGCGATGAAGGAACATCGCGGCAACAAGAGCCTGATGAGCATCCTGCTCAATACGCTCCTACTCTATCCCGACCATCCCTACGACTTCGACGAGATCTGGGCGCGGGCCTTCGATCCGCAGACCAAGGAGTATGTGAAGTTCCTCGTGACGGTGCCGGAGAACCTCACGCGGGAGGCTCTCTACGCGAAGGAGCGCGCGCTGATCGCCGATGTAAAGGAGGAACTGCGCCAAGGCAGGCGCTGTCAGGTCTATGCGACCTACACTGGGGAGAAAGATGTCACGGCGCGGTTGGAGACGGTGTTGCGACAGGAAGGCATTCGCGTTGCCGTGCTGCGCTCCTCAGTGCCGACCGACAAGCGGGAGGACTGGTACGAGCGGCAGCTGAAGGCCGGGATCGAGGTCGTCATCTGCCATCCCAAGCTGGTTGAAACGGGTTTGGACCTGTTGGCGTTTCCGACCCTCTACTTCTACGAGACGGGATACTCGCTGCACACACTGCGGCAGGCGAGTCGAAGATCGTGGCGCATCGGGCAGCGGTTCCCAGTCCGAGTGAAGTTTGTCACATACTCTGGCACGATGCAGGAGACGTGCCTCCGGCTGATGGGCAAGAAGATGCTGGTGGCCCTGATGATGGAGGGCAAGTTTTCGGGAGAAGGTTTGCAGGCGCTCGACACCGATGAAGACCTGATGAGCGCGATGGCCCGCGAACTGGTGGAGAAGGCCGGTGTGGGAGAATCGGCCGATGCGGTATGGCGCGAGCTTGACCACGAACGCGAAAAGGTACTGCCACGCGGTCCGGCTGCGGAGCCGGAACCCGAAGATGAATCGACCCCTGTGCTCGATCTGCCAATACCGGCTGCCGCACCTTCGGCGCCAGTGACATTCGGAATTCACCTGTCGGATCCGAGCCCACCGACAAAGAAGCGGAAGAAGGCCGCCATGTGGCCCACGGCCACCGAGACCAACGTGCAGCTCAGTCTCTTCGAATGAGCCGACGCGTTTTCAACTTGAGAGGTGACATTATGTGCGAGGAACGGGAAAAGGTTCGTTGCCGCAATTGCGAACTCGTCCAATGGAATGATCGAGCCAATTGCCGGCGTTGTGGCGGCGCTCTGCCCGAGCCGCTCGTGAAGATCGTTGAGCGAGTTGTCGAGAAGGTTGTAATTCGGCATGACCCTGAATGCATTCAGAGCTTGGCCCAGGCCCGCGATCTGATCTCGGCCGCAGCGGATCGGCTAACGCAACGGGCTGCCGAAGCGGCAACTCCACTCGTACTGGCCCAGGTTCAAGAGACCGGAGCCTTTCCAACGATGGCGGAGGTGGAGCGGGCGATGATCCTGGCGGCCTACCAGAAGTCGAATCGGAGGCCGCTAGAAGCGGCCCGGTTGCTGGGTATCGGCAAGACGACGCTCTACCGGAAGCTCCGGGAGATGGGCCAGGCGCTTTCGGCCGCAGCTTGATGCGGTTTGAATCACCCCTCGCGTTCGGCGAGGAGGCGTTCCGCACCAATAACCAACGATGATAGGGTTGTCGCTGGGAGAGCAGTTCCACCGAGGCCGACAGATCCGGCCAACCAAGGGCAAAGCAAAAGGTCAGCTACGGCTGGCCTTTTGCTTTTGCATGAGGGTGCTATGCCCAAAGGCCCATTTCTCCCTTCGGAGTTTGTTCCCACCAAATTCTCGACCGCAACCGACAAAGCTGATTTCGGCAACGCTTTGCTGCACTTTCTCGATGTTAGCTGTGCACGGGACCTCTTCACCAAAAAGCTCTACAACCGCATTTCGATGACCTTCGGCAACATCGCCCACAACGATATCCATGGTTTTTACTCGACATGGTTCACCAGAGACCGTCATCGCATGGCGTTCATCGAGAAGATTCTGCGCTGGCCATGCCACGGCGATCCCGAGTTCACCTTCAGCGATGTGGAGCATGCGGTCCAGCGTGTCGTGTGCGAGCGCAACTACCTCGCGCGTTACCAGTTGAAGGCAGCGGAGGCGCTTCGAGCGGCGGAAATAGGCGAGCTCGAACGCCTGGAAGCCAAGTACCGCCCGCCGCGGGCGATTGAAAGTGCAGCTCCGGCAACAGAGCCACCGCACACGGAGGCGGAATCCAAACCAATTCCGCCAGCCATCCCAGTTCAGATAAGTCTCTTCTAGCCACTGCCGAAAGGGGACACTATGGGTTATTCCGTCTACTACCGTGGCAAGATCGAGATCGTTCCGCCGCTTACCGAAGAACACGCCGAGATTGTGCTGGCCTTTTCAAAATACGAACGTGCCGAGAAGACCGCGTCGATCTTCGAGGCTGTTGCAGCCAGCGCGGAACCGGATTTGCCTGGCCACGCCGGGCTGTTTGAACTCTCGGAGGGTCGAGACCTGATCGTTCCAGACGAGTCCGAGAGCCGGCATGGACTGCGTCTGTGGCTGGTGCTCCTGATCGAGCATTTTCTCGGTCCTTTGGGTTACGTCCTCAACGGCGAAGTCTCCTGGACCGCGGATGATCTGGATGACCGCGGCTGCATCTTCGTTATGGGCAATGCGGTTGAGTGCGTCGACGACTTCATCATCAACCAAGGTCCAAGCTGGTCGCCCGAGCACTATTCCGATGACCGACTGAAGGCCATCATTCAGGAATTGATCGATTCGGCAGACTCCACCGGCTGTTCGCCGGACCTGACAGTCGTGGGGTCGAAGGCAGTCGATTCTCTTCGCGAGGCTCTTTCGCGCCTTTGATGTTTTGATACCCGGTCCACGACCATCGCT
>NZ_DATKQC010000468.1:0-4535 GCF_035532915.1 Edaphobacter sp.
AGCCGGAACCTCTATATGGATATCGATTCGATCCAGCAGCGGCCCCGAGACCTTGGAGACATAGCGCTGGATCATCGGCGGCGTGCACATGCACTCCCGCGATTTGTCGTTGAAGTAGCCGCAGGGACACGGATTCATCGCAGCCGCCAGCATGAACCGCGCCGGAAAGCTCAAACTCATCGCCGCCCGGGCGATCGTCACCGTTCCATCTTCCAGAGGCTGGCGCAGCACCTCCAGAACGTTTCGGGGAAACTCCGGCAGCTCATCCAGAAACAGCAGACCGTTATGTGCCAGCGAGACCTCACCAGGCCGCGGAATCATTCCTCCGCCAATCAACCCTGCGTCCGAGATGGTATGGTGAGGCGACCGAAACGGCCGGTGCGTCACCAGCCCCTGCTCCGCATCCAGCACCCCCGCAACCGAGTGGATCTTGGTCGTCTCCAACGCCTCTTCAAACCGCAGCGGCGCAAGGATCGAAGGCAGCCGCTTGGCCAGCATCGTCTTGCCTGACCCCGGCGGCCCGATCATTAATATGTTGTGTCCACCGGCAGCCGCCACCTCCAGCGCCCGTTTCGCCACATGCTGGCCGCGCACGTCTTTGAAGTCGAACGGAAAGTGCTGCATCTCGTTCAGTAGATCGGCTGTCTCTACCTTCAAAGGAACCGCCGTCATCGTGCCAAAGGACGCCGAGTTCAGCAGTTCCCTCACCTCCAGCAGGCTCTTCACCGGATAGACGTTCACTCCCTTTACCACCGCCGCTTCACGTGCATTGCTCGCCGGAATAATCAGGTTCGGAATCCCCTGGGCGCGGGCCGCAACGGCGATCGGCAACATTCCCTGCACCGCGCGCAGGCTGCCGTCCAGCCCCAGCTCGCCGACCAGCAGAAAGTCGCTGATGTCCTTGGTATGCAACGCACCATATGCGCCCAGTATCCCAATCGCGATCGGAAGGTCGAACCCCGACCCTTCCTTCTTCAGGTCTGCGGGAGCGAGGTTGATCGTGATTCGCGTCGGCGGAATATCGAACCCGGAGTTCTTGATCGCCGACCGCACCCGGTCGCGACTCTCCCGCACCGCAGCGTCCGGTAGTCCCACCGTGTTGAACTGTTCCTTGTCCAACTTGACGCCCGAAAAATCGACCTCGACATCGATGACGTGCGCATCGATTCCATACACAGCTGCACTGCGAACTTTAAAAAGCATGGGTGAGCCCGGTCAATCCTTGAGTCTGTGAATTTTGGTTAACGATAGCGTTCTCCCTTGATAGACAGCACGGCAGATTTTCTACAGCACTCGACAGCTTCATTCAGGGAAGACGAAAAACAAGGCCCGCGCCGACAGTAACGAGGCTTGAAGCGGGAGCATTGGTGCCTCCGTTAACTCCCGACATTCTGCCATACCCAACCTCTGCGACACGAAGATCGATGCGTGGAAGGACAGTTAGATCGACTCCCCCGAGAACCTCATACTGAAACTTGGTGCTGTAATTCGTGTCAGGGAAGTTTGCCGTGCCATCGGCCTTTGCCCCGCCGGCGCCAATTGAAAACTGAGCGTACGGTTTGATGGGCAAAATCGGCGGCTTGGCCGAAAGCCGCAACCCAACGAGGCCGCTTCTATATTTCTCATGGCTCCCAAACAGAAAATTACCGCGCAGATCGACACCTGCAGCCAGTGGGCCGAGGTGAACGAAATCGTAGTAAGCACCTATGCTGGGACCGTAGAACCATGTCGCTTGGTGGTTGCTGTTGTCAGAAAGATGGGTAGCATCGAAGGTGCCATAAATGGCAACTTGGGCTCGAGCTGCTGCACTGGACAAGGCAATGAAAAAAAGTACAGCCAGATGACGTAGCTTCATTAAAGTCCTATTAAACGAGTTGTCGCTACGATAACTGGTGGCAACTACGTAATACAAGAGATAAATACGTGCGACCTATGCCATAAGCGCCGCGCCATCAACCGTCGAGGCAGCTAATTGCGCGCCAATCCGAAATCAAAAGTAGGCGGCACGAAAAAAAGATCCCGCGGCAAAAGCATGTTGCGGTCTGGATCCCCTGATAGAGACCTCACCGAAGTTGCATCCACGCTGCTTCAGCTTGCAATGAATTAAATTGGACAACTCCTGCTCGCCTTCTCGCTGCATATCGTCCAGGACGATGACAAAGCTGTCCGCAAGATTATTTTCAATCACCTCCATTGCGCCCAATCGATTGAACGTCGTCTCTTTTTTGTGAGCAGGAGGACCATCGACCAGCACAAAATCGTAGAGGACCGAAGAATCGAAGTACTCTCCGCCATAGTAGCTAATCTTATGGCCCTCAATCGTCTTCGGCACAAGATCAGTCGCAATGACAGTGTGGTTCACCTTTGCCCGGACGATATCTGCCCATAGCACGTCATGCTCGACCGTTGTGATGGTCGCTTCCTTCCTCAGCCGATCGTTGAGCTGGCTCATCAAGACACTTGACTGCCCAGCGCCAAATTCAATCGCATTGCGTATCGGGAATTCCAGAAAGCACCGTGTAACAAAGTACAGCAAGCTATAGTTCGCCGCCGATCCCACAGGGTAGTACAAATCGTCCAACTGCAGCTTAGCTATATCTCGCACAAATAAATCACGATAGACAACCTCCATCGCTGGCCTGGTTGTATGTGCCTGCCACATCAGAGAGCTAAGAACATCCAGTCGGTGATGGACTTTTTGAAAAAGGTTCATGCCTGCCTCCAGGTGGTCGATTTACGAACCCACCGGAACTCTTCAAAGCAGCGACCCACCATTACTACCAGACAAGTTGCTGCATCGTGTCACAAAATCGAGAGCCGATGCCTCAAACGCAAAGTCACGTCAAAGCCGATACGCAAGTAATTGCACTTCCAAACGCACCGGGCCGCCACATCTCGCGCCTACAATAAGGTCACGGTGAATACCAGCCTCTTCGAGCTCTTCAAGATCGGCATCGGCCCCTCCAGTTCACACACGGTCGGCCCCATGCGTGCCGCTCTCCGCTTCGCCCGCTCGCTCGAAGCTACAGGATTGCTCGAACACACCGGCTCAATCCATGTCGATCTCTACGGCTCACTTGCACTCACCGGCCTCGGCCACGGCACCGACCGCGCCATCCTGCTCGGCCTCCTCGGCGAAGCACCCGACACCGTCGATCCCGCTCTCATCGACATCGAGCTCGCCGCCATCCGCACCACCGGCACCCTCTACCTCCTCGATCTCCACGAGATCCCCTTCACTGAGAGCCAGCACCTCCTCTTCCACCGCGATCAGATGTACCCCAACCCCGCCGTACCTACCCATCCCAACGGAATGCGCTTCTCCGCCTTCGACGGCGCAGGCACCCTTCTCGCCGAAGACATCTTCTACTCCATCGGCGGCGGCTTCATCCTCTCCGGCAGCGAGTTCGAAGCCCAGCGCACTGCGTCGAGCGCCACCACGCGCACCGTTCCCTATCCCTTCCGCAGCGCAGATGAGCTTCTCTCTACCGCTGCCGCTCACAACCTCACCATCGCGCAGCTCATGCTCGCCAACGAAGTCGCGCTCCTCTCCGACTCCAGCATCGCCATCAACCGTCCGCCCTCCGCAGACCCCTTGCACAGCGAAGCCACTCCCGAACAACAGATCAAAGCCAGCATCCTCACCCTCTGGCACACCATGCAATCCTGCACCGCTCGCGGCATCGCCACCGAAGGCATCCTTCCCGGAGGCCTCAACGTTCGTCGCCGCGCTCCGCGCCTCGTCCACCGACTTGAAACCGACGACTCCAAGGACCCGCTCGCCCCGCTCGACTGGGTCACGGTCTACGCCATGGCCGTCAACGAGGAGAACGCTGCAGGCGGCAGAGTCGTCACCGCGCCCACCAACGGAGCCGCTGGAGTCATCCCCGCCATCGCCCACTACTACATGCGCTTCACCGATGGAGCAAATGAAGAAGGCCTTATCCGCTACTTCCTCACCGCCGCTGCCATTGGCATCCTCTACAAAGAAAACGCCAGCATCTCCGGAGCCGAAGTCGGCTGCCAGGGCGAAGTCGGCGTAGCCTGCTCGATGGCTGCAGGGGGTCTGGTCGCAGCGCTCAACGGAACCAACGCGCAGATCGAACACGCCGCCGAGATCGCCATGGAACATAATCTCGGCATGACCTGCGACCCCATCGGCGGTCTCGTGCAGATCCCCTGCATCGAGCGCAACGGCATGGGCGCAGTCAAGGCCATCAACGCCTGCCGCATGGCCATGCACGAGACCGGCGGCCACAAACTCTCCCTCGACCAGGTCATCGCCACCATGTACCAGACCGGCCTCGACATGCAATCCCGCTACAAAGAAACCTCGCTCGCCGGACTAGCCTTGAACATCATCGAGTGCTGAAAGTCTTTCAGTCAGCTTTTGACTCACCGCTCCACCGCCAAAGCCACTGAGTTCCCTCCACCCAGGCAAAGCGCCGCCACACCCTTCTTCACATCCCGCCGGATCATCTCGTGGATGAGCGTCACCAGCACCCTCGCCCCGCTCGCTCCAATCGGATGCCCGA
>NZ_DATKQC010000469.1:0-3482 GCF_035532915.1 Edaphobacter sp.
CACGACAAGGCCAAGCTGAAAAAGGACACCGTTCTTACCTTGCTCAAGAACAAGGCGTATCTCGCCTCCATCCTCGGCTACGCCGCGGTAACCTTCTCGCTCGGCGGCATCTCATGGTGGATGCCTTCATTCCTGCAGCGCGTCGACGGCCGCAGCGAGTCCTCCGCAGCATTTCTTATGGGAGCCATCACCGTCGTCACCGGCCTTGGAGGAACCATCGTCGGCGGTACCATCGCGCAGAAGTGGTCGTATAAAAATTCCAAGGCGCTCTACCTCGTTCCCGCATGGAGCGCGCTGCTCGCCGTTCCTCCCGCACTGGTCTGCTTCTTCGGCCCCAAGGCATTTACGCTGCCCGCGCTCGCTGTTGCGATCTTCCTGATCTTCCTGGGCACCGGTCCAGTCAACGCGGCGACGGTCAACGCAGTTCGCCCCGAGATTCGTGCCACCGCGCTCGCCGGACAGCTCTTCATCATCCACGCGCTTGGTGACGCCATCTCACCGCGCATCATCGGCAGCATCAGCGACCGCAGCAACCTCAACACCGGCCTCGGAGCCACGCTCGTCACCCTTGTCCTCGCAGCCATCATCTTCTTCGTCGGATCGAGATACGCTCCCGAGCTTCACTCGTCCGAAATGCAAACCGCAGCATGAACAGTGCCCACATCTTCCCGTACGTTGCGTGGCTGGTCGCTCTCTTCTGGATATGGAAGACCATCACCGCCGCGCGCGGCCTTCCCGGCATTCCCGATATCACATCGCCCCAGTATGACGTAGCTCCCGAGGGCAGTCCATCTCTCACTGTCATCGTCCCAGCGCGCAACGAAGCGGCCGACGTCGCGGCCTGCCTGCAATCGCTGCTGCGACAGGACTACGCTAACCTCCAGATCATCGCCGTCGACGACCGCTCCACCGATCAGACCGGAGCGATCATGGAAGCGCTCGCCGCCGAACACCCAGACAAGCTCTACGTCCTGCACATTACCGCACTCCCACCGAATTGGTTGGGCAAGCCGCACGCCATGGCCTTCGCCGCACGCCATGCGACATCCGACTATCTGCTCTTCACCGACGCCGATATTCTCTTCCGCCCCGACGCTCTTCGCCGCTGCCTCGCGCAAGCTGTCGCCACCAATGCCGACCACTTCGTCACGCTGCCCACACCGACCGTTAAGACTCACGGCGAAGGCATGCTGCTCGGCTTCCTCCAGGTGCTCGGCCTCTGGGCCACGCGACCGTGGCGGGCCGATAACCCGCGTGCCAAGCGCGACTTCGTAGGCATCGGCGCCTTCTGCTTGCTTCGCTCCTCCGTCTATCAGCAGCTTGGTGGCTTCGAGGCTTTCCACATGGAGATACTGGAAGACCTGACTCTCGCCCGTCAGGTTAAGCTGATGGAGCTTCGCCAGCGCGTCGCCATCGCGCCCGGACTCGTCAAGGTGCACTGGGCAGCAGGAGCCATGGGTGTTGTCGGCGTGATGACGAAAAATCTCTTCGCCGTCTTCCGTTTTCACGTCTCATTTTTGTTGATGGCCTGTGGATGGCTGGCTCTCTTCTACCTTGCGCCCATCGCATTTTTGGCATGGCCTCAGACGCGCATTCCGGCGATTGTCACTCTCGCGGCAATCGCCCTGCTCTACCGTCTGGCCGGCCGGCTCAGCGGAATCTCCGCGTGGTACGTTGTCCTTTTTCCGATCAGCGCGATGCTCTTTATCTACAGCCTGCTGCGTTCCATGTTCATCACGCTTGCGCAGGGCGGAGTTACATGGCGAGGCACGTTTTATCCCCTTGCCGAACTTCGCCAAAAGAAAACGTTCGTTAGTTAGCAATCTGCCGAACTTGTCACGCTGAGCATTGCGCTGCGTGGATTAGAAGCTGCTGGCAATCGCAGGAACCGTGAAGCTGAATACCGAGCCTTGGCCAGGCTGACTGGTTATATCCATGTGGCCGCCGTGTGCTTCCACGATCGAGCGGCTGATAGGAAGTCCCATTCCAGTCCCCGGCATTCCTTCGCCATGTGATCTGGAGCGATAAAAGCGCTCGAAGATGAGGGCCTGCTCGGACTGATCGATCCCAATCCCCCGATCGGCTATGCTCACAACGACCGAGTCTGTGCGCAATTCCGCTGAGATCGTGATGGGAGTATCGGGCCCGGAATACTTGGCCGCATTTTCGAGTAGGTTAGAGATCACCTTTTTGAAAAAACCGGCGTCCGCCTTCATTTGCAAGGTTGAAGGTACATTGATTATCACGGTGTGTTGCTCTTCCACCCAGGAGCACGCCTTGACCGCTTCCTCAATCACAGAGAGTACATTTTCCGGTGCAAAATGCATCTGAATCTGCTGGGCGTCGAGTTGGGCCATCTCCACTGCCTCCGACACAAGCCTATTAAGGCGATCACTCTCTTCGTCGATGATGGTGAGCAATTCGTGGCTGCTCTCCTGCTCAACATTTCCGCTCAATAATGCGGTGACGGCGCCTTTGATCGAGGTCAACGGTGTGCGCAATTCATGCGTGATGGAGTCGATCATCAGTGTGCGCAGGCGCTCACTCTCTTTCGCGGCTTCGCCTCGTGCTACGTTTTCCAAAGCCTGTGCGCGGTCCATGGACATGCATACCAGGCCGCCCATGGCTTCCGACGTATTCACCGAAAGTACGGCTCCGCGTAATCGAAGCAAGCCTCTGGGCCGTATTCCTGTGCGCAAAGGCACATAGATATCCTCGCCGTCCTGATGGACTCCCGAGAGTGTTTCTGCGAGGTTTCGCAGATGTGGAACTTCTATCTCCGAGATATTCTCGGCCCCGGCACGATAACACCGGTCACCATCCAAAAGGTACAGAAGCCCCGCCCGCGCACCGATTGCGGCCGCTACGGCTGAAGGGATCGAGGACACTACTCCCGAAAGGGTCTCCGTCTGCAGTAGCTCACGGCTGAGGTGGAACAGCACTTCCAGCTCGTGCTGGCGGGAGCGGGCTTCCTCTGTCTGGTTGCGGGCTCGTTGCGATAGACGGCTCGCCACAATCGCGGTCGCCAGGAATGCAAACAGGGCCAACCAGTTCTGTGGGTCAGCAATCGTGAACGTGCCGAGAGGCGGAAGAAAGAAAAAGTTGTAACAGGCGGTGGCCGCCAGGGAAAGTACGACGGCATAGCGCAACCCCCACTCTGCCGCCAGCAGCAGGATCAGGAGCAGCAGCGTTAACGCGACGGTGGCGGGATTGGTATGAACCCAGATGCGATAGACTAGTACAATCCCTGCAAGAGAACTAAACGATAGTATCCAACGAATGATCGCAACGATGCGGCGGGAGTTCATGGGGAGTATTGTACGGCGTGGATGAAATCAGAAAATCGCCGGAAGAGTGGTTATGGGCCGCCGAGGCTGAAAAGCAACGCGGCCGGCTGAAGGTATTTCTCGGGTATGCACCGGGCGTCGGCAAGACATTTGCCATGCTCGGCGAAGGCATCCGCCGTCGCAGCCGCGGCGAGG
>NZ_DATKQC010000470.1:0-25140 GCF_035532915.1 Edaphobacter sp.
ACGAAGCTGGGAGACGGCATCGCGATGACCTGCTGCGATATCAGCGGGATCAAAGCGGCGCAGGAACGCTACAAGCACCTGCTGGAGTTTACCGACTCCGTCTTTCAGAATGCTCCCTTCAGCATTGTCGCAACGGACATGGAGGGAGTCATCACCGCGATGAACGTCGCGGCGGAGAAGCTCTCCGGTTATGACCGTGAAGAGCTGGTCGGCAAGGCCCCGTTGACCATCCTGCATGATGAGGCTGAGCTGCTGACCAAGAGCGGTAAGGACAATCCGGAGATGGTGTCGGATAGCGACCGCTTCCACCTCTTAACTGCCACGGCTGCCGCGGGCGAGTTGGAGGAGCAGGAGTGGACGCTGGTTCGGCGAGACGGTTCGCGGACCCCGATCAGCCTGGCGATGCGAGCAGTACGGTCGGACGAGGGCGTGGCGACGGGATTTGTCGGCATCGCGGTAGACATTACGGAACGCCAGCAAATGCTGGACTATGTGACACACCTGGCGACCCACGACCAGTTGACCGGGCTGATGGGGCGGGCGCTGCTTCGAGACAAGACGGTGGAGGCGATTGAACGGGCCCGGCGGTATGGCACAAAAGTCGCGGTCTTCATGCTCGACCTTGACCACTTCAAGCGCATCAACGACTCGTTGGGGCATACGTCGGGCGACCAGATTCTGGTGGAGGCAGCCAATCGCCTGCGCCGGTCGGTACGCAGCACCGATATCGTCGCGCGGGCCGGCGGCGATGAGTTTGTGGTGGTTATGCCGGACATTACCAGCGTCGCAGATGTTGAGCAGTGCGCGGCCAACCTCGTGCTCAAGCTGTCGCCGGAGATATCCGTCGATGAACACCTGGTGAAGGTGACGACGAGCGTAGGGGTCTGCATCTACCCCGACTTTGCGTCGGACGTGAAACATCTGTTCAAGCGTGCGGACGCCGCGATGTACGCGGCCAAGGAGAATGGCCGCAACCAGCACCAGATTTTCAGCGAAGGGATGATGAAGGAGACTGCCGACCGACTGATGATGGAACACGCTCTTCGTCACGCGATTGCGAATGGAGAGATGGAGATGCACTATCAGCCCCAGGTGTCGCTGGCGACAGGAGCCATCACGGGCATGGAGGCGTTGCTTCGCTGGACGCATCCGCGGATGGGCAAGATTTCGCCGGGCCAGTTCATTCCCCTGGCCGAAGAGACGGGTCTGATAATTCCCATCGGCGAATGGGCCTTTTTGGTGTCGTGCTGCGAGGGCAAGGCCCTGCAGGATGAGTTGGGGATGGAGCTGACGGTATCGGTCAATCTGTCGCCACGCCAGTTTCAGCAGAAAAACCTGCTGCAGGTGATCGAACACTGCCTGGCCAAGAGCGGCCTGTCTGCATCTCATCTGGAGATTGAGATTACCGAGGGCATGCTGATGGTCAACTCCCACGACAATCTCGACAAGCTGCAGAAGATACGGGACCTCGGCGTGAAGATCTCAATCGATGACTTTGGCACAGGGTTTTGCAGCTTCTCGTATCTGCTGCAATACCAGGTAGACCGGCTGAAGATCGATCAGAGTTTTGTAAGACAGGCCGAGACGGACGTGAATGCCGCTTCGGTGGTGCGAACCATTATTGCGATGTCGCATGGGTTGAACATCAAGGTAGTCGCGGAAGGGGTTGAGACCGACGAGCAATTGCGCTTTCTGTTGCGCAGAAAGTGCGATGAGGTACAGGGTAATTTTCTTGGCGTTCCAGTTGCGGCAAGGGATTTTGCGGCTGCCGCAAGGACTTATGCCGAAAACATGGGACCTCTGCAAACCCTGGAAACGCGATGAAAGGATGTTCTCTGTCCCATGAGGAGATCGAACATCCCTCGCCTGTGTCAAGCCGTCTGGCTGCGTTTAATCAGATGGTAGATGCCGAGCAGGATCAGCGCGCCGACGAGCGACATGAGGAAGCCTGCGGATTGGTCCGGCTGATAGTGGCCGATGACACGGCCAATCCAGGTTCCCAGAAAGGCGCCCGCGATGCCGATCAGCATGGTGATGAAGATGCCGCCGGGCTCTTTGCCGGGAATGATCAGTTTGGCAAGCGCACCCACAACAAGACCAATAATTGCCGTCCACAGCAGATGAAGCATAGAGATTCCTCCGTAATTTTCCGGGGTCGCCGGATGGTTTACAAATGGTGCGGAAAGCATACTCCAGCTATTGAAAGATGTGGAACATTTGTTTTGCCTTCATGGCGATTAATGATCAAACCCGGATTGCCGATACCTTAGTAATCCGAAATAGGAAAGGTACGCAATACCTTTGACCTCAGATGTAGTTACTTACAGGTTGAACGATTTCCTCCCCCTTGCTGTTGAAGATAGATTGGCAGCCCCCCCCGTCTACTGTTGCCACTAAATCCAGGAGAGACATCGCAGTATGAAATTTCCCAACGGTGCAGTTCTATCCCTATTGCCTCTACTCGTTTTTTCGGCCCATGCACAAACGGCTCCGGTCTTCCGTCTTTCCTCTTCATCTCAGATCGTGTCCTCGGCCGCCAGAGTGAGTTCCAGTACCGACGGCGATGAGACACGGTCTTCTGCCCCTCGGGCTTTTGGCGCATCAACAAACTCCGGGGCAATCGCCACGCGCGCCCCTGGCCGCATCGGCGTTGATGTGCACGCGGGCATCAATGGCATCGGCGCCGACGTGGCTCTCGCCGTGGCTCCGCATTTCAATGTGCGGCTGGGCGGTCAGTTCTTCGGCTACACCACTTCCTTTCAGGAAGAGGGTGCCAATGTGAATGCGACATTGCGACTCGGCGGCGGCCGGGCCTCGCTCGACTGGTTTCCGTTTCATAACGGATTTCACGTCAGCCCGCTGCTTGTCTTTCTCAACCAGACCAATGTACGAGCCACGGTCATTGTGCCGCCGGGGGAGACGATCTCATTGGATAACGGAGATTACGTCAGCAGCCAGGCCGACCCACTGCACGGAAGCGCCTCCATCGGAGTATGGAAGACCTCGCCCGGCCTGATGATCGGCTATGGAAACATCATTCCTCGCAGTGGAAAGCACTTCAGTTTTCCGATCGAGGTTGGCTTTTACTACGTTGGCCAGCCAACGCTGAAGGTTGACTTCAGCGGAAGCGCCTGCGACCCGTCGGAACCTCAGCCGCTCGGCTGCCAGCCGGTGCAGGACGATGCCGGTTTTCAGCACGATCTTGCAGCATTTGTACGGCGCAACAATAACAACCTGAGCTATGCCTCGTTCTTCCCGGTCGCCTCATTCGGCGTTGGCTATAGCTTTTGAGGGTCGGAGAGATGTTGCAAATGCGTGGACGGAAAACCTTGTCCGCCGTCTTTCTGTATTCTCGATAGCGGAATAACCTGCTAATGGACGAGCACGGGCGGCGGCTTCAACGTGAAGTCGACATAGACCGTTGTGGCAATGTCCCTGGGCTGACCATCGACAGAGTAAGGCCTGTATCGCCAGCTGCGCACAGCAGCGACTGCAGCGCTCCGCAACGATGGAGGGCCGTTGATCGCATGCAGGCCGGTAATCGCTCCAGACCTGGATATGGTGGCTTGCAAGGTAACTTGTCCTTCGATGTGATCCGCTCTGGCCTGAGCAGGGTATTCGGGCCGCGGCGCGGAGAGCAGGTAGCCTTCCATGACATTGGCGGGGACGTACCTGAACTTCGGATTATTCAGGCCCGGGGGAGTGCCTGATGCGGCAGTTTGTGCAGGCGGGGTTGCGGCCTGTCTGACGGGAGCTGGTGAAGTTGATGTTGATAAAGTGCCAGCCGCGTTTGTAAGAGCGGACGAGGCCGGCGGCGGAGGTTGTGCGGGTGTAGAGGCAGCGGGGGCAGACGTGCTGTTGACGCTTGCGTGACTTCCTTCGATACGTGCCAACCCTGCTTTCAGGAAAGACTGATTCCCTGCTGAGTGAAGATAGAAGAAGACGGCAGCCATGATCGCCACCAGAATGACAAAGAGAACGACAGGAACGATGACTCGTCTTTTCTCGGAGCCGTAGGCGAATGTTGGTACCGAGAAGTCGTCCTCTTCGGCTGTCGCAGACTCATCGAGATGAAGCGGACCAGTGAAGACCGCGCGGCCTCGAGTTGGCAGCGATGGTTCGATGGGAGCAATCGCTTCGGCAACCGGCATCACGACATTGGGTGGGGAGCGTCGGCAACCCGATGAAGAAGGGGTTCGAGCCCTGTTGTCTTATCCGGTGGAATAGTCTTTGGCGTGGTTTCCATCTTGCCGATGCGGCGTTCGATCGAATCGAGGTGGAGCTTGACCTGTTGGGTATTGCTCTCGAGTCGAGAGAGCGTCTGGCGAAGCTCGTTCGATATATCGCGCAGGCTGGCTTTTTCTTCGGGAACCTCAACGTGGCTTTTCGCAGGCGAAGCAGGGAGAGAGATCCGTATGGGCTCAGGCTGTTCAGGACGAAGAGCCGGTTTGGACAGTGGCGCTGTGCGCTGCGCGACTGGCCTCGGTGAACCGAACTGCTTCCAGCACCCGGTGCCCAACAGAAACTCCATCAGCGCGTTGGTTGGCCCGGTGATGTCGGCCGTTGTATCGGTAACGGCCCGGCCGCCAACGGAGGCAGCGATGATGCTCATCATGTCGGTGAGCAACAGCTCGTCCTTCTCCTTTCTCACGACGGATTTAACCAGCGCGGAGAGATCCATTCGAAACTGGTTGCTGTGCTCGAGTGTCCTGGTAAATTCAAAGAGATCGTCTGGCGAGCCGTGGCGAACATGATTGGTGTCGAGCAGCGAACGAAACTCTGCGACAGAACTGCCAAAGCGCTGAACCGTCTCCTGCGTATCTAGAAAGAAAGGCATCTCCTCTATGATGGACGTCGCTTTTGCAATGGTTGCGTGCCCGACCCAGCGAATTCGGCCGTCGCTGTAACCGGAGATATATCAGCAGATAAAAATTGGGATGAATCTGCGAAAGAGAACTCGACGCGCGCCGTTCCCACGAGAGACGCATTAAAGAAGTTCAGGCCAACGCTGAAGTCTCAGAGTCGGCCCGCATTCTTCCTGAATCAAGCGCTCCATTTTTCTAGTAGACATCCCTCTGGTAACGCTTCTGCTTCTTCATCGCCGCGAGGTACTCCGTTGCATGTTCGAGCGTGCCATTCGATCCTCTGGCAATCACATCGAGCAGAGCGGTCTCCACGTCCTTGGCCATACGCGTCGCATCGCCGCAGACATAGAAGTATGCTCCGCGCTCGAGCCATGCATACAACTCGGCAGCCTTCTCCTGCATACGGTCCTGCACATAGACTTTCTTCGCCTGGTCGCGCGAAAATGCCGTATCGAGATGCGTCAACACGCCACCCTTGTGCATCGCCTGCAATTGCTCCCTGTAGAGAAAGTCCATCGCCTCGCGCTGTTCGCCGAAGAAGAGCCAGTTGTCGCCGGGCTCGCCCTTGGCTTGCCGCTCTTCAAGAAAGGAGCGGAACGGCGCAATTCCTGTTCCCGGCCCGATCATAATCACGGGAGCCGACGTATCTTCCGGCAGCCGGAAGTTCCCATTCGCATGGAGAAAGATCGGCATCTTGACGCCAACGCCGGCGCGGTCACCGAGGTGTCCGCTGGCCACGCCCTGGCGGCTGCGGCCATGCGCGTCATATCGCACCACGCGCACCGTGGTCTGTACATTGTCCTTGTGCATGGCCTGGCTCGACGCGATGGAGTACATGCGCGGCGTCAACCGCTGCAGCACATGAAACAGCTCCTGCGGATCTTTCACCACGCCGGGAAATTCCGTCGCGAGGTCGACAAATTCGCGTCCCCAGCAATACTCTTCGGCGCGGGCCTTGTGCTCGGGTCCGACCATCACCTTCAACCCTTCGATCTCGGGTGCCAGCTTCGCATACTGGTTCACGCTGCCGCGTGCAAGCTTGCCGATACCCAGCCGCGTCCGCAGCGCCTCTTCGAGGCTGATCTCTACCTTGTAGTGGTCGAGCACGCGCTCGTCACCCTTGAAGCCCAGAGCGGTCAATACCTCTGCAACCGCCTCGGGGCGGTTCTCGGGGAGGATCCCGACCGCATCACCGGGGGTGTAGGTCATGCCATCTTCGAGCGTTAGCTCCACATGCCGGGTCTCTTTTTCCGATCCCTCGGCCGTCAATAGCTCGTTGACAGTAACCGTCGAAAAATATGGGTTGTTACGTGTGTACTTCGCCGCGTGCGCCGGCGCTGACTTAGCTTCCTGCTCCAAAACCTCACTCATCCTTTAATGATAAAAGGTAAAGGCCATTCCGCAAAATACATTCGCACCCAGATGCAATCTTCTTATGGCAGCCGAAACACAATTCCCGTGCTCAGCGTCTTGGGAACGAAACTGTCGCCCAACCCCGCCAGCCGGCCATAGCTTAACTCCACCATCCGCCAATCAACGCGGGGCAAGATCGTAAAGTCAACACCACCAACGAACTGGTAGGCGAATTTGGTTGATGACGTCCGCGCGGACCCTTGTCCGACCTTCAAATGCCCGAGGCCACCCAGAACCTCTCCGTAGGGCTTGAAGGGCAAAACACGGGGCGTCACCGCAAGCCGCACCCCACCCAGCAGAGTATCGAGCGTCTGGTTGGTATAGGCTCCCTTGGCGTTGCCGCTGCCTGCAAATGTTCCGCGAACATCCAGCCCGGTGGCGAACAATCCATGCTCCGAATCGTGATAAAGACCCACCGTCGGCCCATACATCCATGATGTGTTTGGTGTACTCAACTTGGCCGCGGTGAACTCACCATAGATAGCAGTCTGTGCGTGAGCCACACCAACCAGTCCCAACGCTACCACTCCCAGCAAACAACTTTTGACAAAACGCATATACATCTTCCAAGTTTAAGCCTCTTGACACTGCTTGTCGTCGGCGCGAACCTGATGGATAAACCTGTCCTGCAAAACGCAAAAAGCTTTTATAAGCGCACACATGGCGAGGGAGCCTCAACCATCAGCTACAATCGCAGTGTGCGACGCCTGCTGGCACTTTCGCTGCTGCTACTCTTCAGCTTTCCGCTGGTGTCGCCGCTGCTCGCGCTCTCCACAAACTCAGACGCGAACCTGCCAGCCTGCTGCCGCCGCAACGGAGTTCACCACTGCCAGATGAAGGCGCAGCGGCCGGATGCCTCCGCTCATCAGCTCACCGTCTCCACCATTTCGACGAAGTGCCCCTTTTATCCCAGACCGGCAACACTGGTCCGGCACAACGACGCACGGCTTCATGCCGGCACCCGCCTGCTTGCTGAATCGATCAATCACAGCACGGTCAAAGCGCCCCCCTGCGCTCACGTCCGGATTGCTCTTGATACAGCATGGCAAAAACGCGGCCCTCCTGCGTACCTCTCCTAACTCTAAAAACTGATCGACATTGTTCGCTTCGCGCCCGTAACTCAAGCCTCCACTTTTATGTGGTGCGACGTCGTACACGAACAATTTCATGACATCTTCCAAAGTCGCCCTATAAGCATTGCTGCGTCAGGCTGCTCGTGCGTCGTGTTCTCTCCATCTCGCTGGTATTGCTGTTCATGCTGCCTCTGGTCTCTCCGCTCTTCGCGGCGTCCACAGCAGACGCGAACGTGCCTGTCTGCTGCAGACGCAACGGCAAGCATCATTGCATGGCGGCAGCTGCTATTGCGCAGCGTTCCTCCAGCGACACTGGCAAAACTGAAACCGCAAGCGTGCAGGAAAGTTGCCCCTATAGTCCTGCAGTTCCCGCAGTCGTCAATCTTCCCTTCGACCCCGACGAAATCCAGACGGCAGTCTCCGCCGTTACTATCAGTTCGTCGGTCCGCCCCACCCAGACCGAAGTTTCCCTTCGCGTTTCCATCGACCGCTCCCACCAGAAACGCGGTCCTCCATCCCTGAGACTCTCCCGCTCCTGAACACAGGAAATGGACAGTGCGGCACGACGCAACCAATGTGCACCGCACCTGAACCCCCGGAGGAATCAGTGCAGCTTCTCAGGCATCACCTTGCAGTCATCGTCTTCACCTTTGTCGCTCTTGCAACCGCCAGTGCGCAGCAGACGGTGAACAACGCTTCTCTCAGTGGACGAGTCGTCGATCCATCCGGCGCCGTCATCGCTGACGCGCAGGTCACAGCAACCCAGACAGCAACTAATATCTCGCGCACGACCTCGACCAGCAGAGACGGGCGTTTTCGCTTCCCTTATCTCTCCATCGGCACTTATAGCGTTCACGTCCTTCGACAAGGATTCGCCGAAGCCGACCGTTCCATCGCCCTGACCGTCGGCGCGGATTTCGACCTGCAAATTGCTCTCTCTCTGGCTGGAACCCGGACCTCAGTCAACGTATCCAGCCAGTCCACGCTTCTTGAAACCAACCGCAGCGAAGTCGCCAACACCATCTCTCCGCACGAGATCGAGAACCTCTCCCTGCTAGGCCGTAACTTCCTCGACCTCGCTCTCCTTGTTCCCGGCGTCTCACCCACCAATACCGCCAGCACGCAGCTCTTCGCCGAAACCTCCGCCGTTCCCGGCCAGGGAATCTCCATCGGCAGTCAGCGCAACTTCTCCAACAGCTTCGTGGTCGATGGCCTTTCCTCCAATGATGACGCCGCTGGACTCACCGGAACCTTCTACGGTCTCGACGTCGTCCGCGAGTTTCAGGTCGTCACCTCCGGCGGTCAGGCCGAGTTCGGCCGCGCACTCGGCGGCTACATCAACATGGTTACCAAGAGCGGCACCAACGCACTTCGCGGCAGCGTCTATGGCTACCTGCGCAACCAGCGCCTCAACGCCGACAACGCTCTCTCACAAAGTAAGCTGCCCATCACACAGGCCCAATATGGAGCCAGCCTTGCAGGCCCAATCCTACGCAACCGCACCTTCTACTTCGCCAACTTCGAACGCAAGCAACTCAATCAGGACGGACTCATCACCATCGCGTCCGCCAACGTCGCTGCCATCAACAGCCATCTCCAAACCATCGGCTACCAGGGCCCGCAGATCACGACTGGCCTCTACTCGAACCCGGTCCACACGAACAACTTCTTCGCCAGGATCGATCACCACCTCAACGACCGCGACCAACTCAGCGCACGTTACAGCCTCTACGAAGTTGACAGTAAGAACTCGCGCGGCGTCGGTGGACTAAGCGCCATCAGCGCTGCGGCTGCGCTTCACGATATCGACCAGACCATCGCCGTCAGTAATATCTTCACCCTCTCTCCCCGAACCGTAAATGAAACCCGCGGCCAGTTCACTCGAAGTAACCTCACAGCGTTGCCCAACGACGCCTCGGGCCCAGCCGTCAGCATCTCCGGCGTCGCCTCCTTCGGCACGCTCTCCGGCTCCCCGACTGGGCGCCTCGATTACCTCTACGAGGTCGTCGACAATCTCTCTCATCAGGCAGGCAGCCATTCGCTCCGCGCTGGCGTGGACTTCCTCTTCAACGACCTCACCATTACCTTCCCCATGTCCAACCGCGGAAGCTACTCCTTCTCTTCGCTCAATAATTTTCTCAACGGCACCTACAACAACTCGGGCTACACCCAATCCTTCGGCAACCCCCTCGTGCCGCAGACCAACCCCAACCTCGGCCTCTATGTGCAGGATGAATGGAAGCTCGCGCGATCCCTCACGCTCAACGCTGGTCTCCGCTACGATCTGCAATTTCTAAAATCCATCGCCACCGATACCAACAACATCTCACCCAGACTAGGCTTCGTCTGGTCACCACATCGCACCACAGTGGTTCGCGGAAGCTACGGGCTCTTCTACGACCGCGTTCCCCTGCGTCCACTCTCAAACGCGCTCCAGTCGAGCAACAACACGACCAATGTTGACAGCTCCACCTTCGTCACCGTCAGCGTCTCGCCGACACAAACCGGAGCGCCCACCTTCCCCAACATTCTCACCACACTCCCCACAGATGTTCTGGTCAACTTCACCACGATGGACCCGCGTATCCAGAACGCCTACTCCGAGCAGGCTAGCCTCGAAGTCGAGCAGCAACTAAGCGCCAGCAGCAACCTCAGCCTCAGCTACCAGCATCTGCGCGGCCTCCATCTGCTTGCCTCCGTCAACCAGAACACGCCCACCTGCATCGCCACCGGCAACAACAACGGCTGCCGTCCTAATGCCGCGTACGGCAACAACAAGCAGTACCAGTCCGCCGGAGACTCCTACTACGACGGGCTCTCTGTCTCCTTCCAGCAAAAGCCAACACGCTGGGGAGCTTACCGCATCTCCTACAACTGGTCGAAGGCAATCGATGACGTAGGGGAATATTTCTTCAGCTCACCCATCAACAATTTTGACATCGCCGAAGACCGCGGCCTCTCCGACGACGATCAGCGCAATCGCCTCGTCTTCGACGGCACCATCCACACTGCGATACAACCATCCCGCGGACTTTGGAGTCAGCTCTCGAGCGGCTTCCTGCTCAGCACCATGCTCCAGTACTACTCCCCTTCGCCCTTCAACATTACCACCGGGACCAACAGCATTCAGGGCACAACCCTTCGTCCCTGCGTACGCGGCATCGCCAACTGCACCCAGGCGCTGCCCGGAACCGTCATCGCACGCAACACCGGAGTTGGCTTCGCCTTCTTCAACATGAACACTCGCCTCAGCCGCACCTTTCCCCTGGGAGATCGCTTCCGTCTCGAAGCCATCGCAGAAGCCTTCAACGCACTCAACCATCGCAACGACCTCATTCCTAACGGAACCTTCGGAACCGGCATTTATCCCAACGCAGCCAACTCCAGCTTCGGCCATGCCACCGCTGTCGGCGATCCGCGGCAAGTCCAACTCGCAGCCCGCCTGACCTTCTAACAACCAAAGGAACCGTGATGACCAGAAGCAGCTCGACAAATCACCTCATCGCAATCAGCCTCAGCATCGTCGCGGTGCTGGTCATCGCGTTCCTGCTCTGGCAGCACACACGCCCTCTCATCCAAACCGGGCATCAGGCGTTCGTCTTTGAGTCTCATCCACACGCTCTCGGCATCGAAGCAAAACGTCCCATCGTCGCCGCCACCGTCACGGGAGGACTCTATCTCCTCGCCGTAGAAGACAGCGCACTCACCCTGCGCATGTCCCACGACAGCGGCGAACACTGGATGCCCGCCACCCCCCTCAGCACACCGGGCAACACCGTAAACACCTCCGCCGAAAACGCTCCACAACTAGTTGCACGCGGCATGTATGCCTTCGCGCTTTGGCAGCAAAAAGGCGCGGCCGATCAAACACAACTCGTCGAAGCTCGCTCCACGGGTATGGGCACAGCGCCACCACTCTCCACTATCGTCACTGACAAGCCAGCAACGGACAAATCATATTCCGGCTTCGCAACTCTGGCCGTAGCGCCCAACGGTGACGTCTACGCCGCATGGCTCGATGGACGCGACAACACCTCTGCCACCACCGGAACCTTCAATATCTACCTCGCCCGCTCCACCGATCGCGGTGCGACCTTCCACCACAATGTCAAAGTAGCGAGCCTCGCATGTCCCTGCTGCCGCCCCTCGGTCGCTATTGCAGCCGATGGCACCGTGTATGTTGCCTACCGTCACGTCTACGGCGATAACGAACGCGACATCGCCGTCGCCACCTCCACCGATCATGGCGAGCATTTTGGCCCAGCCGTCCGCGTCGCCAACGATCACTGGAAGCTCTTCGGCTGCCCGGAATCGGGCCCGGTCACAGCAGCACAAGGCAACAAGCTCATCGTCGCGTGGTACACAGCCACAGGCGAACACCCTGGCATCCGCATGGCCGCGTCACACGACGGCGGCCAAACCTTCTCGAAGGAGATCTCCGTCAGCGACGGCATCGAAAACGCGAACCACCCCTATCTCTCCATGGCCGACGACGGCACCATCGCCCTCGTCTTCTCAGGCCGCCAGGCAACAAAAGGCGGCGACTGGAACAGCCTCACACCCTACGCTCTCCGCATCGACACAAGTGGTCACGTCTCAGCCACAGCTCACGTCCCGGCTGATGCCTCCGGCGAACGCTACCCCACCGCCAGCCTCTCTCCCGACGGCGATATCTATGTCGTCTGGAGCGGAACTGATGCGACCCACGCCTCGCTCATCCGCGGCACCTCGCATTAGGCAAATGATTGCGATGCAATTTGACAATGGCCAGAACCGCAATCTATAAGCATCACTGGTCGTCATAACTGAAATTAAAATTTCACATGTAAATACATTCGTTCGGTGAACCCAATGCAAACTCGTCTCCGCACGATCGCTCTTCTCGTCTGCGCCAGCTTCATGCTTCCAGCCGCCATCGCTCAGGCTCCAACAACACCTTCATCAAAAAGCATCCTCGAAACAATTGAATGGACATGGGCTGCTAAACCCGACAACCCTGATCCCGCACTCCCCAATGTGCTGCTCCTCGGCGACTCCATCACTCGTGGCTACTATCCCGAGGTCACAAAACTCCTCGCCGGCCGCGCCAACTGCTATCTCTTCGCGACGTCGGCGGCCTCCGGCGATCCGCGGCTCATCCATCAGATAAGCGACTACTTCGCCATGATGCCGCTGAAGTTTGCCGTCATCCACTTCAACAACGGAATGCACGGATGGAAGTACACGGAAGCCGCCTACGGCAGTTCCCTCCCCCAGTTGGTTGAGGCGCTGCGTGCAAAATCGCAGGGAGCAAAGCTGGTCTGGGCCACCACCACGCCAGTCCACGCAGATGACTCCGGCGGAGCCACCAACCCGCGCATCGACCAACGCAACGCCGAATCCCTTCGTACAATGCAGCGTTTCCATATTCCCATCGACGACCAGCACGTTCTCATGGCCGCCCATGACGACCTTCACAATGGCAGCGTTCACTACACCGAGGCAGGCAGCGCGGTGCAGGCAAAACAGGTCCAGCAGATCATCGAAAAATTGCTGCCAGCGCACTAAGATCTGGCAATAATTTTAGGAAACCTTCCACTTCGTAGCCAGCAGATTCAACTTGTCGCTCATCGAGATCTCAGGCTTCTTCGGAGCCTCCCGCTGCACCTTCTGCGCCGGCCCCATCAGCGCCTTCATCGACAGTGCAATTCGCTTCGTCTTCACATCCGCGCTCAGCACCTTGACCTTAACGATCTGCCCGGCCTTTACAGCCTCTGACGGATCTTTGATAAACCGGTTCGACAACTCGCTGACATGCACCAGCCCATCCTGATGCACGCCGATGTCGACAAACGCGCCAAACTTGGTCACATTCGTCACCACACCTTCCAGCACCATCTCAGGCTGCACATCGGCAAACTCGCGGACCGTTTCATTGAAGCTCGGGGCAACGAATTTATCGCGCGGATCGCGCCCTGGCTTCTTCAACTCTTCCAGAATGTCCTTCAACGTATAAGTCCCCGCCGAAAGCTGCTTCGCATCCACCTTCGCCAGCAACTCGGGCCTGCGAATCAGCTCTCCCACCGGAGCATCCAGCGACTTCGCAATCTCCTCCACCACGCCATACGACTCAGGATGCACCGCCGTCATATCCAGCGGATTCTCTCCATTGCGTATCCGCAAAAATCCCGCCGCCTGCTCAAAGGTCTTCGCACCGATTCCGGTAACTTTATTCAACTCGGTCCGCGAGCGAAACTGCCCATGCTCGTTGCGATAGCTCACGATGTTCAACGCAGTGCGCTCCGTGATTCCTGAAACATAGCGCAGCAGCGTCCACGAAGAGGTGTTCAGATCAACGCCCACGCGGTTCACGCAACTCTCGATCACCGTCTCCAGCGACTGCTGTAACTGCCGCTGATCGACATCGTGCTGATACTGCCCCACACCAATCGACTTCGGATCGACCTTCACCAACTCCGACAGCGGGTCCTGCAACCTTCGCGCAATCGAGATCGCACCTCGCACCGTCAGGTCAAGATCAGGAAACTCCTGCCGTGCAATATCCGACGCCGAATAGATGCTGGCACCCGACTCGCTCACCGTGACTGAGAAGATGTTGTCCAGACGGCGCTCGCGCAGAAAATCACGCACAAACGCATCCGTCTCCCGCGAAGCCGTTCCGTTGCCAATCGCAATCGCACGAACATTGTGCTCCACCAGCAACTTCTCCAACACCTTCGCCGCGCCATCCGCGGCGCCCTTCGACGTGTGCAGATAGAGCACGTCATTCGCCAGAAACTTGCCCGTCTGGTCCACCACGGCGACCTTGCACCCCGTACGCAGCCCAGGATCAATTCCCAGAATCGAAATCGGACCGGCAGGGGGAGCCAACAGCAGATGATGCAGATTGTCACGGAACACCTGAATCGCATCCATATCCGAACGCTTCTTCAGCTCCAGGCGCAGCTCACCCTGGATCGAAGGATTCAGCAGCCGCTTCCACGCATCCTCCATCGCCAGCTCAAGCTGCGCCGTCCAGTCACCTTCTCTCCGCAGCACTCGCGGCCGCATCACGCCCAGCGCACGCAGAGGCTCCATCTCGATCAGAAAGTAAAGCACCGACTCGCTCTCGCCCCGGCGAACCGCCAGCATTCGATGCGACGGAATCGTCTTCACCGGTTCGCGATACTCGTAGTACATCTTGAACTTTTCCTGCTCATCGACCGCATCCATTGCCTTGCGGCTCACCACGATGCCTTCGTCAAACATCAACTGCCGCAGCGCCTTGCGCAGGTCGGCATCCTCGCTCAACATCTCGGCGACAATATGCCGCGCACCCTCCAGCGCCTCTTCCACGCTGTTCACTTCCTTCGCTGCATCCACAAAACCCGCAGCAAGTTCAAGCAGCGATTGCGGCCCAGCCTCCTGCGCCATCAGATAAAGTGCCAGAGGCTCGAGCCCCTTCTCCCGGGCAATCGTGGCCTTGGTGCGCCGCTTCGGCTTGTAAGGAAGATAAAGGTCTTCCAACTCGCTCTTGTCGAGCGTGGCCTCGATGCGTCCCTTCAACTCATCGGTGAGCTTGCCCTGCTCCAGAATGGAAGCCAAGATCGTCTCCCGCCGGGACACGAGGTCGCGAAAGTAAGCCAGCTTCTCTTCGATATCGCGAATCTGAACTTCATCCAGATTTCCCGTGGCTTCCTTGCGATAGCGCGCAATAAACGGAACGGTACCGCCCTCATTGAACAGCTCAATCACGGCGACCAGCCCACGCATGGGCACATTTAACGAAGTTGCAATATGAAGAAGAATTTCAGGGGAGAGAACTTTAGGATCAGCCATGGATATCTTCCCATCCTAGCCGCAAATCATCTGGAAAAATCCCTTTCAGCCCACCCGCGCTAAACTAAATCCATGCTCGACGAAACCACGTTCCGCCGCGAATCCGACCGCGCCCTCGAAGCCCTCAAGCAATCCCTCATCGTTGCCGAAGAGGAGTCCGAGGCATTTGAGGCCGAGGAGAACAACGGCGTCCTCAACATCGTCTTTGACAATGGCACCAGTAAGTTCGTTCTCACACCGAATACTCCTGTCCGCCAGCTCTGGATCTCCGCCACCTCCACCAGCTTCAAACTCGAGTGGTCCGAGACCGCAAGCGCCTTTGTGCTCCCCAAAACCGGAGAAGACCTGAAGTCACTCACGCAGCGGCTCCTCCGCGAGCACCTCAACGATGCAACCATCACGCTCGCCTAATCCTTCTTAAAATAGAGATACTAATGAAGCCGATGTTCTTCTCGCTCGCCTTGCTGGCCGCCGTATCCGCCACCGCCCAGACCACAACCCACAAAGCCGTCGTGGCCCATCATCACACCGCGACAACGGCCGTCTCCAAAATTCCGCGAGTGCCGGGCATCGCCAAAGCTCTCTACACCTTGAAGTATGTCGACATCGTCGTCGGCAAAGGTCCGCTCGCCGAGACCCACAAGTGGTACACCGTCCGCTACACCGGCTGGCTTACTGACGGCACCAAGTTCGACTCCTCTTACGACCACCCCGGCGGCGAACCCTTCACCTTTCCCGATGGAGCCAAACGGGTCATCATCGGCTGGGATACAGGCTTCGAGGGAATGCACGTCGGCGGCAAACGCCGTCTCTATGTCCCCTACCAGCTCGCCTACGGAGAACTGGGCCACCCGCCCGTCATTCCCGCCAAAGCTAACCTCGTCTTCGATATCGAGCTCGTAAGCATGTCCGACAACCCGCCGGAAGAGCCGGCCCCAACACCCGCACAGGCAGAGCCGCCAACTCAGGAGACACAGCCAGCTGCCCCTGCCACGCAACCACAAACTTCTCCGCATCCGGAGAGCCTCTAGTCGCGTCTAATCTCCTGGCGACTTGGACCAGATTTTCAAGTAATCCTCGGCTATTTTTTATGATTGATCGACTTAGACCGCTATTCCCATACCTCCGGCGCTACTGGAAGAGCCTCGCCTGGGGCGGCATCGCTGTCATCTTCTATAACGTCATCAAAATTCTCATTCCGCTCGTCATCGGCAGCGCCGTCGACGACATGCAGCACGGCCTCACCGAAGCAAAGGTCGTCCACCACGCGCTGCGGCTGTTTGTCATCGCAATCTTTGCCGCGATCTTTCTGTACATCACACGCGAAGTCATCATCGGCGCCTCACGCGATATCGAATACGATCTCCGCAACGATCTCTTCGCGAATCTCGAACGCCAGTCGGCCAACTTCTTTCACACTCACCGCACCGGCGACATCATGGCCCGTACCACCAACGATCTCAACGCCGTCCGCCAGCTTCTAGGCCCGGCCATCATGTACAGCGCCAACACCATCATCTTCACCGCCGCCGCGCTGCCCTTCATGATTCGCATCAGTCCTAAGCTGACGCTCTGTGCCTTCGTTCCTCTCCCCATCGCCTCCGTCCTCGTCCAATACTTCGGCAACCGCATCCATCGCCGCTTCGAGCGCATCCAGGCCATGTTCTCCGACATCTCCGCCAAGGCGCAGGAGAACTTCTCCGGAGCCCGCCTCATCCGCGCCTTCGTTCAGGAAGAAGCCGAAATCGCCTCCTTCGAGACCGCCAATCAGGAGTACATCAAGCGCAGCCTCTACCTCGTCCGTCTCATGGCCATGCTTTGGCCCACGCTCGAGTTCGTCCTCGGCCTGTCGCTCATGATTACCCTGCTGGTGGGTGGCCACGAGGTCGTCGAACACCGCATCTCCGTCGGCCAGTTCACCTCGTTCATCGTGTACATGGTGCAGCTCACATGGCCTATGATCGCGGTCGGCTGGGTCGTCAATCTCTTCCAGCGCGGCACAGCCTCAGTCGTCCGCATCGACGAGCTTCTGCAGCAGAAGCCGTCCATCGCCGACGCGCCCACCGCCACCGACGATCCCATCACCGGCGATATCGAGTTCCGCAACCTCACCTTCGCGTACCCGAACGCGCCCGATGTCCTTCACAACATCAACCTTCATATTCCCGCCGGCACCAGCCTCGCGATCGTAGGTCCGACCGGCTCCGGCAAATCGACGCTGGTCAACCTGATTCCTCGTCTGCACGATGCAGCGCCCGGCACCGTCCTCATCGACGGCCAACCCATTCGCCACTTCACGCTCGCCGAGCTGCGTAAGAGCATCGGCTTCGTGCCACAGGAGACGTTCCTCTTCTCCGAGACCATTCGCAGGAACATCGCCTTCGGCAGACCCGACGCAACCATGGAAGAGGTCGAAGAAGCGGCGAGCGTCGCTCATATCAGTACAGAGATTCTGGAGTTCCCAAAAGGCTTCGATACGATGGTCGGCGAGCGTGGCGTCACCCTCTCCGGCGGGCAGAAGCAGCGCACCTCCATCGCACGCGCCGTCATCCGCGATCCCCGCATCCTTATCCTCGACGACGCTCTCGCCAGCGTCGATACCTACACCGAAGAACGCATCCTAAGCGGCCTGCGCCAAGGCATGGCGAGCCGCACCACGGTCTTCATCTCGCACCGTATCTCCACAGCGCGTAACGCCGACCAGATCGCCGTTCTGGTCAACGGCAGCATTGCAGAGCGGGGCACCCACGACGAACTGCTCGCACGCAACGGCTATTACACCAGCCTGTTCGAAAAGCAGCGCCTCGAAGAAGAGCTCTCGGTCGCAACCTAACTACACTACGCCAGCCAACGCGACACACTGGCCTCGCTATCGGCTGGACGCATCTCGGTGACCGGCACAAACTTCTCTTCCCTCGTGCGCAACTCTCTGGGCAGCACCCTTCCTGCCTCGGGGTCCCGAGCGACAATTACCCACGCATCGCGAACGTTCCGCACGCAGCCGATCACCTCTTCAAACTGCTCCTTCGACGCAAAGTGCGATGCCTCCAGAGTCATGGTGAACATCGTCGCGTAAAAATCTGCAAGCGAACTGGCGACACTTCCGCCAACATCCGGGCGCAGTCGAGCCTGCAGGTACATCAGGATATCGACGACCTTCTTCACGGCAATGCGTCTCCCGCGAACATCGTCTTCTTCCACGCACTGCATGGCCCTGTAGAGAAAACGGAGCGCCGCGTCGTAGAGCGCCACCACAAGTTCAACGCCCGTAGCACCGACCAGGGCCTGCTGCTGATAACTCATCTCGCTCACTCGGGCTATCCTCCATTTCTCGTGTTGTAACCGGTCACGGCGCTATACATCTCGTTGACCTGGTTTAGTTGGGCGGGAATCGACTGTAACACCTGATTGGCCGTATTCAGCTCGGTCGTAAGCGAGGTCTTCTCGGATGCCAGAAGCGCTTCTTCGTTGCTGATACTTTGATTGAGCGTTGCCTCCTGCGCACTGTTCTGTTGCTGCGCAAGGTAAATGGAGCCATCGGGCGCCTGCGTTCCCAGATTATTCAACGTCGAGACAAAGCTCTGCCCAAAGCTGCCGGAGTTCTGTAGGAACCCCGCCACATCGGAGAATTTGCTGTTCAGGATCGTATTGAGAGTATCGCCGTTCAGAGTGAGCGTTCCATCCTGGTTAAAGCCGATTCCCAGTTGAGTGATGCTACTGATCGAACCGCTGCTGGAGCCGCTGATCAGAGCGCTCGAAAGCTGATTTTGAAGCAGGGACAACGTGGTACTTCCAAAAAGCGGCTCCGCATTTCCACTCGAATCTTTTCCTTCCTGCCCATTAATGTCATTGATCACCTTGTTGTAGGCGGAGACTACATTGCTCATTGCAGTAGCAATGGAAGTCGTGTCATTGGTGATCTGTACCTGGATAGGAGAGGCTGAGGTCGACAGCAGTTGAAAGGTAACGCCGGGAATAGCAGTCGTCACGGTATTCGACCCGCTGTTGAGCGAGACTCCATCAACCGTCAGATTGGCATCCTGACCGGTCTGACCGGTGTTGAACCCTATGGCCGTACTTGTAGTTGCATCCGTCAGACCAGTGGTAATCGAAAGCTGTCCAGCGGAACCGCTCGTTCCACTCACCAGCGAGAGCCGCGAGCCTGAGACGTCTGTAATGACACTGGCATTGACGCCCATTCCAGCCGCGTTGATCGCGCTCGCAAGCGTAGCCAGCGTGTTGTTGGTGCTGTCTATCGTGATCGTCTGGCTCGCAGCCGAGCCCACTTGGATCGTCAGCGATCCGGAGAGCTTATCCCCTGCGTTCGTTAGCGTATCCGAGTAGTTCGACGAGGTCTGCGCCAGTTGGCTGACGACAATCGTGTGGCTGCCGGCAATGGAATTAGTGGCAGCCGAAGTGAGCTCTAATATATTGGTGTCGGAGCTAGAGCCCTGCTTCGCCGACAGCACACCACTGAAGTCGGTGAGCGATTGCATCGCCGTCGTCAGCGTCGACAGATCGCTCCCCAAGGTGGTGAAGACGGTGTCTTGCGCCTTCAGCGATGCCAGTTGCGTCTGCCACGGCGATTCAATTGCCTGCTGGCTGCTCAGAATCGCAGTGACCGTGGACGCCACATCAAAGCCCTGCCCACTGCTTGCAGCGCCGAAGTTGATTCCAACTGTGCCCATTTTACCTTCCTGTCCCTGCCCCGCGCAGTCAGTAGCAATCGAGCGGCCAACTATAGCTTCGCCGAATTAGACGGCGCTAATGGTTCTCGTCAAACAGTGAGATCGCGGCGTCTGCCCTGGCAAAGCCGCGGACGCCGCGATCTCCCTTCAACCTATTGCATCAGTTTGAGGATCTCCTGCTGCACGCTGTTCGCCTGTGCCAACGCGCTGATACCGGTCTGGCTCAGCACCTGGAACTTGGCCATGTCACTGGTCGCCTGGCCGTAGTTGGTCGAACGAATACTGCTCTCGGCGGAGGTAAGGTTGACCGACTCCGAACTGGCAACGTTCGACGCCGCATTCAGCTCGTTGATGCTGGCTCCAATGTTGCCGCGCTGGTAGGCAACATCCTGGATAGCAGACGTCACGCTGGTCAACACGTTCTGCGCGGTGGCAGCCGACAGAGTTGAAACACCGGAACCTGTGAAGTCCACGCCGGTTGAACCAGTGTTCGTCAGCGCAGTTCCGCTGAAGTTAAGGTTCTTACCTGCTCCGGTGGGACCGGAGATCGTCAGAGAACCTGTGGTGGAGTTGTACGCAGCCGTGACACCCGCTGTCTGATAGGTGCTGTCTCCATTGATCTGCGCAGCCAGAGCCGTGCCCGAGGTACCGGCAGCAACGGTAATGCTGTGCGCCGAACCAGCTCCGACCGCAAGACTCAGCGTGCCGGCAAGTGACTGCGATGCCGTCAGAGCGATCGTCGAAGTAGATTCGCCTGTCGATGCGGCCGTCGGCACAGACGGCGTGACCGTCGAACCGGCGTCCGAAACGTTGTTCGCTCCGCCATAGACAAGACTTCCCGACCCGTTCGCAGGTCCATTGATCGTCAGAGTCGTACCGGTAAAGGACGCGGTGATACCTTCAGCCGCGAACGTAGCATCGCCATTGATAAGAGCTGCCACGCCAGTCGCCGGGCCGGTGAGGGCAATACTATGCTGTGGCCCTGTTCCAACGCCCAGTTGAAGCGTGCCACTTGCTGCATCCGTACCTGCCGTAAACGCGATCGTGCTCGACGACTGAACTGCGGCACCGGAAACCGACGGGGCCGAGGGGGTGGCTGTCGCGGTGGTAGCAACTGCGTTCGAAGTTCCCACACTCGCCGCGTTCAATCCACCAATGGTCTCGCTGTAGGTCGTTGCGCCGGATGAAGTGCCGTCGCTGACAAATACTGTCTTGGCGGCGCTCGAGAATACGCTATTACCGTTGAAGTTTGTCGTCGATCCGATGTTGCCGATCTCGGTCAGAATATTCTGATACTCCTGATTGGCCGAACTCACCTGGTTCGCATTCAGGGTTCCGTTGGAAGCCTCGGTCGCCAGAGTAACCGCGCGGTTCAGCAGGTTGGTGACCTGCGAGAGCGCGCCATCGGCGGTCTGCAGCAAGCCCACGCCCGCCGTCGCATTCTGCGAAGACTGGGTCAAAGCTGCTTCGTTTGCATGAAGGCCGTCTGCCAGGGCAAGACCGGCCGCGTCGTCCGCGCCGCTGTTGATGCGCGAACCGGAGGAGAGCTGCTGAAGAACATTCTGAAGACTATTCTGCGTCTGGTTCAGATTGTTCTGCGCGTAGATTGCTGCGATGTTGTTCAAGACACCCAAGGACATGGAAAGACGCTCCTGTATTGCTCGATTTGAACTACCGCGTCGCCAGTCCCCGGGTGTTGATCCGAAACCTCGCCCTGCCAGTAGAGCAGCAGGAAGCTCCGGTTCACCTTGCGGAAGACTCCGCGTTCACAGCCCTCATCGGCCTCGCGGATGGGCACTTTAGCCGCCACATTACCTTTGGTCAGTTCGTTCCCTCTCTCTATTGAGAACGGGCCTCTCTGCCGATGAAGCAGGCAGAGGGCCTCTCCCGCATGATCGAACTGACACGCCTCAACGGCAGTCGCCTCATCGTCAACTGCGACCTGATCAAATACGCCGAATCCGCACCCGACACCGTGCTCACGCTCATCACCGGCGAGAAGCTGGTTGTGCTCGAGCCTTCGGGTGAAATCCTGCGGCGCACTCTCGAATACCGCGCTCGCGTCCTTGCCGCAGCATGGCCTGAGGCCGCTCCATCGCTCAGCGCGAAGTCCGCCCACGATGCGCAAAAAGTCCTACGCGACATCGAACACCAAACGTCGAAAGACTAAGCTCCCGGAGAGGATTTCTTATGGACTTCGCCAGCATCGGTGGCATCGCCCTTGCCATCATCGGCATCATGGCCGGAATGATGATCGAGGGCGGCAGCATCTCTCAGGTCACCCAACCGACCGCGGCGATGATCGTTGTCGGGGGCACCGTGGGTGCTGTGCTGCTGCAGTTCCCCATGAATATCTTCGTGACTGCGATGAAGCAGGCGACGACCATCTTCCGGTCGCACGGCTCCGATGGCGAGGCTGTCGTAGCGCAGATCGTAAAGTTCGCCAACAAGGCGCGAAGAAGCGGAATCGTCTCGCTCGATCAGGATCTTGCCGGAGTCGAGGATCCCTTCCTGAAACAAGCATTAATGCTCGCTATCGACGGCACCGAGCCCTCCGAGGTCCGCAAGATCATGCAGATGGAGATCGACAACAAGACCGAGATGGAAGAGAAGATTCCCCAGGTCTTCGAGGCCGCGGGCGGATACTCCCCCACCGTCGGCATCATCGGCGCCGTCATCGGGCTGATTCAGGTGATGCAGCACCTCAACAACATCGACGAGGTCGGCCGCGGCATCGCGGTCGCCTTCGTCGCCACCATCTACGGTGTAGCACTGGCAAACCTGGTCTTCCTTCCCGCCGCAGGCAAGCTCAAGATTCGTCAGCGCGAAGAGCAGATGATTAAGGAGATGGTGCTCGAAGGCGTGATCTCCATCCTTGAAGGTATGAACCCGCGCATGATCGAGACCAAACTCCGCACCTTCCTGTTCGACAGCAAGCCGGAAAAGCAAGCCGAGGTCATCGCAGCATGAGCCGCAAGAAAAAACACGAGCACGTCAATCACGAGCGCTGGCTGGTCTCCTACGCCGACTTCATCACGCTGCTCTTCGCATTTTTTGTCGTACTCTTCGCCTCCAGTCAGGCGAACAAGGCAAAGCAGGCCGAACTCTCTGCCGCCATGCAGAGCGCGTTCACGCCCATGGGAGTCTTTGAAGCTCACTCGAAGACGCCGCCATTGACCGACCGTCGCGGTGCCCCCGTCAACACAACGCCCGCTGCTCTTCCGCTTCCACTTCCTTCAGTCAGAACCGAAACTGCGGAAGAGACCGAGGCGCATCTCAACAAACTTCTCGCCGAACAGGTCGCCGCCGGACATATCCCGCCCGGCAGCGTCACCATGCGTATTACGACCGAGGGCCTCGTCATCTCGCTGCACGAGGCAGGCTTCTTTCCCTCAGGCTCAGCCGAAGTCCGCGCCGCCTCCATTCCCATGCTGTCGAGCCTCGCCACGGCATTGCCCTCAGGCCCGCTGCGCATCGAAGGCCACACCGACAATGTTCCCATTCACACCGCGCAGTTCGCCACTAACTGGGAGCTATCCACAGCGCGGTCCACCGCCATCGCACGCCTGCTGCTCGAACACGGCCCCATCGATCCAGCCAATCTCTCTGCCGCCGGTTATGCCGAATTCCATCCCGTCGCCAGCAACCGCACCGCTGCGGGCCGCGCTCAGAACCGCCGCGTAGACATCATCCTTTTGCGACGCCCAGCAGCTTCACGATAACGCGCTTGGGCCGCTGCCCATCGAACTCCGCATAGAAGACACGCTGCCACGTTCCCAGATCGAGCCGCCCCTTCGTAACCGGCAGCGTCGTCTCGTGATGCAGCAGCAGCGCCTTAAGATGTGCGTCGGCATTATCTTCGCCTGTCTGATGATGTTTGTATCCCGGCCACGACGGAGCGAGCTTCTCCAGCCACGTTCCGATGTCTTCGATCAGGCCATCCTCGTGGTCGTTCACATAGATCGCAGCGGTAATGTGCATCGGAGACACAAAGCAAAGTCCATCCTCGATCCCACTGCGACGCACAACCTCTTCGACCTTCGGAGTGATGTGGACCATCTCATAACGTTCGTCCGTATGGAACGTCAGATATTCCGTATGCGCTTTCATCGTTGACATAGTGAGCTCCGCTCTTCGATCTACCGTCAGCTTACTTAATAGACAGGCCCCTGGCACTTCCTTGCTGGATTTATACTGCAATAAGAATCGCTGTGCCGCATGAAGCAAGCCCTACGCAATCTCGCCGCTGTTCTCTGCATGATAGTGCTGATCGCCAGTTCCTCATCATGCATGGACCTGGCGAGCCATACCCCTGCATCCTGCAGCCACTGCACAAAACATCAGCCAATCAACCAGCAGACTCCAGTATGCTGTGATGCCCATCATCAGCCTTCGGCTACTGCAACCGCTGTAACCATCGAGCAGCCTGCTCAAATCTCTTTCGTTGAAGCTGCGGCGATCAGCATCGGCACCATAGCGATCCTGTCGCCTCCCGATCAACTTATCTGGCCGCCTCCGCACCCACCACGCCTCACGCTTCGCATCTGATTCCACTCCTACGCCTCGCCGCAATGCAGCGCGATCCACGCTGCACGCTGTCCAGCCGTTCCTCAGGAGAAGAATTCGTCATGCCCCGCGCCTTAGTCGCCGTTTTTTTCGCACTCACCCTCCTCCCCCTCGCCGCCTCGGCGCAAGAACCCGATATGCCCGGCATGAACATGAGTTCCGCACCGATGAAGAAGATGGGCATGATGCATCAGCCCACCACCCTCATCGATGCCGAACTCAACCACGCCTCCTCCGGCACCAGCGCGGAGCCCACCTCCACGCCAACTCCCATGCTCATGTCGCACCATGGCCAATGGATGCTGATGCTCCATGGCACTGCCTTTATCTCCGATACGCAACAATCAGGCCCACGCGGTGCCGACAAACTCTTCTCCACCAACTGGCTGATGCCCATGGCGATGCGCCAGCTCGGCCCGGGCCAGCTCACGCTGCGGACAATGTTCTCGCTCGAACCCGCAACCGTCAGTAGCCGCCAGTTTTCCGAGCTCTTTCAGCAGGGCGAGACCGCCTTCGGCAAGCCCATCATCGACGGCCAGCACCCTCACAACTTCTTCATGGAAGTAGCTGCCCTCTACGACATCCCTCTGGGCAAGCAAACCCTGCTCAGCTTCTATGCCGCCCCCATAGGCGACCCCGCCATCGGCCCAACCGCCTATCCCCATCGGCTCTCTGCCTCAGAAGATCCCATCGCCGCGCTCGGCCACCATCAGGAAG
>NZ_DATKQC010000471.1:0-7043 GCF_035532915.1 Edaphobacter sp.
GCCGGTGAGGGCATCGTCCAGTTCCACCAGTCCGCGATCCGATTCCGGCCCCACCAGGATGCCGTCGTCGAGGGTGAGGTTCTGCACGCCGCCGCCGCGCTTGCCTCGCTTCCGGGTCTTGGCATAGTCCACCAGGATATGGCGCAGCGTCCGCGCCGCCACCGCATAGAAATGAATCCGATCCTGGTAGGCCACCTGCGATCCGGCCAGCCGCACGTAGGCCTCGTTCACCAGCGCCGTGGCCCGCAGGGTATGGTCCGGCCGCTCGGATCGCAAATAACGACCCGCCAGTTTGCGCAGTTCGTCGTAGATCACCGGCATCAACTGGTCGAGAGCGTCCTTGCTGCCGCCCTGGCAGCGTTGAAGAAGCTCCGTAAACTGTTGCATCTGCTCCGGCATTCCGACTCCCCGGCATCCACCTCGCCTTTGGCACACAAGTTGAGGTTGCAGCCGATTGCGGCTCAACTCAAGGTGGACAAGCAACGCAGAGCAAAATGATGTCGATAATGGGGAAGATTCCACCCCGGCGTTGCAACGGTGCAATCGCTATGCCCGGAATTATACCGCAGCTCTTGTTGGATGACGCGTTGAGTATCAAATACTTCAAATCGGCCGGCACGTTTAGTCGGGTAGGGGTATATTCATAGATAGAAGTCCCTCCTCCTCGCCTCTCGCATTCCAGGCTCTGCCTCAGACGAGCACCGTTCAACCGCAAAGCCGAACGACTACTGGAGTTGCTATGAGCGTTCTCATACAATGCGACGCAAAGGATTATCTATCTGTAAACCGTAACAAGAGGCGAAGCTTACACAGGCAAGGACTAGCCGACAAAGCCAATCCTCCAGAGATCGCCTCCGAAAGGCCCCGGGCAGTAAGATCGACTTTTCTTGAAGATTTTACAATGGAACACTCTCTCCACGGACTGCAAATTGCTTCGGTCGCGATGGCCGGTACTTTCTGAACATCAACGGCCTCCGAACGACGGTCGATTTAACAGAGCGCTGGAAAGGTGTTAAGCATGGAATGCCTGGCTTGTAGAGACTTGGAACGAGCGTATGACGTAGTACGCAGCGAGTACAGCGACGCGCGTTCCTCTGCGTTTTATCCAATCAGCAATGAGTTTGCAGCCGCGAAGAATGTCGATATGGAACGGGCCCGGTACGAACTTGAAGAGCACCGCCTTCTGTGTGTCTTCCCGGGAAAGATAATCACGCTGCTCGCAAAACACGACACGTCCACGCGTCTACGACGGCCGGCGGCATAGTGCGCGCCCGGCACATAAGTTCTTCAGGGTCGCCCAATCGACACGGCCTGGGGTCGCGTCCCGCCTGATTGACCACCGAGCGCCGAGCTCACACCAACATCTTAGCGCCCTGATGGGGAAGAAACGTCCTCGGTATGTTCGCACTTGATCTGTGCACATTCCCATGTCTCAACCTTCCGCGTGTGGTCCACTTCAGCCAGGTAGAGTGTCCCTCCGCAGCCGGGACATTGTCGAAGAGACACACGCGATGCATCAAACTCGCCGCCGCCAAAATCGGAATAGCCGTAACCATCGCGAAAGATGCGATTGCAATCGCGCCGCTCGCACTGGTGGAACGATTCAGTTGCTTCCGATGCCGATTCCTCAAGCATGACGCGTCGCATCTGGGAATGGTGGAGGTCACACAAGGGATTGAAGTTCGTTTTGGGATGAACGTTCATGGCCTCCGCCCGGAGAAATCCCACGCTGCCGATGGCAATTGAGCGGAAGGGCGAAACTGAACCCACTGGGGATTGAGCCGGTATCAGTGATCGGCGACGGCATTTTCCGAAGCGCGGAAAGAACGGGGTAGATCTGCCGGGTTGAATTCCACCCCTTCGGCAACCAGTTGTTTTGCTGTCTGCGCCAGCGTCGATCGTTTCGAGATTAACCTGCCCTCCGCCTCCTTGCGATCGGCCGTCGAAGCGAACTGCATATGTTTATCCAGGTAGACGAGTTTGCGATCGTAGAAATCGATTTCCTGGTGGAGCGATCTGAGGAAGTATTTGTCGTGCGGCACTTGCTTTTTCATGAAGAGTTCCTTTGAGTAAAAGTAGAAATCGGCGGTCTCAAGCAAAGATCGGCGAGGGGACCTCGCCCGACCCTGCTTGCACACTTTCACTTCGTGAGCGATCCGATATGGGCAAGCGCCGCATTGTGCAATCGGGAAAGCCGCATTTGAACGCCTGAGGCGGCGGCTTCCCCCACGCTGCAAGCACCTATCCTATCGGCTCCTGCCAAAGCCTCGCCGATCGCCAAAGCTGCGCCCTGCGCCTCCACCAGAGCCCGTCTTTTTCCGTGCCTGGAAGCAGTTCTGGCAATACACGGGACGGTCTCCCCTGGGCTCGAATGGCACAGTGGTCTGCTGTCCGCACCCGGAACAGATCACCGATGTGCCCCGTGGCTCACTGCGCTGGTATCCCCCGCCCGATTGTTCCTGTTTCTTGGCCTGACGGCACTGTTTGCAGCGCTTCGGCGCAGAATATCCGCGCTCATTGAAGAATGCCTGATCTTCAGCAGTAAACGAGAATGGTTGTCCGCAATCGCTACAGATGAGTTCCTGATCCCCAGCCATGTATCTTCCTTTCGTCCTTGTTTCAATTGTGTGTTGCATTCGAAATACATCGAATGTGATTACTTGCGTTCATTGCTGAAGATTGCAGTCCACCGAGCCGTGCGTTTCCTGCAGTTGCTGATTCAAGTAACTCTGTCAAAACAGATGAAACAAATCATCGTTTTGTTGCGCTGGCAGGTGAGCGAGATAGATCGGCACGGACCGGTAAGAGCTCGAAGCGATCTCTTACCAGTCGTTGTGTCCGGCTAGACCAGCCGAACGTTCTCTGCCTGAAAACCTTTCGGCCCTTTCACGACGTCGAACTCGACCGTTTGACCTTCCTTAAGCGAACGAAATCCCTCACTCTTGATGGCTGACTGATGCACGAACACGTCTTCGCCGTTGGCACGGCTCAGGAAGCCGAATCCCTTTGCATCGTTAAACCATTTTACTGTTCCCTGTTCCATAGCTCTTCCTTTGTTGCGTGATGTATCGCTGAACTCAAGTGGTATTGATTGCGAGTTGAGCGGAAAAGCAGAACAGGCAAGAACGCCAAGTCGGATTCGACGATCAATGCTTATTCTACCACTATTTGAAGGTTCCGCTAACCGCGCGGGGCATTCGAGGGAAGAATACAGTCTCGGATGCGCGGTCAAATGCGATTGCACGGCGATTGGCTGGAACTGCAGGAATTGTCGGATGTCGATTAGGAGATGTGCCCAAGGAAGCGTATGCTGGCTACAGAGGGGATAATAGCGACTTCTTTCTTTTCAGCCTTCCTCCTCCTTGTGTTTCCGGCGCAGAACCCGACGTCAGCGAACCGGTTCAACCGACTACACCAAGACGAGCCCGGCTCTCAAGCAACCGCACGACTACCGAGAAGTGGGGCACATATGCGATCTGAATTGGTGTACTCGGCTGGGCTCAAGATTGAAAACCGCTTTCTGTTGTCCGCCACCGTCATGCGCGTTGCGCGCCTGCTGCACGTCAAGTCCGGGAGGACGGAAGACACCCTGAATCGAGTGTTCACCGATGTGGCCGAAGGCCGCTATATCGATCTGATATTTCCGGAGGTCGCTCCTCCTCCTGTCATCGACGAGCTAGTGGTGGCTCCCCTGGTTTGATCCGCAGAACATCTCTTGCGCTCCTCAACTACCAGGCATTCGGCAAGCCCGGCGCCCTAAAGAACGCAATGACTCCGGCCGCAAAAGAGGAGCCGAATTGATTACGTGGCCGAAAGAAGAACTGCGCAAAATCGCACAAGCCGACGATTTGCGTATCGCGCCATTCCGTGAGGACGGGATGACATGCGGCACCCCGACCTGGATCTTGTCCGTCGAGGTGGACGACGCCATCTATGTGCGCGGTTACAACGGACAAAAGTCGCGTTGGTATCAGGCCGCGGTGCGGCAGAAGGCGGGACAGATCCACGCAGCCGGCAGGACGATCGATGTGGCCTTCGAACCGGTAGACGGTCCCGGTGACGAACCAATCAACGTCCGCATCGATGATGCCTATCGGAAGAGGTACTCTCGCAGCCCGTATCTCAACGCGATGACCGGCAAACGTGCCCGGAGAGCGACGGTCAAGATCATGCCACGCGAAATCGGCCTTTGACCGCCTTCACAAATTGCACTCTCTCGCGAGCGCGAGTTTCAGGCAACCTCCGAATCACGAGGTGAGGGAACAAAGCTCCCTCAATCCCCATCTGGACCACATCACCGCATCATTGTGCTCCTTTCGAGGGGTTCACTGTAGACTCCTGTGGTTGCTGCTAGCGCGTCCTCCTAATTCTTCGCACTTCCGGAGCAAGAATATGGAACACGGGCGGCGTTTCGCTTGCGACAGCCTCGCTTGTGAACCTCCGGTGAACTTTCCTCCAGAATTTCCCCAAGCGGTCTGAGCCCATGAAGAGGTGTCCCGCTGTGAGAGGTCCCACAACGCGGTGATGTCCAACCGCGGCCAATCCCATGGATGCGATGCATCCACATTGAGTACAGTCCGGGTTTCCTCCAAACTGGCACGGCATGATCCTGGTAGTCAGATCGGCAGAGACGATTTCAGTTGTTCTGGCAAAGATGCATTCGCTGGGGTTGCGCGGCGGTGATGCTAACTCACGAATAACTGCCTCGGGCATATCCAGCTTTGTGTATTTAAGCCGTAATTGCCGGAGTTCGGTAATCGTCGCAGTCCGCTGAGAGGGCGTGAGTATTTCCTCGTCCGCAGCTCTCTGCTGCGGAGTGAAGATGCTGAACCACACCTTCGCGACCTCAGGCCTGCCGGTCCAGAAGCCGAGGAATTCGTCGAGGTAGCCCGGGCGCTCCGCGATCTGCGATGTGATGGTGCAGTGAACGGTTACTCTCGCTCGTTCGATGTTCTTGAGAATGCGTTCGTAGGTAGCCGGACTGCGTCTCGCATCGTGCTCAGGCTGCAGGCCGTCTATCGATACCACGATATTCAGCTTCTTGAACTGCATCCATGCCTCGGGAATGACTCTGAAGGCGCTCGTGACGATCTGTGTATGTACTCCGCGTTTCTCGATTTCCGGCAACATAGCATCGAGTTCGCGGTAACGGACCATTGGATCGCCCCCGACCAGAGACGCGTGGAGAGGTCTCATCTCATCGATCAGTGCAAGCACGCGCGCGACGAGATCATCGCCCCGGAAGTCGGAGAGTTCACGAAGTCGCGTTGCGCCCCCGAGATGCGCGTCGTCGAAGGCATAGCAACCCGGGCAGCGCAAAGGGCACTCTTTGGTGATCTCGATCGAAAGGGAAGGTGCGCGCCCGGCCAGGATCCTGGCCCATGCGCGAATGACTTCGGCCTGTTTCATGTTGCCTCCGATTCAGGCGTATTACATCTCACGGGAAAAGTGAACGGATGCGAAAGGCCTGAAAATGAGTCTTCCGCCAGATTGGTGTGTCAGCGTGAGGTGTGGTTGATCGGATTTGAATAGTAGATATCGAAACTGCATATGCCCGAGCTGGGTGGAGGCACTCTCTCAATGTTCAAGAGGGTTCCAGCCAGGAGCTCCGAGAGCAGAACAAGATCGTTTGACAGGGCTGCTAAATAACTCCGCGCGGACAATTGCACGTCAACCCAATGCTTATAAGTCCTGGAGAAAACCATCGCAAGGCAGATGGGCATCTCGATGAGCAAAAGCGCGATCAGTATCGGCAGATATCGACTGGCTTGCATAAATATCCGGGCCGTACATGCGTATAAAGTTTGACCTGGCTGGGCCGCATGAAATTATGATTCAACAACCCTCGCCACTTTGATTCTACGCTCTTTGAGTCGCCGATGCCCGATTTCACGCGAAGAGGCCGTAAAGGATGTCCACCAGCATCAGATCCGGAAGGCCGCGCTTCATCCGGTCGAGCGCCTCGTTACCGTTGCAGACGATCCCGACAACTTCATAGCCGCGCCGCTTCAAGAGGCGACGAAGATGGTCGCTCGAAATTCGCTCGTCCTCGACGATAAGAATTCGCGTTTTGACCGTCCCTGCTTCCTTCTGACTGCCTTATCTCAGCAGCGCATCAGTTCTGATGCTCCTGTGGCACTCACGGTCATTCCCCACAAACGGTTGCCAGTCGTCGAGAGATCATACTCGAACCGCTTTGGGCTCACGAGCCTTTTGGCGCGCCCCAACCCGAATCACTATTGGGACCACGCAACCTGGCTGCAAACCACAGCGTGTTCTAAAAACCGGCCTTGAAGCGAGGCCCCTGAATAACTCTGAATGAAAAGGAAAGCGTGTCAGGGCATGACTTCAATCGTGCTGCAGAAAGTCGATAGGATCACAGGTCTCAAAAGCCCCTGAGGTCTTTGCTTCGTGCTCGCCACTCTCAGGAGTTTTTCCGCAGCCTTGCCAGAGACTAGCAGCCATCAAAAGGCAGCCATCCCGCGGAGAGTGGCTTCAGTCTTTTGAGTTATGGTGCCCGGAGGGGGACTTGAACCCCCACGGCCTTGCGGCCTGCGGATTTTAAGTCCGCTGCGTCTGCCGATTTCGCCATCCGGGCGCGGTGCGAGGCGCACTCCATTATCGCACCCGGCCAGGTGCATGCTTTCGGGACGGATAGCCACAAGCGACGCGGAAATCAGGCCCAAATACCGGAACGCGGACAGGCCATTCCGCGAACCCAAATAGCTCGCGCACTGGAGCCGCACCCGCCGAAATCGTCCAGGCTCTACTGCGGTTTCTTGAAGCAAATATTCTCGCCGTCGAGCTGGTACTCGGCGGAGCAGAAATCGCCGCCGCAGATCATCGGCTCAAATCCGATTAACTGGCGGCGCGTGATCAGCCCCATGGTGCCGCAGCGCGGACACGACATCACGGCGACAAACGGATTCTGCGCGTTGCCCAGCAACGTCTGGTTTTCCAGAACGAAAACCGTACCGGGGTCCATTCTTTCCGGGATCCACTCTTCCAGAAACTGCAGGTCGGCTGCCATCTTGCCCTCCACG
>NZ_DATKQC010000472.1:0-5379 GCF_035532915.1 Edaphobacter sp.
TGTCGAAGTCGAAGTCCCCGCCATTCAGCGCCGCTGTCTGCGAATGAAGGATGTAACTGCCCTCCATCCGAAGCTGGCGGCCAAGGATGTACGCAATCAGGGGATCGGGAAGATCGGCACGTCCCAATGCTTGTTTGAACATGGGAACCAATTCGCCATCCGTAAGGTGCCGAACCGGCAGAAGATCTTCCTGCATCCTGATTGGGTAGCGGATGCAGAGGCTCTTTTCCGCTGTGAGAGAAGTAATCGCGGCGTTCTCCGGGACCCAGTCCGAAGCCGAGAGGATCTTCCCCTCGTATTCGATCAGGATCCCATCATCCACCAGGGCGAAGGAGGGCAGTTTGAAGCCGGCGCTCGTGCAGGTACGCCAGCCCCAGCGAGCGAGATTGCGGTTGAGCCAGTTCAAGACGTAAGGGAACTTGATGGCGCTCCCACTCTTGTCTGCCAGAAGAACCGCCTCGACCGGATCCCAGGTTGTGGGAGACGGGCCGGCATTGCCCTCGAGTGCTTCGGGGTCAAAACTGGTGTCGAAGGAAGGAGTTTCCGACTTACCCAATAGCTTGAGCAGGTCCCGATAATCGCCTTCCTCGCACGCCCTCCTCATCGTGCGAACGTTCTCTAGCCCTCGGACCATGATTTCAAGTTCGAGAGCTTCCTCGGAAGCATGTTCCACAAGCGTGGAACTGGCTTCGAATTCCGATTCTCTCGACCATTGTTTGATCCCGAGAATCGCTGGCCCTGTGTATAAATGGCCGGATGTCCGAAGTTGCGGCAGAAAACGGACTCCTCCTTTGAGCGCTGGCTTGCAGGAGCTCTCTGGAAGGATGATGTCGACCCCGAGCTTGTCGGCAGCGCGGTCGCTCATCGTTTTAAATCCACCTTTTGCCTGCTTCGGTTCGCGTGCGTCGAATGCCAATCGGAACTGCGAAAACCACGTTGGTTTGAGGCGGAGCTTGCGGTATATCGATTTCCGAATCCAACCGCGGCAATCGTTGGTGCCAAGAACATGGTCCTTGACCACAGCAATGCTTAGATTGGGCTCTTCTGTTACCAGTTTGCAGTCGGAGATCAGGATCGAAAAATAGGTGATCGCCGCTTCCGGCCAAAACTGATAGCGCTCAGCAATTGGCTTCGCGTGCGGTTCGTCGACAAAGTAGAACTTGCCGTCCTTCGCCGAACCACTCGCGCCTGCAAGCTTATATCGCACTCCGTCATAGACGAGGTTTTTCATACGTTCCTCGACCAAAGATTCCTCATAGGCACTCAACTCATTCGGTACACTGACTCGCGCTACTCGTATGCCTGGATACAACCGCCCGATCAACTTGTCATCGAGCGTGTCTTTCCGGGTGATTCTGGTGGCCTTGCGGGTCACTTTTCCAGCTTCGTCGATCTTCAACTCGAGAATGAGTCTCCAATCCTCTGCCGCATCTTGTGTCCTGTTCGCTGTCATTGTTTTCTCCTCGCTTGTCTGGCGCTCGAGACGACCGGGAGAACTGGCTGTCCCAGTTTGTCTCCCTTCTCTCCTGGCGCCCTTGTTAGGGGTGGTGTGAACCGAGCCAGGTTTCAGGTGTCGAAACCGGGTCAGCGGAATTCCTCATCGCTCATGCGATAAGGACTCAAGAGAGGCCAACAGGGACCGTATCTCAGGTGTGTCTCCTCTTTGAAACCATTGGCTGACCTCAGCGGACGCTACTTCTGTAACGGACGCTTCACTAAAACCGGAGTACCTCCTTGTACTTCTGCTTCTGCCTGGTAGGGCATGACCACGTAGATCACGCGCTCCTTTGACTGGAATGCTTTGATCAAAGCGTCGCTCTCGTTCTGCGCTTCCTCACCCAACTCGGGCTTCGTCGGGGACGATCCTTCTTTGGCGAGGAAGTATCGTGCCTCTTCGATCGAACGTGATTTTCGGGGCCGCTTTGCTGGTAGCCGCTCCATCGTTTGCGGCTTTTGCGTGGCTGCTTCTTTGGCGGTGGCTTCCATTGGTTTCCTCGCTATTCCTGTGGCTGAGTTGTGTCTGGCATGGCGAGAATGCGGCCACGCCGCTCGTCATCGATCGGACGTTCGGAATACTCGGCGACCCACAGTCCGTCCGGGTTCATGTCGGTCCTGTGATCGGCCAGCAAACGGATTCGATATTCACTGACGAAGTGGTCGGTCGTCTCCGTGCCTTTGGTCAGGTGGTGGACGTCCTTCACACCGTAAGCGAGAAATGTAAGGGGCTCGCCAGGGATAGTGTCGACCGCGCGCAGATGAAAGACCGATTGGACCTGATCGTCGTCGACCTTTCCACGCGTGTTGTCATCGGCCATGGCTTTCAAGGTGTAGCTGCGCAGATTGCGCGTCATCATGTTGAGGCTGGTGGCCCAACGCTCATCGACATCGGAAGGCATGTAGTTGAGATAGGTCGTAAGAAATCGCTTGACGAAGGCTTCATTGAGCAATTCATCCGTTCCGGCGGTTGCCGCGGAGATATCTGGACCCTTCGCGCCGCGTCCTAGCACCGTGGCTTCTCCATTCGCCCCAATGCGTATCACCGTGGGGGGCTGAAGTCGCACGAAAACCGCGAAGATGATTGCGATCACTGTCAGCGATAAGGAGATAAATGCAATGATCCATGCGCGATTACCATTGGCGATTTCGGGCCCGTACACTTCGTAGTATTTCGGCCGTACATCGGCTTCCACTTCTTTGGCCGTTGCTTTTGTCTGCGCCATGATTGCTCTCCCTTATGCCCCAGAACTTCCATCTGGCTTGGTTTCGTTGTTGCGCCGGACCTCGTTGTAGCTTTCCGAAAAGTTCAAGCCGGCCAAGTTCACTGAGTCTTTTGCAGTCGTTGCCACCCGGCTCGCAGTGTTGTTCACTGCACCGGTGACGGCGCTCGATGCTCTCTGCGCAGTCTCGACCGGATGAGATACCGCATGAATGGCTGATTGGGCCGCTCGCCCCGTGTTCACCGACGTATTGGCGACGGCGCCGGCTACTCTGCCGGTATGGGTTCCGATCTTGCCTGCGGTGTCCACCGGATTTCTTGCTGCCGCCGTTATCTTTTCGGCGACGGCGCCTACTGCCATGCCGCTTGATACCGCTCCGTAGGAGGCGAGCCGTGCCGCATGATAGGCACCCCAGGTGGCGAGTCCCGCTCCCCGCGCGCTGGGCGGTCTCGAATGTTGCCGCGAACCGCCTGCTCCCTTCGTGGGGGATGAGGTATTGCTCGTAGCGGTCTTTGAAGCGGACTGCTCCGGGCTGGCAGCGGTACCCGAACTCGGTGAGTCATCTTCGGCCTTGTTGCCGTACATAATCTGGCCAATATTCCTGCGCATTTCGGCGGCGTGCAGTCCGGCCGTGGGCTGAAAGCCGGTGGTTTCCGCCTGCCCTGAACTACCCATCTCACCACCGGATGCACCATTTTCTGGGGCACCGGAATCCTTGTTCCCTGCGTCCTCGTCCTTGGTTCCGGTTGGAGTCTTGCTTGTTGCCGGATTGTTGGACGCCTTCGATAGAGAAGCATCCTGCCCTTTTTGAACGGGAGCCGGCTGGTTGCCATTTCCCGCGATCGAAGTCGATCTGGAGGCTGCGCTCTCGGCCGCCGTCCCTGCGCTCACTCCAGTTCCTGAAGTTGCTCCTGCGGCAGCCGCCCCCGCACCTATTCCCTCGATTGCGGCCGCGCCGGCGGTGATGGCCGTGGCAGCAGCGCCGATCAGCGCTGCCGCCGTCGCTCCGACATCTCCACTCACGATCCTCTTTGCGATAAACGGAATGATCGCGATGGCGAACGAGAAGATGATGCTGGCAAAACCGATCAGGAAGGATCCCTCAAGGTTTCCCAGCCCTCCCAGAAAGTTGTTCTGATTGAGCATCTGCCCCACTTGCCCCATCTGGACGGCGCTGAGGAGCGCTCCAAAACCTCCGTACAAGACCGGCCACGCATTCCAGATAAAGACATTCTCGGCGTAAGACTTGGCCAGACGGTTCGTAGCTCCCAGCGGCATCAGGCCAATCACGATCGGCCCAAAGATATAAAGGATGCTGCCGTACAGGATGTAAAAGAAGCCGAAGATCACGATCACGACAGGGTAGAGCACATACGCAATCAGGATCAGCATGGCATCGATCAAACCGGCCACCGACCCGGTGATCAGTCCCCACATCTTCTGAAAGCCAATCTGACTGAACTGCGTCTGGAGATCGCTGGCCCAGTTCTCGAAGAGGTTACCTGCGCCGGACGCGCTGTTGACCCAGTTGCCGGCGTTGACGAAGCCTTGATTGAGGGTCGTAAAGATGGCGTGGTAATTCATCACGACGATGGCCGTGACCACGTACTTGATGAGATTCGTGCCCAATCCGCGGACATCGCCTCCATGCAGGGCCGACTGATACACCTGCCACAGAAATCCGACCACTAGGATGACGTAGGCCACATTCTGCATCCCGGCGGTAATGTTGGTCGAATCGATTCCCGCAACTGCCTGCGTGAGGAAACGCTCGAACAGATTCAGCTGCGTCGCCTGGAAGAAGGCGAGCACTGAGATTGCGGGATGGAGAAACGCAGTCATTATCACGATTACCTGTTTGTCAGCGATCCCTGGATCAGGCCGTTATTGCTGCTGTTGTCGGTCGCAGCCAGCTTCGCCATTTCACTCTGGTTGGCGATATCGATCCCGCGGGTGCGCATCAATTCCGCCAGGGCCGCCTGGGTATAGGCATTGGCCCGCACCAGCCAGACATCGGCCTCCGCTTCCAGGATCGGGGCGCTCCCCGGGGCGGCAGCGGAGATCTGTTGGCCCATCTTGTCCGCCTCCGCCAACTCCGCGTCGGCGAGGGCATCGATCTCGATGGCGCGCTTCATGGCGTCCTGCGCCTGCGCGTCGGTCATATCAGCCATGTTGCGCACCTGAGGCGATGCCGCGTTCTGCGCCATCACAACGCCATACACGTTTTGAAACTGGGGAGAGACGTTCGCAACGTTGTTTGCGTTGCGGGAAAGCAGGATGGATTCAAGACTTTGCGATTGCGGCAAGGTGGCGCTCGATACGTTCACGCGGAACATGCCGCTTACCTGACTGAACTGGCCCTCGAACTGCTGCACGGAACTCCTGGCCTGGTTGATGGCGGTAACCGGATAGACAACTTCCTGCTCATAGGTCGCGATGCTTTGCTGCGTCTGATTGATGGTCGCGAGAGGCGCAGCCACGTAGGTATTCATCAACGACTCAATCTGGGACAGACCGGCCTGAATCGCCGCGACACCGACTCCGAATTGTCCATGTACCGGCGACGGGACAATGAGCAACGCGAGGAGTATCGCCGCCGCTGTTTTCCATACGCTCGGCCGATACCATGGGGGTTCCTTCGGCGCCTCGACTTCAATATTGG
>NZ_DATKQC010000473.1:0-3564 GCF_035532915.1 Edaphobacter sp.
CGCCGAGTGGATCGCGCTCTTTCCCCTGATGAACTGCACAGACTGCGATGCCGCATATTGCAGAGGAAAGGGCAGGCACTCTACCGTATCAGCTGATTGTTGGTTTCGCTTCGCTGCCGTACGGAATTCAGCCGCCGTCTATGACGTGTCGTGCATGGAGAAGCCCTCGTGATGATTGGAGGCGAACGCGAACATCTTCATCCCCTGTTCTTTGAAGAACTTCATCCATTGATCAGCGTCGAATCCCGATGGATTCCAGGTTTTGTAGTTCTCTTGATACTTTTGTTTCTCGGCCGGCGACAATCTCAGGAATGGCCAGCTCGTGTCCCACCACTCCTGGAGTGAGTACAGCCCCCAATGAATCTGTACGCCCTACTCGATGTCGCGCTTTAGGCTTCGGCCTCCAAGCCTCCGCCAACAAGCATTGCTCATCGCAGCGGCTAGCGATCTTTTGGCCTTGACAAAGCCTCAGTCCTTATCGATCGTGCAAAATGCCAAGAAGGGTGACCGTCAGGGAGTATTCCAGTTTGTTTCACAGAAACACCGGGATCTCGATTGACTGAATCGAACGCTCGCGTCTATACTTTTTAAAATGATTGGCTGTACCAATCAATCGGACCTCGACAGTATGTCTACCTCTTATCCCAGGCTCCGGCGGAATGTGCTGCTGATTCGCTTGAGGAAACCGCGCCAGGATATGCGAACCGATTCTGGCCAGGACTTTGGGCATTGCAGCCCCGCCGAGCACGTTTGGACGCCAGGGGAGATGGCGCTCCTGAAGCGCGATTCTGTGCCTGATGGCTTTCAGCCGCCGTTGCAGTCAATCAATGTGAAAAGATGCATTGCCGCGGCGGCACTGCGGGACCTGGAAGAAACGCACTGGTTGCGGGAACTCGCTGAGAAATACGACTTCGTCAAAGGTCTTGTCGGCTGGGCGGGTCTATGCTTGGCAGTTTTTCTAGAACAATGGAAGGTTGATGGATTTGGTCGCTGCCGTGACGTTGTTCTCGAGGCCTTCACACCCGATCGCCTAGCGCTCGGTTCCGATTGGTCGGTTTGCATAGTTTCAGGAGACGATGCGTCTACCACGGAGGTCGTGATTGACTTTGCCCGGCAGTTCCAAACACAAGTGCTTCCCGGAATGCTTGACGAAAACTGCGCTCGCCCTATCGGATTTACCTCCGTTTTATTGAGGTCCTCACAATGAGCGATACGATGAAAGCTGACGTTCTTTATGGCGCAAGAGATATCCGGATCGAGCCGTTTAAACTGCCGGAATTGCGTCCCGGCATGGTTCTGTTACGCAACCGCAGGGTGGGCATTTGCGGTTCCGACCTGCACTACTATGAGCACGGCTACTGCGCCGCTTTTGTTCCGGATCGCCCATTTGTTCTCGGGCATGAGCTCGCCGCGGAAGTGGCGGCAGTGGCAGATGATGTAGACACGGTGAGCATCGGCGCGCGTGTCACGGTCAACCCCGCGCGCAATTGCGGCTTTTGCGATTACTGTCGAAGCGGCAAGGCTAATCTCTGCCGTAAGACAATCATGCTCGGCAGTGCCAGCACCACGCCTCCAACCGATGGCGCTCTTGCCGAATTCGTGGTCGTGCGCGCGGATCAATGCCACGTGCTGCCCGAAGAAGTGGATGATAGTCTCGGCGCGATGATGGAGCCTTTTGCTGTCGCCTTGCATGCGGTAAGACGCGCCGGGTTTGTCTCAGGCCGCAGAGTACTCGTGACAGGCGCCGGAACAATAGGACTGCTCGTGGCGATCGCCGCTCGCGCCTTTGGTGCGATCCCAATCGCGATCAGCGACATCGTCGCAGCTCGACGCTTCAAAGCACTCGAACTCGGCGTGGATGCGGCTCTCGATCCTCTGACGGCAGACTTGAACGAGAGAATCCGTGAATTGACTGGGGATGGATTCGACATCATCTTCGAGGCATCCGGCTCACCCATTGCGCTCCGGGGAGCGTTCGAAATGGTGCGGCCGGGCGGAACGATCGTGCAAGTCGGTACGCTCGGGACAGAGGATGTCCCAATTCCCGCCAACCTGCTCATGAACAGGGAAATCAATCTCATCGGCTCCATGCGTTATGGGGATGTCTTCGACGAGGCAATCCGTTTGGTGGCATCGGGGCGCGTCAACTTGCGGCCTCTAATCAATGGTGTATTCACGATAGACGAGTCCGTGAAAGCTTTCGCGTTCGCTGCGGACAAGTCGCAATCCTTCAAGGTGCAGATTCGACTATAGAATCTGCAATTCATGAAACTGATTTCCGTCGATGCCGTTGTAATTGCAGTCTACGTGGCTTGCTCGGCAGCCAGACAGAGACGACTGCAAGACCTGCGGGGCTTGGCCTGTCTCGATTGCTGAAGCTTCGGAGCAGTCTGTCAACAAAAGAAGACAGGGAGTAAACAGTCGATGAGTTATGGAATGAATATCCGCAAGCATGCGGAATTGGATTTTCTGTCCTTGGGAGCTCTGGTCCACCGGCTCGATCCGGGGATCATCCCCTTTCGCAAAGCGACGGAGTACAAGATTCACGTCAGTGGCGGCGAGTTCAATGTGGCCGCAAATCTCTCTGACTGTTTCGGTCTGAATACGGGCATCGCCAGCGCCATGGCCGACTATCCCATCGGCGAATTGATCGCTGAGCGCGTCCGCGCCATGGGCGTGAAGCCCTTCTACAAGCACTTCAAACACGACGGCGTCACCGGTCCGAACATAGCAGCCGTGTACAGCGACCGCGGTTACGGCCCGCGCGCGCCCGTCGTCTTTTACAACCGGAGCAACGAAGCGGCATCGCAATTGAAGCCAGGGGATTTTGACTGGAAGATGATCTTTGCCGGCGGCGTTCGTTGGGTGCATAGCGGCGGCATCTTCGCGGCGCTATCGCCGACCACGGCGGAACTGGCCGCGGAAATGATGAAAGAAGCCAAATCCATGGGCGCAATCACTTCCTTCGATCTCAATTTCCGCGAGAAGCTGTGGAGTATCTCGGGCGGCAATGATCGCGCCGTCGAGATCATTGGCCGCATCGTCGAGAACGTGGATGTACTGGTGGGTAACGAAGAAGACCTGCAGAAAGGCCTGTGCATCCCCGGGCCGGAGGTTGCGGCTAAATCGAAACTGGACCCAAGCGTATTTTTGGGCATGATCGGCCATGTCGTGAAGAAGCATCCGAAGGTGAAAGTGGTGGCCACCACGCTACGCGAGGTGCACTCTACCAATCGTCATAGCTGGAGCGCGGTTGCCTGGATCGATGGAAAAACATATGCAGCTCCAACGGCCGAGCTCGACGTTCTGGATCGCGTGGGCGGAGGCGACGGTTTTGCATCAGGATTCTTTTTTGGCTTGTTGAGCGGCGAAACACCGGAGGAAGCGATCAAACTGGGTTGGGCACACGGCGCTCTGCTGACCACCTTCCCCGGCGACACGACGATGGCGACTCTGGATCAGGTCCGGGCTTTTGCCAAAGGCGGATCGGCGCGCATCCAGCGGTAGTCAAGAAATCGGTCTTCGGCTGACAGCGGCCTCTTTGGAAAGATGTTGACCGAGGAC
>NZ_DATKQC010000474.1:0-5251 GCF_035532915.1 Edaphobacter sp.
TCGTCCATCGGTTGCACCGGAGTACATTCTGCGGGCGCTTTTGTTGCAGGTGTTCTACTCGGTGCGTTCGGAACGGCTGCTGGTCGAGCAGATCGACTACAACCCGCTGTTTCGCTGGTTTGTGGGCCTTGGCATGGACGACGCGGTGTGGAACCACGCTGTGTTTTCCAAGAACCGCGACCGGCTGCTGACCTCTGATGTAGCGCAGCGATTCTTTGCGGAAGTGAACAAGCAGGCCAAGCGGTTCATGAGCGATGAACACTTCACGGTGGACGGAACGCTGATTCAGGCGTGGGCCTCGCAGAAGAGCTTTCGCTCGAAAGACGGATCCGATGACGGCGATGGGACGAACTTCCATGGCCAGAACCGCTCCAACAAGACGCATGAGTCGACCACCGATGCCGACGCGCGGCTGTACAAAAAGAGTTACGGCAAGGAATCGAAGTTGAGTTATCTGGGGCACGCGCTGGTGGAGAACCGCAACGGGTTGATTGCCGCTGCGATGGTGACGCACGCGGATGGATACGCCGAGCGCGACGCCGCGCTGCTGATGCTTCAGCAGAAGCAACAAGGCCGCTCGCGGCGCATCACCGTGGGCGCCGACAAGGCTTACGACACGGAGGATTTCGTCAGCACGGTGCGGGAGTTGAACGTGACGCCACATGTTACGAAGAACGACAACGGCCGCCGCAGTAACCTGGATCGCAGGACTACGCGCCAACCCGGATACGCCATCAGCCTGAGCCGGCGATGGCTTGTGGAGAAGGGCTTTGGCTGGCTGAAGCAAACCGGGCCGCTGCGCCAGGTGAAGTTGCGCGGTCTGGAGAAAGTGGACTGGCTGTTCGTCTTCAGCTGCGCGGCGCACAACCTGATCCGGCTGCCGCGACTGATGGCTCAACCACCGAAAACGTTCCGGGAGCAGTGTGCCTGAACAACGGTTGCGAGCCTCGGGCATGATTCCATGAGGCTCGCAAACATCCATAAACACCCCAAAGAACTCTACTTCAAACAGATTTCGAACAGGAAGAAATGAAAATCGCCAGGAAACACGCCGCAATCAGCCAAATTTCAACGAGTTCCTAGACGATCAACTCGGCGGCGGATGGCGTGCTCTGCAACTGGCCCTTAAGCTAATCTTCTGAACCGTCGGTTAGCGACTGGGGCGGTCCATTGTCGATAGAAGGATATTGTGCTTCACTAAGCAGCCCGGCCGCCGGATTCCGGCAAGCGCTCAGGTCTTTCAACTCTTCTCCCTGCAACCGCACCGCAGCAAGAGTTTCAAGCTCTCCACCGATCCCTTCTTCGTCGAAAAGGTGCGCGATGTGGTCGGCCTCTACCTCAACCCGCCCGACCACGCCGTGGTCCTGTCGGTCGATGAGAAGTCGCAGATTCAGGCGTTGAATCGCACCCAGCCGGTCTTGCCCATGGGGCTCGGATATGTCGAAGGAGTCACCCACGACTATGTCCGGCATGGCACAACAACCTTATTTGCCGCACTCGACATCGCTACCGGAACCGTGCTGACCGAGTGCAAACCACGCCACCGGCATCAGGAGTTTCTCGGTTTCATCGAACGCATCGATGAGGCAGTCCCGGCAGAACTCGATGTCCATCTGATCGTCGACAACTACTCCACCCACAAGCACGCCAAGGTACGCCTATGGCTGGCCGCGCGGCCCCGATTTCATGTCCACTACACGCCAACGTATTCTTCCTGGCTCAATCAGGTCGAACGTTGGTTCGGACTCATCACCCAACAGGCTATCCGCCGAGGCTCTTTCAAAAGCGTCAAGGATCTCATTGCAAAAATCAACCGCTTCACCCAACACTACAACCAGAATTGCCGCCCCTTCGCATGGACAGCCACCGCAGATTCCATCTTCCGAAAACTCGCCAAACTATGCAATCGTATTTCTGGGACTATACAGCTAGGGAGTCTCTTCATAAGTCAGCGGTCGCGCTGTATATGAATAAACTGGAAGCATGAAACGAAGGGCGCGTTTTCAGCGTACGTTGGCATCGCAGGCGAGCTTCCAGAAGCATGGCCGTAAGAGCAAGCGGGAGGTTTTCCTGGACCAGATGGAGCAGGTGGTCCGTGGAGCGAGTTGTCGGCGCTGATTGAGGCCCATTACCCGAAGGCGGGCAACACCAGTGCGCGGCAAGCAGGCCGCACTCGGTCGCCGCCGCCCACCCCATCAGCTCCAGCGCTCCCATGTTTGCCGCAAGAAAGCTAATGCCTGCTATCCAGGCAGGCATCTCACGGCCGACAAGAAAGAAATCCTCACTGGTGCGTCCTGCGCTTCAGAAGAAATCCAACGCCCAGCACGGACACGAAGTAGGTGAGGATAACAACCACGTCCTGCAAGTGTAGTGTAGATAAGACCTTATGCCAGCATCACCAGAGGCATCAGGCATATACCGCCTCTGGATTCGTCTTTTCTCGTGTGGAATAGAGGACAGGATTCAGTGGAGATGCGATAACATCCCCAATATTTATCCCCGGGCACCACCTCTCAATGTCCAGCTTCTGATTCTTATTTTTCGGCGGCACCAACCGCATATCTTCGTCCATGTATATGACCGTCATCACTTCTCGGGGACGATCGGAGGCGTTGACCCCGGCGCGATGGAAAGTCCATCCAGCGTGAAAGGAGATGTCCCCTAGATCAAAACCGCTATCTTCTGTCCGGAAGTTTTGCAACGCCTCCTTGAGCGTCGTTTCGCTCTCTTTGCTGATCTCGAGGTCCCGACCGATCTGGAAACGGTGGCTCTTCTCGCAGAACGCGAGCGGCCCCATTTCCTGCGGCGTGTTCTGAAGCGGCACCCACGCAGTGATCGTTTTATCGCTCGATACGGGCCAGTAGTACTGATCTGCGTGCCAGGGTGTAATTCCGCCGCCGGCCTCTTTGTACAGCGCCTGATCGTGGTAGATCCGGACACCCGTAACGCCCATCAGTTCAGCTGCGATACGAGCAAGCCGCTTTCCGAAGACGAATTCCCTGACCGCCTCAGACTTTGTCCACAGATTCATGATCTGTAGGAACGCCTGTCCATAGGTGTCCCGCTCGTTCATCGGTGCCACATCAACGGAAAGCTCCGCTACACGTCCGCTGATAGCGACGCGGTAGTGCTCTAAAAGCGATGGCAGAAGCACGTGCTTCAATTTGACGTAGCCATTCTCGACATAAAATGCGATCTGCTCTTTTGAAAGATTGAACGGGGCATCGAGCTGCTGACGCAGTTCGCTTATTTCAATCGAAGTGGAGTTCATCGGTGGAATCCTCGGCATGCTGAAACGTTTCAGCATAAGCCTCTCTCTTTCTTTGCCTCTCTGTCAAGTCTTTATCTGTACCCGGCTATACTCTGGGTGAGTGAAAAGTCCACACACCAATTTCGACAAGCCGAAAAAAGCTAGCTCCTCTCCGAGGAGGAAACCAGAGCCTGAGCCAGCGGGAAGGCCGAGGATTCACGATGTTGCCGCCCTGGCGGGTGTATCCGTGGGTACCATATCGGCAGTTCTGAACGGCAACGGGCGCGTCAGCAATACCACTCGAAGCCATGTGCAGGCAGTTATATCTGAACTCGGATACCACCCGGATTTTTTCGCCAGCAACCTCGCGCGCAGACATACGCAGGTGCTCGGAGTGGTCGTGTCAAATCTGCAGAATCCGTTCTTTGCTGAAACTGCTCAGGCAATTGAGGACGAAGCTGCGCGCTATGGATATCAGATCTCGCTCATGGCGACAAACTTCTCTCCAGAGCATCATCGAGCCGCGGTGAAACAACTGCTCGGCGCCCGCATCTCAGGGATTGCCATCATGACATCCGAGTATGACGCCGTTGCCCGCCAACTCATTCTTGCGAGCGGCGTTCCGTCTGTCTCTCTGGATGTAGGCAAGCTTGCGAAGCACTCCTCCATTATCCGAGTCGATTCCCGTGGAGGAATGCGGACGGTGGTGGAGCATTTGATCGAGTTGGGGCACCGCGATCTGCTCTTCGTGCGTAATTCGTACAAGAAAGATGGACAGAGGCTTTTCTCACACAAGTTGCGCGATGAAGGTTTCGCAGCGGCTGTACGCGCTTGCCGCGTCGGGCGGTTGAAAACAAATATGGTGGATATTTCCGGCCCAGGAGCCGATGCGGGGGAACGTGCTATTGCGAGTGTGTTTGGCAAGATTCATTTCAGCGCTGTGATCGCAGTTACCGATATGGTAGCGATGGGGGTTTATCGTGGACTGCAGGCTCGCGGGATTCGCATTCCTGAAGACATCTCTGTCGTCGGCTTCGATAATACCTATTTTTCCCGTTTTCTCAATCCGCCGCTTACGACTATTGACATCCCGCGCTGCGACCTAAGCAAAATGACCGTCGAAGCCCTGCTACGGCCAGGCGCAAAATCCAAAAAGTCTCTCAAGCTAGCGACACGATTGGTCGTGCGCGAATCAACCGCACCCCCGCATCCAAAGGCGTAAATGAGAGGCCTCACTACGGCAACGAAAACCCATACCTAAAATGCTGGATTAGTGAATTGAATGCTCCGAGCCATTACAGATCACATGAGGAAGGTTACGGTGCGACTCCGATTAGTAACGCACCGAAGTGCCGCCATGATCGTTCGATTCATAGGCTGCTTCAACAACCGCCATGGTTTTGTAAGCGTCGTCGACAGATGTGGGTAAGACCGGACTCACTCCCGTGGAAAAATCAATAAGGCTCTGCATGCTGGACACAAAAGCATCTGGAAACCACGACCCAGCTAGCGGAAGGTGTTGCCATTGCTCTCCTTCATCCTCGAGCGTTTTTGCGATCAAGAAAGTATCGGGCCGCCCTTTCGGATTGTCCATCAACGCACCAAGTTGAACCTTGATTGCGCCGCAAGTTCCTTCCCATTTCACATAGCTCTCCTGCTCTTGAGGGCCGAAATTGTGACCGTGGTTTGTGGTTATGGTGGCACGAAGCGAATCGCCATAATCAAGAATGATCGCGGAGCGGGTTGAGGCCAGCTTTGGGCTATGTGGATGCTTCAGTGTGCGCGCATAAACACCCTTTGGGTTGCCAAGGAATGATCGGAGCAGATCGATGTAATGCACGGAATGGTGGACAATCTCAACACGAGGCGCATCTTCGAGAAAGGTCCACAGGTGCCATGGTGTATAGACCGTAACGCGAACCTCAAGATCGTGCAGGTCTCCAATGGTGCCCGCAGTCAGGATCTTTCTCACCTTTGCGATTGCCGGCGCAAAGCGCAACT
>NZ_DATKQC010000475.1:0-6380 GCF_035532915.1 Edaphobacter sp.
TGCTTCACCCGCGAAGCTGTCCGGCCACTCGACAAGCCAGGCGCGGCCTTCGCCGCAATGCTCCATCCTGGTCACCCGCTCATGCTCGCAGTGAGCGACTTGATTTTGGAACAGCACGGCAACCTCCTCCGTCAGGGCACTATTCTTGTGGACCCTGCCGACGAGGGCGAAGAGTCGCATCTGCTTTTCTTACTCACCCACGAGATCAAATCCGGCGATGACCAAGTGCTCTCCAAACGCCTCCAGTTTGTCCGCGTCGCGACTGACGGATCAGCAACGTTTGCGGGCTGGGCACCGCATCTTGACCTGGAAGCCCTCGCGCCTGCCGACCGCGCGCTGCTGAACGACGTGCTTTCCGCGCCCTGGATTCGTGCCGACCATGAGCAGCGGGCACTCGCCCTCGCCGCTGCCACGCTCGTGCCGGAACATTTTCGGGAAGTCGCCGAACGACGCATTGCTCATGTGGACAAGACTCTTTCCGCCGTCCATGAACGGCTTACCAAGGAAATCGCCTTTTGGTCCGACCGTTGGATCAAGCTCAAAGAAGATCAAGAAGCTGGCAAAGACGTGCGGCTGAATGTGGAGAACGCCCGCCGCACCGTCTCCGATCTCGAAGGCCGTCTTGAAAACCGAAAAAAGGAACTCCTTTCTATGCGCCACGTCACCTCCGCCACGCCGGTGGCCCTCGGTGGCGCCCTGGTTGTTCCCATCGGTCTGCTCCGTCGCCTGCGTGGGGAATCTCCTGCGGAGTACGGTTCCGCATTTTCCGCCGACCCCGTCGCCCGTGCTCGCGTCGAAAAACTTGCCATGGACGCTGTTCGACATGCTGAGGAAGCACGCGGCTGCCGCGTGGTAGATGTCTCCGCCCAGAAATGCGGCTGGGATATTACATCCTATCCGCCCACCGTGGACGACAAGCAGCCAGAAGCCCGCCACATCGAAGTCAAAGGCCGCGTACAGGGAGCCAGCACCGTCACCATCACCCGCAACGAAATGCTCTACGCACTCAACCAGGCCGACAAATTCTTACTGTCCATCGTGCTCGTTGGCGAAACTGACGCTGTGGACGGCCCCTACTATCTGCGCAATCCCTTCGAAGCCGAACCGGGCTGGGGCGTTTCTTCAGTTAATTATGACCTTGGCGAACTCTTGGCGCGGGCATGGAAAGACCCGAAAGGAAACTTATAAATGCATCTCCAGCAAACGAAAAGAGCAAGCAGAGGCACAGGCGGTCCACAGTATTATTTTCATGACCTGACTGATCCCGTAAAGACATTTTTACGAAAGAAAGGAGCCGTGCGCGTTGCTCTTGTCACTCCGTACGGCGCAACCAAGTCCGAGTATTTCGCTGTCAGCGCAGACCGTAAACTGGATGGCACGAAGCTTCCCGTTGCGGGCGGCGTAGGGCACGACAGGATACAGCAGGGTTTAGCCGCAGAAAGCATCGGAGAGTCCATCAGAATCTGGTACCAGCTTGCTCCCGGGGACTTCGAGCGAATCAACGTTGATCTAGAAATCAGGGACGACGTTTTTTACCTAACACCACTCGGGTTTAAGTACGCAAACAGGCCGAAAACCAAAGTGATCCCCAGGATCGACAGGCCGCTCACGTTTACGAGTACGTACGCAAGTCCATTTTGGATCGAGCAAATGGTCTACATGAATAAGCAGAAACCGGGAATTGTTGGCTGGGCACTCGACGAAATTTGCCGGGTAGTAAAGGACCACTTACCCTCGACGCGCCTCAAGCATATCCAAGAGCCCGATCTATTAAGGGTCTCTGGGCCACTGAAACACCTCGGCATCAGTCTTGGTGGTTATGTTGGGAAGGGATATGACTGTGTAACCGAGTTCCGGTTTCGGAATCTACCAGCGTATTCGATTCCGGTTGAAATAAAGCGGGACAGTGCTGGCTTTCACTATCAGCAAAGGAAGTATGGAAAGGAAGAGTTGTCACGTGCCGTGGTGCTTTGCGCAATCCACAAACACAAGCAGATGCCATTCCATATCGACGTGATTGAGCTTGGCGCCCTCTGCGCACACGCTCAAAAGTTCCCGTCATCAGGCAGAATATGAGCGTACGAGAGAAGATCGAAATGCTCCAGCAGTCAGTTCCAGCAGACTGCAACTTCATCCGAGCGCCTGTGGTGCATCTCGTCCGCGAGCATCGCCTGAAGATCATCTCGGAAAAAGGAACACGCGCCTGATGGAGTATCCCATAAAATCGCCCCGCAAACTCATTGAGGTGGCACTCCCGCTTGACGCTATTAACATAGAGGCCGCGCGGGAAAAATCTATCCGCCACGGTCATCCGTCAACGCTACATTTATGGTGGGCTCGCCGTCCATTGGCGGCGGCTAGGGCAGTTCTTTTCGCTCAGTTCGTCAATGACCCTGGCTACCAACAAGGCGGAGGCTTCAGATACGGAAAGAACAAGAAGGAAGCTGCCGAAGAAAGGAAGCGTCTCTTCAAGATTATTGAAGATCTCGTATTGTGGGACAACACCAACAACGAGGAGGTCCTACGGCGCGCTCAAGGTGAGATCCTTCGCTCGTGGCGCGAGGTTTGCGACCTAAACAAGGACCACCCCCAGGCGACTGACCTATTCAACCCCGACAAACTGCCCGCACTGCACGACCCGTTTGCAGGTGGTGGTACGATTCCACTGGAAGCGCAGCGTCTCGGTCTGGAGGCGCGGGCCTCCGATCTCAACCCCGTCGCGGTCCTAATCAACAAGGCCATGATAGAGATCCCGCCAAGGTTTGCGGGCCGTCCCCCAGTCAGCTTTTCGGCCCAAACTGCCGAGTGTTTTGCGGCGGACTTAGGTTTGGAGCGGAGCTGGCCGCAAATGTCGGGGCTTGCTCATGACGTTCGCTATTACGGCAAATGGATGCAAAGAAAGGCGAAAGAACGTATTGGTCACCTCTACCCACCTGTCGAGATAACAGCGGAGCTAGCTAAGGAGAACCTGGACCTAGTGCCTCTGGTTGGGCAGAAGCTTACAGTTATCGCGTGGCTGTGGGCGCGCACTGTTAAGAGCCCCAACCCTGCGTTTTCTCATGTTGACGTGCCTCTGACTTCTTCGTTCATACTTTCAAGCAAGCAGGGACAAGAAGTTTATGTGCAGCCAGTCCTCGACCGCGACTCCTATCGCTTTGCGGTGAAAATGGGTACGCCACCACCAGAGGCACAGAGCGGGACGAAGTTAGGACGCGGCGCGAATTTTCGCTGTCTCTTGTCAAACACTCCGATTGACAGAAACTATATTCAAGCAGAGTTTGTCGCAAAGCGCACAGGTGCGTGTCTGATGGCCGTTGTTGTGGAGGGACCAGTCGGTAGAGCCTACATCGCGCCGACGAGCGAGATGGAAGCTGTTGCGCGCGCAGCGAACCCGAAGTGGCGTCCTGAAGCCGAAATGAACCAAGACAGCCAAGATCTCCTGAGTGGTCGGGGATACGGCTTCAAATATTGGCATGAACTTTTCACTCCGCGCCAACTAGTTGCCTTAACAACGTTGAGTGATTTGGTGCGTGAGGCCCGTGAACGCGTTCGGGAAGACGCGCTTGCCGCTGGCATGTCTGACGACGGCTTGGGCCTCGACGCCGGGGGTACTGGCGCAACTGCTTATGCTGATGCATTGGCTGTATACCTTGCCTTCTGCCTTGATAAGGCAACTTTGACGAACACGACTCAAGCCACTTGGCAGAAAGACCCAGATCGTCTGACACAGGCGTTTGGTCGTCAAGCCATTCCAATGATCTGGGACTACGCAGAAGCGAACCCGCTTTCCGACGCGGGTGGAGGATTTGGGATCACTGCTCACGCAGTCGCGAAGGTGCTGGAACGGCTGCCCACAGCGGCTATACAGGGCACGGCAGTTCAAGAAGACGCCGCCAGCAAGACTAGGTCAACCCACTTGCACGTAGTCTCAACGGACCCTCCGTATTACAACAACATATCCTACGCTGACTTGTCGGACTACTTTTATGTGTGGCTACGGCCTACGCTCCTGCCGATCTTTCCGTGCCTCTTCGCGACAATGTCTGTGCCCAAGGTCGAGGAATTGGTAGCAACACCCCATCGGCACGGCGGAAAAGAGGCGGCGGAAGCCTTCTTTTTGGAAGGCATGACTCAGGCTATGCACAATCTAGCCATTGACGCACATCCGGCATTCCCTATCACGATCTACTATGCCTTCAAGCAGTCAGAATCAGAGACGGAAGGCACAGCCTCGACAGGCTGGGAAACATTTCTCCAAGCGGTTATCAGGGCCGGATTTGCCCTCACGGGTACGTGGCCGATGCGAACCGAACTGGTAGGAAATCTCAAGAAAAACGTCAGCGCGCTTGCATCAAGCGTTGTGCTCGTGTGCCGCAAGCGTCAAACGGACGCTCCGACAATTTCCCGCCGAGGCTTCCTTCGCGAGTTAAATGCTGTACTGCCCGAGGCGCTCGATGAAATGACCAAAGGCTCTGGTGACGACCGTTCACCCGTTGCCCCGGTCGATCTGTCACAGGCCATTATCGGCCCCGGTATGGCTGTATTTTCTAAATACTCTGCCGTACTGGAAGCCGACGGCTCCCCCATGGGCGTCCGCAACGCTCTCCAGCTCATCAACCGCTTCCTGGCCGAGGACGATTTCGATTCCGACACACAGTTCTCCCTGCACTGGTTTCAGCAATACGGCTGGGGTGAGGGCCGGTTTGGCGATGCCGACACATTGTCTCGTGCCAAGGGCACAAGTGTTGACGGCGTCCGCGATGCGGGCGTGATCGAATCCCGTGGTGGTATCGTCCGCTTGCGGAAGTGGTCAGAATACCCCACAAGCTGGAACCCGCAGACCGATACGCGCCTGCCTGTGTGGGAGGCGCTACATCAACTTATCCGCGTATTTAAGTCGGAAGGAGAGAACGGCGCAGCCGCAGTGTTGGCCGCCGTTCGAGCCAAGGCAGAGGCAACTCGACAGCTTGCCTATCGCCTTCACACCCTCTGTGAACGCCAAGGCTGGGTCGAGGATGCTCGAGCTTACAACGAACTCATTACTTCCTGGAGTGGCATTGAAGCTGCCGCCGGTGCCGTACCAACTGAAAAGCCACAAGGCAGTCTTTTTGAGTGACATGGCATTAGACTGGAGCAAAGATCGATGAAACCGTGGCGCGAAATAGCTGTCCCCCATCGTGACGTACTGGAAGGTACGTTTCTTCAATCGGAGTTCGCCGCAGACATCACCGCCGTGCACACCGGCAAGGCAACACCCGAATACCAGGATGCAACGGCCTTTTTTCAGCGCACGTTTATCACGGAAGGCATGAGCTTGCTGCTTACCTCGGTGGCGCGGCGGCTAAACGGCCAAGGCGGCGACCCGGTTATCCAACTTCAGACGGCGTTCGGCGGTGGGAAGACGCACACCATGCTGGCCGTCTACCATCTCGCCACTCGCGACTGTCCGATCAAGGACTTGCTCGGTATTCCCGATCTACTCGATCACGCGGGCATCATGGATGTACCTAAAGCTCGCGTAGTCGTGCTCGACGGCACTGCCCATGCACCTGGGCAAGCGTGGAAATATGGCAACCAAATCGTCAACACGTTGTGGGGCGATCTGGCTTGGCAACTCGGTGGCGACGAAGGTTACGCGCTCGTGAAAGATGCCGACACGACCGGCACCTCACCCGGCAAGAATGTGCTGAAGACGCTGCTAGAAACCTATACGCCCTGTGTGGTCCTTGTGGACGAGCTGGTCGCCTACATTCGCCAGTTTCCCAATGGTCAGGTGCTGAGTGGTGGCAGCTATGACAGCAATCTATCGTTTGTACAGGCACTCACTGAGGCCATCAAGCTCGTGCCTACAGCTATCATGCTGGCGTCTTTACCGGAGTCCGACGTTGAAGCCGGAAGCAATCGAGGAATGGCAGCGCTCCAGGCGTTGGAGAAAACATTCGGACGTTTGCAAGCGCTATGGAAGCCTGTCGCCACTGAAGAGGCTTTTGAGATTGTTCGTCGTCGGCTCTTCGAGCCGGTTCGCGACATCTCAGGGCGAGATGCTGTGTGCCGCGCCTTTGCCAGTGCCTACGTCGCAGAAGGAGCAAAGCTTCCGTCGGAGACACAGGAAGCACGGTATTTCAATCGACTGGTGCAGGCTTACCCTATTCATCCGGAAGTGTTCGACCGCCTATATGAAGACTGGACGACTCTTCAAAGTTTTCAGCGTACTCGCGGAGTGCTGAAGCTGATGGCGAAGGTCATCTACCGGCTTTGGAAGGATCAAAATCAGGACCTGATGATTCTGCCTGGCAGCCTGCCGCTTTACGACGGCAATACCCGCAATGAGCTCACCTACTACCTGGCACCGGGTTGGGATGCAGTGCTGGAAAAAGATA
>NZ_DATKQC010000476.1:0-4500 GCF_035532915.1 Edaphobacter sp.
CTCGTATCTCTCGCAGCATGCCACTCCCCTGCATTTCGGCCTCGGCAAAGCAACAATCGTGGATCGGCTTGAAGTTTCTTGGCCGAGCGGCCGGCGGCAGAGCATCAGCGCCATCAAATCCCGCCAAATGCTCCGACTACATGAAGATTGAGTGGCATTGACGCGAAATAGATGCAGCCGATAAAATTTATACCCCCTCGGGATGCCTCGGCAACCGTCCTTCGCGGCGGAGAGGGGCAATCGTTAAGTCCTGAAGAGATTTTCGAGTGCAGCGCGACGGACTATAAGCGTTGAACCTTTGATCTGCACGAGCTGTCTCTTCCTGAAAGTTGCCACAAGACGCGTCACTGTTTCTCTCGAGATGCCAATCATTTGCCCCATCTCTTCGTAGGTGAGCGTCAGCTTTATCCGAGCTTCTGACTTGCCTTTGTGCTGATTTTCGCTCAAGTCGAGGAGCAAGCGGGCCAGCTTTTCCGAGGCGCGAGCGCCCAGCCCCAGCGAAAGCACTTCCGCGAACACGGCGTTACATGTGCGGCTCAACTCTTCTGCAACCTTGCAGGCTACCTCACCGCGCTCTCGCATGAAACGGAGAAAGGGCTCTCGAGAGATGAAACTCACCTGGCTCGGCTCAAACAACTCGGCCGTCACCTGGTAAGGTTTTCCGGAGATCGTTGCCGAAAGTCCCAGCACTTCACCTGGTTGAGCAATGCGGAAAATCAACGTCTTCCCGGCAGGAGACGAGGATGAGAGCTTTGCTCGGCCGCTGCAGAGAATGAATACACCGCGCGGTTCCTGTCCTTCAACAAACAGCGCTGCCCCCTTAGGGTACGTGCCGGACTTCGTGATCGAGGAAAGGAATTCAAGTGCGGGAGAGGAAAGATTGCAAAAAAGCCGCTCTTGCCGAAACGGACAAGCCAAACAGCTCTCAACGATATTCAGGCCGTAGGGAGTCCGCTGCACCATTTTACTTGGTGCAATTATACTCCGCCTGCCGCCGGGTGCAACGAATGAAGTTCGCCGCAGGGCGACCATGGGATCGGTGCGCATCGCGCTCCGCCGAACAACCGTGGTTCAACGATATGCTGCCGAACCTCACCACCTCGAGTGGTGTCCCGATCTCCGGCACCGATTATGTGGCGCGAAATCTCGGCAGCCAGTTCATCGCGGGCAACGTCAGCAACATCTTCGACGCCATGGACGGCCTTCGAGCGAAACAGGCCCTGGCCACGTTCGATAACCGGCAGGTGCTGGTGTTGTTTATGCGCAGCCACTTCGGCTATTCGAACTACAACGCCCTGGTCGCGACGCTGCGCAAGCACACTGCCAACGGCCTCAGCTTCGATGTCAATTACACCTGGTCACACGGCCTCGATGACGGCGTTTCGAACCAGGACTCCGCCGGATTTTTCCCCAATAGTTATTATCCGGGTCTGAACTACGGAGCGTCGCTGTTCGATCGCCGGCAGGTCTTGAACACAACGACTGTTTGGGATCTGCCCCTCGGCAAGGGCCATCGGCTGTCATTCAGTGGTTGGAGCGATAAGCTGCTCGACAACTGGTATGGCTCTGCCATCTTCACCGCCGAAACTGGCCTTCCGGTCGCGGTGGTAGAGAGCTCGCAGGTCTATGGCGGCGGCGCGATCCTCAGCGGCGCCACGGATGCCATTCCCACCGCGAGCGTAAGCAGCTTTGGTGCAGGGGTACATCGCGGCGTCGGCAGAGGCACGGGGCTCAACCTGTTCGCCAACCCTGGCGCGGTGCTCAGCGATTTCCGGCCAGTGAACCTGAGTACCGACGGCCTGACCGGAAGGGCCAACCCGATCACCGGCTTGCCCTTCGTGAATTTGGATATGTCCGTGGGAAAGAGGACACAGATCACTGAGGGGACCGCGCTGACCTTCTCTGTCGATGCCTTCAACGCTCTTAACAACGTGAACTTCGCCACGCCGACTTTGAACCTGTTCAGCCTGCCGAGCGCATTTGGCAACATCACGAATCAGTTCGTTCCCGCCAATCGCACCGCCGGCAGCCGCTGGATCGAACTTGGGCTCCGCTTCGACTTTTAGTGCCTAGACTGCGGCGCGCCAATCGTATGCGGATCGGGCAGGACTTCGAGTGGCGCCGAAAGCGTTTCTCCCCCGGCCTGGAGCTGCACAATGTAAGCGCCCGGCATCCAACAGTAATGCGGAGTTTTAGCAAGCAGATCAGATGTCCAATGCCAGCTGGCGCTGCTGCACAACCCGCAGCCCGCAAAATCCCGCTCGACACCAATAGCGATCTCAGACGTCCGTCGGAGTTGGCCCCGTGCGCCCGCCCTGGCTCGCGGCTCTCCCAAAGCCGCTCTCTGTCAGATCCAATTCCCACGTCTGGGACACCAGATCCTTGCTGAACTTGCAGTTGGCTTGCTCTTCCACGAGGCGAAATCCCGCTTTTTCGTAAATGCGATGAGCCGCTATGAGAATGCTCTGAGTCCAGAGGGTGATCTTTTTATAGCCGACCGCTCTGGCGAAGTTCACGCATTCGTCCACCAGTACAGATCCTAATCTCAATCCTCTCGCGCTCGGCTCGACGAGCAGCAGGCGAAGTTTCGCGATAGACGGCTCCGTCGGATGCTTGACCAGGAAAATGTGCCCCACATTCTGTCCGTTCACTTCCGCGATCCAGCAACGTTCGCGCTTTGGATCGAATTCCGTGAGGAAATCAGCAACAATACGTGCCACCAGTGCTTCAAATGTCTCGTCGAAACCGTACTCCTGGGCATAGAGTGCGGCTTCCCGATGCACGACCCAACCCATATCGCCTGGCCGATGCGGCCGCAAGACGTAGTTGGCCTCTTGCTGAGTACTTGGCGCCAGGAGCTGTTCGAGATCGCTCATGGAATGAATGAGGTTGGTCTCACCGGTCGGCGGCAGTGCCTTGAGGATGCTGCGAGCCTGCTCTTCTGAAAGCGCGTTGAGTTTCTCGAACCTGGATTTTCCCTTCCGCGTGAGTGCTAAATACGCCGATCGTGCGTCCTTTTTCGAGGCCGTGCGTTTCAGCAGCGAGCTCTTCTCGAACCGAGCTAGAATGCGGCTCAAATAGGCTGGGTCCACGCCGAGAGCCAGAGCGATTTCCTTCGCCGTGGGCGTATGACGCGTCGCCAGTTCATAGAGCACGCGAGCCTCCGCCAAGCTGTACCCACTATTTAGCAACTCCTCATCCAGGGCTCCAATGAAGCGGGTATATACGCGGTTGAAACGTCGAAAGGCCGCCACGTGCGAAGTAAGCGAAGGACTTGAGGCCACGGTAACCATACAGGAAATCGTCCATCATATTGATGGACGTTGTCAACTAGTTGTTTATCCGCCGCTGCGAGAGCGAGGCCGACGCGCACGCGACCACGAGAAAGGAAGTTTGCCCCTTCAGACCGCGATACTTTGGATTGGGTTAGCTTCCGAGTCGGCAAGCCGGAAGTAAAGGGCGCGTTCGAGTGCCCTGGATTCCCTTCCGCATAGCCCGTTTGAACCAAGCCGCCCGGCGGCGGACGCTGCGCGTGACGCGAACGGAGCGGTGATTGCCTAACGATTGAGATAAGTTTGGGTGACAAGAAGGCATCCCTGTGACCCATCGACGCAAAATGACGCCCGAGGAATTCCAGGGTCGTAATGACTCTGAAAATACCACACGCTGTCACATCCGCGCAGTCAAGGATTTCTCTCGACGATTCAACCGACCGCCCGACGCGCAGGGCCGCGACACATTCGCGAATACAGCTTGAGCAGGCCGCCGGTTGCGAGAGCTTTCTTTATCAGCGATGCATGCCGTGCCGGGACCGGCAATAAGCAGTGTTCGCAACGCTACCAGATAAAGCACGATCTGTTCCCCGTGATCGCTTCCCGGCCACGACCTCAGTGATTCAGCACTTTGTTCGCAGCCGCAACGTCAGATTGCAGGCGTGAGACACCTGCACCCGCATCGTCGATGTATCGATCCGCCACCTGCACCATCGCGGGGGTTGGCGGCACGAACGCCATACTCACCTGTCCCGCAATGGAGGTCAACCAAGAGCGCAGCCGACCGGGATACACCAGTGCGCCTTCACTGGACTGGATCTTGAGATCCACCAGATTGTCTATATCACGGTTCAGGTCGTCCAGCGCTGCTTGCGCCTGATTGCCGGACGCGCTCTTGTTGGCTACCGCCTTCTCGAGCGCGTCGCGGGCGTCAATGGCCTGATTCAGGTTGGTATCGAGCCGGTTCAGCGCGTCGTGAATCTGCATCAGCAAATCGAAACGCTGCTGCAGCTCTGCCTGCGTTGTTCGCAGTTGGGGGTCCAGTTTGACCACAAACGGCTGCTTCTGCGTCGTTTGGCCGTAGGTCAGCGTCACGTAGTAGATACCGGGCGCCACTTCCGGACCTATAGGCACGGCGGCGGCAAAGAATGAATTGAAGATGCCCTTCACGTCCACCGCGTCCGGATATGTCAAATCCCACTGGAAGTGGTTCATGCCAGCCTCGATC
>NZ_DATKQC010000477.1:0-5846 GCF_035532915.1 Edaphobacter sp.
TTCGGGGTATTCACGGGTCAAGCTTCAGAAGATAGATTTCTACCAGGAGGAAATATCCAAGTGATTCTCGCTCATCTCGCAAATTTCGCTCACGTACCCGCTTCGCTCGGTCTCTTTTTCGAGGATGCCCAGGTTAGCTTCACTGTTCTCGGTCTCTGGGGCAACATGGGCTGGCTGGCCCGCTGCGTCGTCATCATCCTTTTCATCATGTCGATCTGGTCTCTGGCCGTCATCATCGATCGCGCTCTCTACTTCTCGGCAGCTCGCAAGCAGTCCCGCGAGTTCGCTCCGAAGGTTGCCGGCGCGTTGAAGGATGGCCGTCTCGACGAGGCGATCAAGGTTGCTGACCGCTCCAAGAAGTCCCATCTCGCAGAGGTTGTCACGGCTGGCCTGCAGGAGTTCCGCAGCTTCGGTTCGGGCGGCAACATCACCGAGCAGCAGGTTGAGAGCTCCAAGCGCGCCCTCGAGCGCTCCGAGGCGATTGTTCATGCCAAGCTGAAGCGTGGTCTCGGCGGTCTGGCGACCATCGGTTCGACAGCGCCGTTCATCGGCCTGTTCGGAACCGTCGTCGGCATCCTGAACGCCTTCCAGCAGATCGCAACCCAGAAGACCTCCGGCATCGGCGCAGTCGCCGGCGGTATCTCGGAAGCCCTGGTTACGACCGCCATGGGTCTGCTCGTCGCCATCCCCGCCGTTATGACGTTCAACTACTTCACCGGTAAGGTGGAAGCGTTCGACGTCGAGATGGACAACAGCTCCAGCGAACTGGTTGATTACTTCATCAAGCAGAGCCACCGGTAAAGAAAGCAGTCCAGCAAGGAACTCGTTGTATAGAACCAAACCTGCGAGAATCACGCCTCAATCGAGGCCCTTCGGACGCCGCCAGCGAACGGCGTCCGAAGGGCAGAGTGCTACCGCAGGGATCGCAAGGAAATAGCAAAGCCGGACACACCGGACGGAGCCGACGTTATGAGCATCAATAAGCGGGATGAAGGCAAGAAGGTCAACTCAAACATCAACGTGACGCCGATGGTGGACGTGATGCTGGTGCTGCTGATCATCTTCATGGTTATCACCCCCATGCTGAACAACAAGGTCAATGTGAACCTGCCGACCGCCGCCTCGGCCGTCGTGATGGAAAACGCCAACAAGGAAGATGCCATTACCGTGGCCATCACCCGGGACGGCAGAACGTTCCTTGGCGCCAACCAGGTTACCGACGACGATCTTGGCACCAAGATCTCGGCGATGCTCCAGAACAAGACCGACAAAGAGGTCTACATGCGCGCCGACCAGCGCGCCAACTACGGCAAGGTCATGGACGCGATTGACGGCATCCGGGCAGCAGGGGTCAACCAGTTGGGGCTTCTCACCGAGCAGACCAATACTGATACGAACGTAATGACGGGCCAGTAATGCTCGTTGCAGGACGGCGGACTCGATAGATATCGGGCAGCCGGGAGTAGACAAGGAGATTTGCTATGAGCATGAGCACTGGAACTTCGGGCGGAGCGGTTTCCGAGATCAATGTAACCCCGCTTATCGACGTTCTCCTGGTGTTGCTGATCATCTTCATGGTGATTGTGCCGGTAACGCCGAGGGGCTTGCAGACACAGGTACCTCAGCCGCCCAAGAACAAGACGCAGGACCAGCCCAACGACCGGACGATCGTCGTTCAGGTGCAGTCGAATGGCGCGGCTCCCGCGACGTACAAGATCAATGACACTGATTTCAGCAAAGCGGCGTTAGAGCCGAAGCTGGAAGAGATTTATGCAGCTCGAGCCGAAAAAGTAATGTTCGTCAAGGGCGACAAGGATTTGGACTTCGCGAAGATCGCGGAGGTAATCGATTTTGGACATAAGGCCGGAGTCGAGACAATCGCCATGATTACGCCAAGAGTTGCGGCAGGCCAGTGAGCGGCCCGCACTGAAACTCGGGCAACGGGCGGTGGCTATGGAGCTACCGCCCGTTGCTTGTCCTATCAAAATTGTGTTTAGTAAGACATTAGTAAGACAAATGATGCGTCCTCTAGCCACGCTGGGGCGTATAACATTACAATCAAGCGGGCAAGCTGAAGAATTCGATTTATCAATTTTTTGTCCCAGAGATCAACGCGCCTATTTTGAAGGAGACGATACACCCCATGAAATTAACCGCACGGATTCCGGTTACTGCAGCTCTGCTGGCGCTGCTGCTTGGTTCTGTAACTGGATGCAACCGCCTGAAGGCACGCGACCAGCTCACCAAGGGTGTACAGGCCTTTAAGAACGCTCAATACGAAGAAGCTGTCAATCACTTCCAGAACTCCATCGCGCTCGACCCGAATTACGAGGACGCGAAGCTGTATCTCGCCACCGCTTATTCCTATCAGGTAGTGCCCAATCTCGACACGCCGGAGAATATCGCGATCGCCCAGAAGGCGCTCGACGGCTTTCAGGCAGTCCTCACGAAGGACCCGAACGACCTGACCGCGTTGAAGCAGATGGCGTCGATCAACCGCAACATCAAGCGGTTTGAGCCTGCGAAGGAGTACGAGAAGAAGATCATTGCTCTCGATCCAAACAATGCAGAGGCGTATTACACCCTCGGCCAGATAGACTGGATGCAGTCGTACAAGAACATGATCACGATTCTTGCGGCCGACGGTCTCACCGACGATGCCAACGGCAACGTGAAGAAGAGCAAGGAAGCCTGCCAGAAGATGAAGGACCAGAATACGGACCTCGTCGCCGAAGGCTTGCAGAACCTGCATAAGGCCGTCGATCTCAACCCGACCTACGACGACGCGATGTCCTATCTCAACCTGACCAACCGCATCAAGGCGCAGATGGAGTGCGGCGACGATGCGGCACGCAAGGCCGATCTCGCAGAGGCTGACGACTGGAACAATAAGTCGTTGGGCGCTCGCAAGATCAACGAGAAGAAGAAGGAAGCGAAGACCCCTGGTGGCGTCACCATGTAGTCGCTGTCTTCCTCGTTCGGAAGCATCAGAAGAGCCTCCCTTTATGGGAGGCTCTTCTCTTTGCAGACACTCTCCGCTGCAAGGGCCAGGTGGGGTAAAATTGCCGCTTGCGGCGGACCATACAAAAAGTCCTGATTGCGAACCGCGGCGAGATCGCGTTGCGGGTGATTCGCGCCTGCCGCGAGATGGGGCTGCGGACGGTGGCCGTCTACTCCGACGCGGATCGTGCCGCGCTGCATGTGCTTCATGCCGACGAGGCGTACTGCCTTGGGCCGGCGCTTGCATCCGAGAGCTATCTGCGCGGCGATCTCATCCTCGACATCGCGCTGCAGTCCGGGGCGGACGCCATCCATCCCGGCTATGGCTTCCTCTCGGAAAACGCAGAGTTCGCTGAGGCCTGTGCCGCGGCGGGAATCATCTTCATCGGGCCACCCGCGAGCGCCATGCGTGTGTTGGGTTCAAAGACAAAGGCGCGGCAGGCGGCGGATGCGGCGGCGATGCCGCGCGTGCCTGGCAGCGTCACTGGGCTTACCTCTACGCAGGAAGCATTGAGGGTAGCGGCGGAGATCGGCTATCCGGTGATGCTGAAGGCTGCCGCCGGCGGCGGCGGCAAGGGGATGCGTGCGGTGTCCGCGCCGGAGGATCTCGCCGCGGCCTACGTGGCGGCCAGCAGCGAGGCCGAGCGCAGCTTTGGATCGGGCGAAGTTTATCTAGAGAAGCTCATCGAGCGGCCACGGCATATCGAGATTCAACTCATGGCCGATGAGCACGGTGGCTGTCTCTACCTGGGCGAGCGCGAGTGCTCGGTGCAGCGGCGGCACCAGAAAGTCATTGAGGAGGCTCCATCCGCTGTGGTGGGCGAAGACCTCCGTCGCCGAATGGGCGAAGCCGCGGTGCGGCTGGCGCTCTCCGCGGGCTACGTCAACGCGGGTACGGTGGAGTTTCTGGTCGACAGTGCCGAGAACTTCTACTTCCTCGAGATGAATACCCGTCTTCAGGTTGAGCATCCCGTCACCGAGTTGGTCACTGGCCTCGACCTGGTGCAGATGCAGATCAGGGTCGCCATGGGAGAGCCTCTGGCGATGAAGCAAGAGCAGGTGCGCCTGCGCGGCCATGCGATCGAGTGCCGCATCTATGCCGAAGACCCCGACAACAACTTCTTTCCCTCGCCCGGCCTGATTACGCGACTGGTGCGGCCCGGCGGCCCGGGCATCCGCGAGGACTGCGGTGTCTATGCAGGCTGGACGGTGCCGCTCGAATACGACCCTATGCTGTCCAAGCTGGTGGCATTTGCCCAGACGCGCGAGATGGCCATCGACCGAATGCTGCGGGCGCTCGGCGAGTATGCCATTGGGGGCATTAAAACGAATATCGGTCTGTTCCGCCGCATTTTGCAGGACGCAGACTTTCGCGCCGCACGCATCGACACTGGCTATCTTGAGCGACTACTGGCAGGCGCTGCCCCGGTCGAAGAGGCAACGGTTCCTGAGGATGTGGTGGCGCTCGCGGCGGCGCTGCTGACCTCGCTGGGCACGGAGAGACCGCCAGCGGCGAACGATAGTGCTCCCGCCAGCAAGTGGGCCGCCGCAGGACGGCAGGAGGAGTTGCGGCCATGACCGTATGGCTTGAGGTGGAGGGAAAAAAGCGCCGAGTGGAGCTGCCGTCCAGCGTCCTCGACGGTGCGATGGAGTGCATTGTCGATGGCAAACTCATCGCCGCGAATGCGCGAATGTTGCAGCCGGGAATAATGTCGCTGGTGATCGAGGGCAGGCAGTACCGCTGCGTTCTCGATGGAGATAGCGTGCTGATCGACGGCAGGCGATTTGCGTTCGAGGTGAACGACCCTCGTTCGTTGCAGGGACGGCGTAGCGCTGGTAGAGGCGCCGCCGGGCCGCGAGCGGTCAAGGCTCCCATGCCGGGGCGTGTGGTCCGGGTGCTGACGGTTGTAGGAGACGAGGTGGCCGAGCAGCAGGGAGTCATCGTGATTGAGGCGATGAAGATGCAGAACGAATTGAAGTCGCCCAAGGCCGGAAAGGTAGTTCGGGTAGCCGTCGCCGTGGGGGATACGGTAGGAGCGGGCGACGTGCTGGTGGTGGTTGAATAAACCGGCCATGTGGAGGATGAGCTTAGCTGTTCTCCTTCAGAGGTGATTTTGGGGGATTCGAGCAAAACGCAGATTCCCTTCGGGAATGACAAACAAAAGCTCGGGAATGACAAATCAAGGAAGCTGCCGCTGAAACCAAGGAATCTTAACCTGGGAGAAAGTGGCTCTAAGAACGCTGACTCCGTTGCAAATCAAGCAAGAGAACGACTTCTGGCCAACTGAATGCCGCAAAATCTTCATGCCAAATCCGATCTTGGGAGCTACAATTCCCTCGAACAAAAATCTTGAGGATTGAGGACGGCCTTTATGAGCGATGGCGTAGTTGTGGCGGAGGGGCAGGCGTCGGGACCCGGATTGAGCCAGGTGGAGAGGGTGGTCGATACGTTTGTCGCCCCCTCAAAGACATTTACCGACATTCTGCGCAGCAGGAGCTGGTGGCTTCCGTTTCTGTTGATCGTGGTGATCTCGTGGGGCGTGACCTTGGCAGTTACCTCGCAGGTGGGATGGGAGCGGGTGGTCGAGAACCAGATTCAGGCCAGTCCCAAGCAGCAGGACGCGCTGGCCAGCCTGACGCCGGAGCAGCGAACAACCCGGGTGCACGCCATGAGCGTCGGCTACAAGTACACGTCCTATGGCTTTCCTGTGCTGATCCTGATCTTTTCGGCGGTTGCTGCGCTGGGGCTGTGGGCGACGTTTAACTTCGGTCTGGGCGCGCAGACCACGTTCGGCGAGATGTTCTGCCTGTGGATGTACTGCAGTCTGCCCAAGCTGCTGATCGGG
>NZ_DATKQC010000478.1:0-17923 GCF_035532915.1 Edaphobacter sp.
TTCTGAAGACGGTGGGAGACCGGGCCAAGGTGACGTTCTCACTCGACCTGAGCTATGTGCGGATGCGCCGGGTGGGAACCCTGCCTACGATGGTGGCCAAGTTCGCGACCGATATTCCCACTCTCACCAACTGGGGCGAGCCGTTTCTGCTGGGGCCGGGCAGCATCCACGTCGCGCACACGCCGGACGAGAAGATCTCGAAGAAAGAACTGCTGGAGTGTGTAGAGCTTTATGCGGAGTTGGCGACGAGCCTTGTCAGTCAGGCCTGATCTGCTCTAATTGGAAAAGATCTGGAATGGGAGATTGTCCTTGTTGTCCTCTGCCAGAACCGCCACAGCGTCCGGGTTGGCACGGTTGTAGCGAACATTCACGGTGGGGGTGCCCTTGGCCAACCGCTCCGCTTCGCCTCCTGCCAGCGCCACGCTGCGGAAGTAGCCGCCGTAGTATTCGCCGTTGAGCATGAAGTGGAAGCCTGCCTCGATCTGGAAGGGAACCCCAAAGGCGTTCGCTTCATCATCAGCCTGAACGACTGCCCAGTGATTGACCTCGGCGGCCGTGATGGGCCAATTGGCGGCCTGCAGCAGCTTCTTCTGGCGGCTTCGGCGGTGCAGCCACAGGCGGATTGAATCGACAAGAAAGATTCCGGCCATTTGCCCAAGATTCTAATACGAAAGCTGCTAATTAAGCTGCGTTTTCCTCTGCACGCCGCGGCTCTAAACTAAAGGTATGGCCGCAGAGTTTACCCACCTCCATCTTCACTCCGATTATTCGCTCCTCGATGGAGCCTGCGACGTTGATAAGCTGGCCGCGCATGTCAGCAAGATCGGGCAGACCGCTGCCGCGATCACCGACCACGGCAACATCTATGGGGCGGTGCATTTTTTCGATGCCATGCAGAAGAAGGGCGTAAAGCCGATTCTTGGGTGTGAGCTGTATCTGTCGAAGACGGCTGACCATCGCGAGAGGGCCGATGGATATAACCACTTTCTGGTATTGGCGGAGAATGAAGCCGGTTATCGCAATCTTGTTCGATTGACCAGCGAAGCCGCTTTGCATGGATTTTATCGCAAGCCGCGCGTGTCGAAGGAGTTTTTGTCGAAGCATACCGAGGGCCTGATTGGATTTTCCGGCTGCCTGGCTGGCGAGATCAATCAGCACCTGATGGCAGGAAAGTACGAAGAGGCGAAGCAGAGCGCGGGTTACTTTCAGGACATCTTCGGTAAAAATAATTTCTTTCTCGAGATTCAGGACCATGGTCTGGAGCCGGATAAAGGCGTCTGCGATGCGCTGTTCAAGATGGAGCGGGAACTGGGGATTCCGCTGATCGCGACCAACGACAGCCACTATGTCGCCAGCGACGACAGCCGGGCCCACGAGATTCTGCTGTGCGTGCAGACGGCTGGCAGCATGAACGACCCGAACCGCTTCAAGTTCGACACGCAGGAGTTCTACATCAAGACTGCGGAGGAGATGCACCGGACCTTCGCGCAGAACCCCGAGGTCTGCAACCGCACGATGCAGTTTGTGGATCGCTGCAATCTGAAGATGTCGAAGGTGAAAGATCCGTTTCCGAAGTTCGATGTTCCTGAAGGCCATACGCTGGACAGCTACTTTGAGAGCGTGTGCCGCGAGGGCTTGAAGAAGCGGCTGGAGACTTCGGTGGCCCATCTCCGCGAGCGTGGGTTGCTGCGCAAGTCGATTGCGGACTATGAGGCCAGACTGAACCGCGAGCTCGACTGCATTAAGCAGATGCAGTTTCCCGGCTACTTCATGATCGTGTGGGACTTCATTCGTTATGCGAAGGAGCAGAACATTCCCGTAGGGCCGGGGCGTGGTTCGGCGGCGGGATCGCTGGTGGCTTACGTGATGGAGATTACCGACGTCGATCCGCTACAGAACGAGTTGCTGTTCGAGCGATTCCTGAACCCCGAACGTATCTCCATGCCTGATATCGATATCGACTTCTGCATGAACCGGCGTGGCGAGGTCATCGAGTACGTCAAACGCAAGTATGGCAACGATCAGGTGGCGCAGATCATCACCTTCAACACCATGGCCGCGAAGGCCGCCATCAAGGACGTCGGACGCGCGCTCGATATGCCCTATGGCGAGGTAGACCGCATTGCGAAGATGATCCCGCCGACGATCGGCATCACCATCGAACAGGCGATGAAGGACTCGCCGACGCTGGCTACGGCGTATGAGAGCGATGCTTGTATCAAGGAAGTCATCGACGCCGCGATTCGCCTGGAAGGGTTGATTCGCGGGGCTGGCGTTCATGCGGCGGGCGTTGTGATTGCTCCACAACCGCTGACGGAACTGGTGCCAGTAACGCTGACCAAGGACGAGTCGCTGGTGACGGCCTATGACATGAAGGCAGTCGAGAAGATGGGGCTGCTCAAGATGGACTTTCTTGGGCTGACCACGCTTACCGTGATCGACGACTGCCTGAAGCTGATCAAGCTGAATCGCGGCGATACCGTTGAAATGGCCACGGTCCCGCTCGATGACGAGAAGACGTATGAGCAGGTCTTTCACCGGGCACTGACCTCGGGTGTGTTTCAGTTTGAATCGGGTGGAATGCGCGACGTGCTGCGCCGCTATAAACCGGCGACGGTCGAAGACCTTACCGCTTTGAATGCGCTCTATCGTCCGGGTCCGATTCAGGGCGGCATGATCGACGACTTCATCGAGCGCAAGTGGGGACGCCGTCCGGTCGAGTATCTGCTGCCGGATCTGGAGAACCTTTTGCGCGAGACGCTCGGCGTCATCGTGTATCAGGAACAGGTCATGCAGATCTCGAACGTTGTTGCCGGGTACTCGCTGGGCGATGCCGACCTGCTGCGCCGCGCCATGGGTAAGAAAGATGCCGCGGAGATGGACAAGCAGCGCGAGCGGTTTATGGCCGGAGCGGCTGCGAATAAACATCCGAAAGATACTGCGGGCAAGCTTTTCGACCTGATGGCCCAGTTTGCCGGATACGGTTTCAACAAGTCGCACTCGGCTGCCTACGCGCTGCTCGCCTACCATACGGCGTGGCTGAAGACCCACTATCCGGTGGAGTTCATGGCCGCGCTGCTGACCAGTGAAACGTCGAAGCCTGAGAATGTAGTCAAGTACATTGGCGAGTGTCGCGAGATCAATATCTCGGTCGTGCCGCCGAATGTACAGAGCGCCTACGCGAACTTCACACCCGTCGGAGATGCGATCGGCTTTGGCCTGGCGGCGATCAAAAACGTAGGGCACAATGCGATTGAGTCCATCATCAAGGCGCGTGAAGAGTTGAAGGCGGCAGGGAAGACGGGCTTCAGCAGTATTTGGGAGTTCTGCGAAAAGGTCGATCTTCGACTGTTGAATAAACGGGTGCTCGAGTCGCTGATTAAAGCTGGTGCAATGGATGCATTCGGCGGCCGTGCTCAGGTGATGGCCGCGCTGGACAAGGCGATGGAGCAGGCACAGAAGGCGCAGCGCGACGAGGCTGCGGGCCAGCATGGGCTGTTCGGGATATTCGATTCGGATGTACCAGCCGACGGCGGTCATGAGGAAGCTTTACCTAGTGTCGGGGAATGGGATGAGCATACGCGGTTGCAGTATGAAAAAGAGGTGCTGGGATTTTTCGTCTCCGGGCATCCGATGGACAAGTATCGCGAGAAGTTGCGCAACATGAAGGTGGTGGACACGGCGACTGCTATTGAAATGAAGCCGGAGCCGCAGACCTTCCGCCGCGGTCGCAGCGAAGAGCCGCAGAACGAGATTGCGATTGCCGGAGTCATCACCGGGCTGAAGGTGGCGAAGTCGAAACGCTCGGGCGAGATGTACGCGCAGGCTTCGCTCGAAGATACGGTCGGCAAGATCGAGCTGATCGCGTTTCCGCAGTCGTATGAGAAGCTGGCGGAGAAGCTGAAGATCGATGTCCCGGTGCTCGTCCGAGGAGTTCTGCGAGGCGAGGAAGACTCCGCACCCAAGCTTGCGATCTCGAGCATTCAGGCTTTGGAAGACGTGAAGCTGAAGCTGCCGGAGTCGCTGCGGATCAGGGTTCCTCTGCACAATCCAGATACAGCGCTGCTCGAAAAACTTCATGCTCTGTTTCTTGGCGCACCGGGTAAAGGCAAGCTGTTGCTGGACCTCGAAGAGCCGGGAGAGTTCTGCGCTGTGCTCGAACCGCATAACGTCATGGTGGCGGCAGATCGCCTGTTTATCGATCAGGTGGAAGAGCTGGTGGGACGGGGGGCAGTCCGAGTTATTGATTAAGCGGGAGATGCCATACAATCAAAGGGCAGCATCGAAGCATCAAGATACCTATGGCTGAACACGAAGCAAGCAGAGCAACGCACGCTCATCCTGTAGCCGCACCGGTTCCGGAAGCGTGGATTAAGACGGAGCTGGCCCGGCACGCCCAGCGTCCCTATCCGATGGACTTCATCGAAGCACTCTTTACCGACTTCAACGAGATCCACGGCGACCGCGCCTTCGGCGATGATGCGGCGATGAGCTGTGGCATGGCGTACTTTCATGGCGAGCCCGTTCTGGTGGTCGGCAACCTGAAGGGGCGAACGCTCAAAGAGCGCGTCGCACGGAAGTTCGGCAGCCCTGATCCTGAGGGCTATCGCAAGGCATTGCGTGCGATGAAGATCGCCGAGAAGTTTGGCCGGCCCATCTTCACTTTCATTGATCTTGCCGGGGCAAATCCCGGTATCGGAGCCGAAGAGCGAGGACAGGGTGAGGCGATTGCCCGCAATCTGCTTGAGATGTCTCGGCTGCAGGTGCCGACCATTGCCACCATCACCGGCGAGGGCGGTTCGGGCGGAGCGCTGGCGCTGGCTGTGGCTGACCGCGTCCTGATGCTCGAGAACGCTATCTACTCTGTAATATCGCCCGAAGGCTGCGCGTCGATCATGTGGAAGGACGCCAGCAAGAAACAGCAGGCTGCCGATGCTCTCAAATACACGGCGACCGACGTCCAACGCTTAGGCTGTGTCGATGACGTGCTGCCGGAACCAAAGGGCGGCACGCAAAACGATCCAGCCGCAGCTATGGCTCTGGTTGACGAACGGCTTCAATACCATCTCGCGAACCTTCGTGGCATGTCGATCGAAGATCTGCTGGAGCAGCGCTATCAGAAGTTTCGCAATATCGCGCAGTTTTACACCACCGCTTAGCGGTCGATGCACTTATGGAGTAGCTATCGTTGAAGGCGTTTGATTCGACACCGTCAACCCGCTCGGACCGCCCGCTGCAAATTGCGCTCTTTGTTACTTCTGCGGCGTGGTTTTTTGCTTCGCAGACGCTGGCCGGACGTGCAGCGATGGGATTGTCCATCCGCTTCAACCTCAGCGATGAACGTCCCTTGCTTGGCGTACTTTTCCTGCTCTTTTTGCTTTCCATCGGCTTCGTCTTTTTGCAGATGATCGCCCATCAGAGTTCCTCCATGCGAGAGGCGCTTGGCCTGCCCCAGCGGGCAACTGCAGGGCAGGAGTGGGGAATCGGCGCGGCGATTGGGTGGGGGCTGGTGGTGCTTGCCGTGATCCCCATGGTGTTGGGGGGCACCCTGCACCCCATCTTCTGGGCAGCGCCCCGGGCCTTCTGGCTGGCGTTTCTCAGCCTGGCGATGCTTGCCGTCAGCGCCCTGGTCGAGGAAGTTGCCTTCCGAGGCTATCCCTTTCGGCGCTTGATCGAAGTGGTTGGCCCAACATGGGCGACGATCCTGATGTCATTGTTCTTCGGATTGCTTCACGCTTTCAATCCCGACGCTACCTGGATCAGTGTTCTGATCACCATCCTCGCCGGAGTTTTGCTATCGATCGCGTGGCTGCGCACTCACGGCCTATGGCTGGGCTGGGGGCTGCATTTTGCGTGGAATGCAAGCATGGGAGTGCTGTTCGGCCTGCCGGTAAGCGGAATCGTGGATTTTTCGAGCGTCGTGCAGACCCGCGCCATCGGTCGCACCTGGCTTACGGGCGGCGACTACGGCCCCGAAGCGGCGTTTTTTACACTGCTGGTGCTTGTGGTTGGCATTATCGTGGTCGTCATCGTCACACGGGATTATTCGTGGAATTACACGCGCAAGCCCATTATCGCGGCCGGATATCCGATGGATGTGCCGCCACCGGAGGCGCATACGGCCATGGAGCAGCAAGCGAAGCCCGCATCCTTGGTGCAGATTCTGCCCACCACGCCTCAGGAACGTTCAGTGATCGATCCTCCCAATAGGATCGGTTCATAAGAAGAGGGTAATGGTCCGATGAGGGCCGGTTTCGCAAACCTTTTGAATTTCCGATCCCTATCAGCAGTCTCGCGCCAGCGCAGGCTATTCTCCCGACATGGCATCGTATAATTCGGCGCATATCTATATAGAAGCTTCAAGGGGAGAAAGCAGTGACGAAAGACGAGGCACGGAGTCTGGCAAATCATTGGATTGCTGCATGGAACGCTCATGATCTGGACTTGATTCTGTCGCACTATGAGGATGCAATTGAGTTGACTTCGCCAGCCGCCGCCCAGCTATTGGGTGTGCCCGATGGCAAGGTGGTGGGAAAGGAAAATCTGAGAACATACTTCCAGCGAGGGCTCGAAGCCTACCCGGAACTCCGCTTCAACCTTGAAGATGTGCTCGCTGGGCTAAATAGTATTGTGCTCTACTACACCAACCAAAAGGGAACCCATACGGGCGAGTTTATGGAGTTGTCGGCGGTTGGTAAAGTGACACGAGTCATAGCCCATTACAGCGCCTGACAAGAAGACGGCACACGGGTACCGGCGAGTCTGTCGAAGCTTTTTCGACGGGATGCAAAAATGTGCCCAATCCCCTTGCAAATGGTGAAAAGAAGGCGCAAACTGCTAGGCATCTGAGGTGCTGCCATGGCACTGCGCAAACACAGATGGGCACTCCTTATAGGTTGTCTGCTTTTGTTGGCCGCCACCGTGCGAAGCCAGGTCTTCGTGGTTGGCGAGACGACTGCCACAGACGAAATCTCGACTCACTTTACCCCGACGAATCTTCCTCTTCCTGACGCCCCGATGAAAGAACGGGGCCGCCGCGAACTGGTGCGAATGCTGGTCGCCGAGCAGGGCTTTGCTCACTGTGCGCTTCCGATGGGGGCCGGTCTTACGCTTCGCGCCAATGGGCCGCTCGAAACCAGCGCCGCAGCCTATAAGGAGATGGTCTACAAGAAGGGCGAATCTGCCGCCCCGGGCGACCGCGTCGTGGTGACTGCGCTGACCGTCAAGGGAAACCGTATCATTCTGGATCTCAATGGTGGCCCCTACGAGAAGCACCGCTTCCTGCGGCATGTTCAGTTCAACGACAATCCTGTCGTGGCTGACACGGGCGAAGAGGCGACAGGCTCTCGTGTGAGCCTGGTCTTTGAGGGCTTCGTGCCCGACGTATCGGCGCCTGAGGTGAAGTCACTGCTGGCACCGGTCATCGACTTCGGGGTCAAGACCACAGAGCAGGCCTACGCGAACACACTTCCGCCATTGGTGAAGCAGGCAGTCGATGTGCACGAAGTTCTGGTGGGGATGAACCACCGCATGGTACTCGCCGCGATGGGAGAGCCGGAGAGCAAGATTCGCGAGAAGCACAGCGAGGACCCCAGCGGCGCGGTATACGAAGAGTGGATCTACGGCCATGAACCGCAGACGATCCATTTTGTAAAATTTATCGGGGATCGGGTGGCCACCGTTGAGATCGCCGCGCTGGGCAAGCCGCTTGAGATCCACAATAAAGATGAGATGGGCGGCTACAATCCTCCACCGCCCACGCGGGAGGTGGCAATGGGCGATCAGGAGCCCGGCAACTCTCCCAATGGGCAGTCAGCGCCACCAACCTTGCGCAAGCCGGGAGAGCCAATCCCGTCGGGAGGTTCCGGTAAAGTCCAGTTCCCGACTGCCAGTCAGCCGACTATACCCTCGGTCGGGGTTCCCACAGCGGGTTCTCCCCAGGACCCCCATCTCCTTTAATGCTTCAGTCGTGTAAACTCTTGGGAGAGCCTCAATCGCAGTTCTTCTCCTCCGATTCCCGCCGCGGCCAGTCCCGGACAATCTTTACGAGAAGTTCCGGATGGTCTCGGTGCAGCCTGCCACCAGAATGGCGGAACATCGGTCCTCCAGCGCGCGAGCCGAAACATTCGCACCAGGGAGAGCAGAATTATGGCGAAGATTGCCAAGACCGGCGACCGTAAAAAGGTCATGGATACGAACAAGAGCACGGACTGTCCGAAGTGCTCCAAACCGACCCGCATCGTAAAGCGCATGAAAGATCGTGAGCGCGGAACCCCGGGCGGAGTCTACATCTCCTGCTCAGCGTGCGATTTCTTCGAAAAGTTGTAAAAAAAAACGAGACAAATTTGAATCTGATTGTAAACAAAGGGCCCAATTCGGGCCCTTTGTTGCGTGCGATACGCAACCTTTTTTGTAGCCGATTATTAATCGTTTTGAACCACGATCTATACCTCCTTTCCATGTTGGGCTGCGTCGAACCAAAGTCGTACAACAAATTATCGTTGCAGCTATTGACGACCGTCTGTTCTGAAGGGCAGACTCTACAACTGGAAAGCAGGGTACCAGCGTTATGACGACCTCCTCGGTAGTATCTTCACCGGCCTCGAGTTTTACCTCCTTACCCCATTTTGACCGCCCGACATTTTTGATGTGCGCCCCGGAATGGTATGACGTGAACTACGTCATCAATCCCTGGATGGCCGGGAATCTCCATCAATCTTCAAGAGATACGTCGTTTGCCCAGTGGAAGACGCTGCACCAGCATCTTCAGCAGATTGCTGATGTGCGTCTGCTCCACCCACGGCAGGGCTCGCCGGACATGGTCTTTGTGGGCCACTCTGCCCTGGTGCAGCACGGTGTGGCAGCCATCTCCAGCTTTGCCCATCCCCAGCGCCAGACGGAAGAGACGCATCTCCGGCGGTGGTTTCAGGATGCGGGATTTCTGGTCTGGGAGACCCCTCGCGAGACCGCCTTTGAAGGCGAAGGGGACGTTGTGTTCGATGCTGCAGGAGGACGGCTGTGGGCGGCGCATGGATCGCGGACCTGCAAGCAGAGCCACAAGCATGTTGCCGATGCCTGGCATACTCCGGTGACATCGCTGCATCTTGTCGACCCACGCTTTTATCACCTGGATCTTTGCTTTGCGCCGCTCAGTGGGGGAGAGCTTCTCTATTTCCCCGAAGCGTTCGATGCGGCGTCACTGGCCAGGATCGAAGCGGCATTCACCGCGGACAAGCGCATTGCGGTCAGCGAGATCGAGGCTACTCAGTTCGCCTGCAATGTGATCAACGTAGGTAAGCATATCCTGATGGGCAAAGTTGAAACTGATTTGGCGCAACGCCTTCGGAATCAAGGATATGAAGTGGCAGAGTTAAACCTAAGCGAGTTCATTCGCGGCGGCGGTTCCGCAAAATCAGTAGTTTTGCGGTTAAGCGATATGAATGTTACGCATGTTTCTGCTGTAAAAGTCTGATTCATAAAGACTAAGAGTCTCGACGTTATCGCCAATGACGACAACCTCGAGGCTCTTCTGTGCTTTAAATGGATTTTGTTGAGGCTTCGATCTCTTTGAGAATTGCTTCGGCTGCTTCAGCGGAATTGGCAGCCTGGGTGATGGGGCGGCCAACCACCAGCATCGAGGCTCCGCGCTCGATGGCGGCAGCGGGAGTGGCGATGCGTTTCTGGTCGCCGATATCGCTGCCTGCGGGACGAATTCCAGGGATGACCAGAAGAGCTTCGTCGCCTAGCTCGGCTCGCAGTGCGCCTACCTCTTCGGCGGAGCAGACCATGCCGTTAATTCCGGAGTTCTGGGCGAGCTTCGCCAGCCGCAAAACCTGTTCGGCTGGAGTGGAGCCGACGCCCGTAGCGGTGAGTTGAGCGGCGTCCATGCTCGTCAGGACGGTGACGGCGAGCAACCGAGGAGAGCCGGGGGCTGCCGCGGACTCGGCTGCGGCAGCCATCATGGCTGGACCGCCTGAAGCGTGAAGCGTAAGCAGGGAGGCTCCGGCCTGCGTGGCGGAGCGGACGGCACCGGCGACGGTGTTGGGAATGTCGTGGAGCTTGAGATCGAGGAAGACGTTGAAGCCGCGATTGCGGAGAGTTTCAACCAGGGCGTTGCCCGTTGCGTAGTAAAGCTCCATGCCGACCTTGAACCATTGGCAGGTACCGGAGAGCTGGTCGACGAGGTCGAGAGCTGCTTTGGCGGTGGGGAAGTCGAGGGCTACAACGAGGCGGTCTTTCGGTGAGGGGCGCACGTTAATGAGTCTAGCTGGATTTAAGGAAGGTCTGTAATCTTCCGGGCTCTCCCATCATGTAATCTCGGAATTACACTCCCCATGGGCCAGCAGATCTCGCAGCCATCGCGCAGCCTTCCCGTCTTGTTATGGGCGATGCTGTTCGTTCTCTGCGCCTCATGCGCGGACGCGCAGATCACGGCGACTGCTGCGCCGCTTATCCTGCCTTCTGCCATCGCCTACGATGTCGCGGGCAATCTCTATATCGCTGAGGCTGGCAACCACGTCATTCGCAAGGTGGATACGGCTGGGAAGATCACCACCATTGCTGGAACCGGAACGCAGGGATTCAGCGGCGATAACGGCGCGGCTACGGCGGCACTTCTGGACTCGCCCCAGGGGCTTGCGCTTGGCGGTGGCAATCTCTACATCGCGGACACGCACAACCACCGTATTCGCAAGCTCAACCTGACTACTGGAGATATCTCTACGATTGCAGGCTCGAGCGCAGGCTTCAGCGGCGACAACGGCCCGGCGACCGCCGCACAACTGAACCTTCCTACGGCGTTGGCACTCGACGGCAGCGATGACCTTTACGTCGCCGATACGCAGAACCACCGTATTCGCGAGGTCAATCTGGGCAGCGGCATCATCACCACGGTTGCAGGCAACGGCACGCAGGACTTCAGCGGCGATGGTGGCCCGGCGACCGCCGCTGCGATCGATTCTCCGAGCGGGCTGGTCGTAGATGCAGATCAAAATCTATATCTGGCGGACACGCACAACCACCGCGTGCGAAAGATCACGGCTGCAACCGGAACGATCACCACGGTTGCAGGCGCTACCGCTGGCTTCAGCGGTGACAACGGCGCTGCATCTGCTGCGAGGCTGGCGCTGCCGCACGGTCTCAGCATCGATGGCGCAGGCGATCTCTACATTGCCGACACCGCCAACCATCGCATCCGCCGCATCGACGCAGTCACCGGGAAGATAACCACCGTCGCGGGCGATGGCACGCAAAACTTCAGCGGCGATGGCAATACAGCCACCGCCGCCAGCCTCGACTCGCCGCGAGCGACGACCATCACCGCCGCTGGTCTGGTTACGCTTGCCGACACAGCTAACCAGCGCGTCCGGCAGCTCGACACGCAGGCCACGCCCGACATCCACACCGTCGCCGGGCTCTCCTCGATCCCATCGACCAACCTCAGCCTCACGGCTCCGTCGACCATGCTCTACGGCACGGGAGAACTCACCGCCACGCTTGCCTCAGGCAATGCGAGTGGAACCATTACCTTCACACTGCTCGATCCCACCACGGCCACGGGCACCACACTCGAAACCGCGCCGCTGATGGCCAGCGCGGCCAACTTCGACACCAGCGCACTCTCCGTCGGAACTTATAGCGTGCTTGCGTCTTATAGCGGCGACCAGACTTCATCGCAAAGCCAGCCGATCAGCTTCAGCATTACGCCGCGCCCGCTGACGGCTACGCCCGACCCCATCACGCTGCTCTACGGCCAGCCGATCCCCACGCTGACGGGAACGCTCAACGGCGATCTGCCCCAGGACGACGCCAACCTTACCGCAACCTTCGCCGCGCCCATCGCAGCCTTCGCGCCAGCCGCTGTCTACCCCATCACGGCTGCGCTCAGTGGAGCGGCTGCAAAGAACTACAGCTTCACGGCCGCGCCCGCCAGCGTAACCATTGCTCCCGCACCCACGGTTGCGACGCTTACGCCGTCGGCCACGTCGATCGGCGCTGGTGCGCCGCTCACCCTGACTGCGACCGCAACGCCGACCACTGCCGGAACCCCTACCGGCACCCTAACGGTGAAGGATGGAGCGGATACGCTCTTTAGCGCGGCCAATCCCGCGACGTTCACCACCAGTAGCCTTGCTCCCGGCGTGCACACGCTCTCGATGCAGTACGCGGGAGATCGAAACTTTATCGCCAGTGTCTCCAACTCGCTGCTCATCACCGTGATCGCCGCGCCTCCGAACGCTCCCGACTTCACGTTTACCCCCGCCGGAGCCACATCGCAGACCATACCCTCGGGCGGGACGGCGAACTTCAACTTCACGATGCAGATTCAGGGAGCAGCGCTCTCAAGCCCGATTACGCTGGCCGCGACCGGGCTTCCGCCGCTGGCGACGGCCTCGTTCAACCCAGCGTATCTACCTCCGGGCACGACTCCCGACAGCTTTACCTTGACGATTAACATGCCGCAGACTACGGCGCTCGGTAGAAGCCTGGAGACGCCGTTGTTCGGTCTCCTGCTGTTTCCCGTTGTAGGGATTGCTCTCCGCAAGCGGATTCGCGGCAGCTTTGTGAGCATTATCGCCTGCGTTGTTGTGATTGGCTCGCTTGCCTTCTGTTGCGGCTGCGGAAGCCGCGTCAATAGTGGGGGCAGCTCTGCGAACCCGCCCAGCACCTATTCCATCACCGTGACCGGAACCGCGACCACGCCTACCGGTGGCACGCTTCAACGCTCGACCAAGGTTAGCCTGCTCGTAGAGTCCACCGGCTGAGTTGTATCGACCATGGCCAACAGAACCATAGAAGCAGAGACGAAGTGCCGTTACACTAACGACATGCCCCTTGCTGCAATTGTCTCGAAGCCTCAGAAGCCGGAGCTCGCAGGAATTCTGCGCGAGCTTGTAAGCTGGCTCGAAAGCCACGACTACCAATATGTCCTCGATCCGGACAGCGCAGCCTATCTTGTCGGTTCTGTTGGAGTTGAGCGGCCCGACCTGCCGGCGCACAAGCCCGATCTAGTTATCGTGCTCGGTGGAGACGGCACCCTGCTGGCAGCCGCGCGGGCATTTGCCCGAACCGTGACGCCGATCCTCTCGGTAAATCTCGGCTCTCTGGGATTCCTGACCGAGATTCCCCTGGGAGACCTATACCTGACGCTTCAGGACTGGTGCGATCGCCGCGCCGATGTCGAGGTTCGCAGCATGATGCACGCCGAGCTGCGGCGCGAGGGAAAGCTGCTGCATCAGTGGGACGCCTTGAATGATGTCGTCGTCTCCAAAGGAACCATCGCTCGCATGGCCGATTTCATGGTCGAGATCGATCAGCAGCTTGTCGCCAAGTTCCGCGCCGACGGAATAATCGTTGCAACCCCTACGGGATCAACGGCGTACAACCTGGCGGCTAACGGCCCGATTGTCATGCCCAATGTGAATGCCATGCTGGTGACTCCGATCTGTCCGCACCTGCTGACGCTGAGACCTATAGTTGTACCTGGAGATTCTTCTGTAAGTATTCATATCGAAGGGGTTCCTAACCAGACCTATCTGACGGTAGATGGGCAGGAGGCGGTCGAGTTGATGCTCGGAGACAACGTCTACTGTTGCCGCTCAAAGTACAGCGTGCGATTGCTGCGACATACGCCCAACGGCGTCTTCAATGTGCTGCGGTCGAAGTTGAAGTGGGGAGAGCGCTAGTTCGGCACGTAACCTGAGAAACCTGCTTTTACCGGTTACAAAATCTAAGATGTAACCGTTGAAGTCAAGTTTTACTGGTTACATCACCGTTTCAGGGTAACGACCTGCCCGCCAATGGGATGGCAGAAGACCTTACCATGGCTCAACGCAATCTTGCGCTGAGCAAGCGCCGCCATCTCAGGATCGTGCGTCACCATGACGATGGTATGGCCGTTGCGATGCAGGTCCTGCAAAAGTTCGGCAACGATGGTCTGGTTAGCCGCGTCCAGATTTCCTGTAGGCTCATCCGCTAACAAAATAGGCGGATTATTGATAAGCGCCCGCGCAATGCAGACGCGCTGCTGCTCGCCGCCCGATAGCTCGCTGGGAAGGTGCTCGGCGCGTGCGGCAAGGCCCACACGAGCAAGCGCGGCGCGGGCTTCGGTCTCGTCCGTCATGGAGTGGAAGTACTGCGCCAGCATCACATTTTCGAGCGCCGACAGGTAGGGAATCAGGTGGAACTGCTGAAAGATGAAGCCGATCTTGTCGGCGCGAAAGCGGTCCAGCTCGGTGGCGGACATGGTGGCGACATTGACGCCGTCGATGCGCAGCTCGCCCGAGGTGGGGCGGTCGAGGCAGCCAATGAGATTGACAAGCGTCGATTTTCCCGAGCCCGAGGGCCCGGTGATGGCGACCCACTCACCGGCGACGATGCTGAAGGCGGCGTGATCGAGCGCACGCACCGCTCCGGCGCGGCCGGCGTACTCACGGGTGACTCCGTTGAGGGAGATGACGGCGCAGTCGGGGCGGGTTTCGCTTTCGATGGGGCTTAGGCTTTCTGGCATTGGCTCTCTTCTAGTTTAGCCTCGTGTGTGGTTGAGGGAGACAAGAACAGGCAACGGCGATTCTGTGGTTGCCGAACATTCGTGGTCCCACCCTGCGCGGTGAGGCTGAGAAGGATGGGGCGCCCGAGATTTTGTGGCTCATCTGTCATTCGCCCTTTAGCAAGGCCGCGGGTTGGAGGCCGCGCAGGACGCGGACGGGGAAGAGGGCGGCGAAGGCGGCGATGGTGATGTTGAGCAGCAGCACCAGGGGAAGGACGGAGAGGCGGGGCAGCGTGGCGGTGTGGAAGTTGGCCTGGCTGATGGCCCATGCGGCGGCTGAGCCGACGATATAGCCGAGGACAACCCCGGCAAGCGCGAGGACGAGGGCCTCGAGCAGAAACATGCCCATGAGCTGCGTCTGCGATCCGCCGAGGGCCTTCATCAACGCGAAGTCGCGGCGGCGTTCGAGCACAGAGGCTGAGAGCGTGGCCAGCACGCTGACGGCTACTGTAAGCGCGATGAGCAGCACCGAGCCGTACATCAGCGAGTGGGTGCGGTCGACGATGCGCGACTCACCTTCGACGAGCTGGCGTACCGGTTGAATTTGTAAAGTCGGGAACTGGGCGCGGAGGCGGGTGAGCGCGGCCTCGACGGCGGCGGCTCCGCCGGGGACCTGCAGCTCGATGACGGTTGGGCCGATGCCTGTCCATTGGGTGAAGGCGGCAAGGGGAATGTAGATGCGACTGTCTTCGTCGCCCCCGGTCTTGAGGCGGCCTGCTCCGGCGAGGGTGATGGCTTTGCCTGCGTAGGTGAGCTTGACCGCGTGCTCGTCGGCGATGAAGTTGGCGGCGTGGTCGCCCAGCAGCGCCGCATCAGGTGCGGCGGGCCAGTGGGCGAGGTCCCACCAGGCATCCAGACGCTGGACGGCAGGGAAGTCGGTTCCAGCGACGACGACGGAGGTTCCGCGGTCGGTGGTGGCGACGGCGTAGGCGAAGGGAGCGACGAGGGCGTCGGTGCCTGCTGCTTTTTGGATTTGCGCGAGGGCGTTGGGTGGCAGCGGAGAAGATGCCGAGGCGGTGACGACCACGTTGGCTCCGAAGTTGCGAAACTCCTTGTGGAGCTTGGCGTTGAGGTCGGCGTAGAGCGTGAGCAGGGCAGTGGCGACGGCGGCAGAGACGGTGAGGGCGACGAGCGCGGAGAGGCTACGTGCGCGGCGATGAACGAGGGAGCGTCGTAACATGCTGGTGAAGCTGAGTTGCTTCATGCTGTCACCTGCGCGGACTGGTGTGGCGCAAAACCCATGTCCCAGAGTCGGGACATGGGGCACCCATTTCCGTTGCACCCATGTTGGTTGGCTGAAAGATTTGTCATGCGTCCGCCCTCAGGATGGTGGAGGGGTCCATCTCCAGCGAGGTGCGGATGGAGGGCGTGCTTCCAGCGATGGCGACGAGGAAGGCGAGGGCCACGACGATGGGCAGCAGGATGGGGTTGAGGATGGGGCTGCCTGTGGCCGCTCCGTCGCCTGCGAAGATGCGGGCTCCCAGCCATGCGGCGAGGCCCGAGCCGAAGAGGTAGCCGATGGCTCCGGCGAAGATAGCCAGCAGTCCGGTCTCGGAGTAGAAGAGGAAGGCGATGGAGCCCTTGCTGGCTCCGAGGGAGCGCATGAGGCCGATCTCGGCGCGGCGCTCGAGGATGGCGGTGGCCATGGCTGCGCTGACGGCGAATCCGGCGGCGAGCAGGGCGGCGGCGCTGATGAGCCACATGAGTCCGCTGATGCGTTCGAGCACGTTGCCTTCGTTTTGCTCGACGCGGCGGACTTGATCAGCCTGTGCGCCGGGGATGGCTTCACGGATCTGGTAGGCGATGGAGTTGGCGTAGGGACGGCAGTACCAGATCTCGTGCTGCTGCGGCGAGAGCGTGTCGGGATCTTTGCGGGCGAAGGCGTCTTCGGGCTTGGTGCGGGCAGAGACATCTACGCGGGAGACTGCGTCGGGATGGTTAAGAAGACCTTGAGCTTCATCGAGATTCATAAGAATCTCGTTATCTGTTTCATCGCCACTCGATACGATTCCTGTAACTGTAACGACATTATCCAAGTGAGCAGTTTCGAGTTCCGGAGTCATCACCCGGAATGAATCACCCACTTTGATCCCGAGATGATCTGCGAGAGTTTTGCCGACCACGACCGGTAAGTAGTCGGTAAGATTCCGCTCTTGCGGCCAGTTTCCTTGTAATCGCCACCAGGGGTGTAGCTGGGATGCTCCCGTCGTTATGCTTCCGAAATGCTTATTGAACCAGAGACCGACAACCCTAACTTTAAAGCTATTTTTTCCGAGATCAGGCAGTTTTGATGCGTTGCCCTCCCCTGTGAGTTCGGGAGAGACTCCGGTGATATTGTTCGCCCAGAAGATGCCTTGCAGTTTTTTGAGATCGGACTCGTGGAGATAGGCATTGCCGGTGGCTGGCTTGATATCTACCCCGCCGATTTTTACATCGAGATTAGCGGCTTTGGGTGTGACAACGATGTTGGCTCCGTAGACGGCCAGCTCTTTATGGATGCGGTCGCCGATGGTGGTGGCGAGGGCGAGCATCGCGGTGACGGCGGTGGTTCCGAGCAGGATGGCGATTCCGGCGAGGGCCTTGCGGCGACGCTGGCGGCGGAAGCTTTCCCATAGGAGGCGGAAGAACATTAGCGGGCCTCCGACGGGTTGGAGAGTGTCGATCCCACCCTTCGCGATGAAACTGCGAAGGATGGGGCACCCGGGCTTCTGGGGTGGAGAGAGGTCCAAGGCTGAAGCCTTGGAGTACCTAGAAGCAAGTGCAATGGCAACTGCTGTGGGGTACCTGGATGGAGGAGGGTTTGCATGGTTAGCGCTCGAAGACCGGGGCGAGGGCGCGGAGGTCTGCGGCCTGGATGACTACTTCGCCGCCGCCGATGGTGGAGTGCAGCGGGATTGGGTTGCAGCCTCCGGGCTGGCCCATCGATTGCGGCACGAGCGGCGAGGCGCACATCTTGCAGGTGATTCCCTGGCTGCTGATGTAGAAACCCACCGGGCCGCAGATGTGGCAGGCGTCGGCTACGGAGACGATGTTGCCGTCGGGCTTCTTGTAGAGGAGGAAGCGGACTTCGACGCTGCCGCCCTTGGCGTCCTGCACATGGACGCCGTAGCGGTGGAGCTGGTCGTCGGTGATCTGCGAGGTGGGGACGATGGCCTGGCTGCCGACGAGAGTGACCGCCGTTGTCGGTGAAAGGGCGGTGGTGCTCTTGGCGTAGATGAACTCGGCGGTAGAGAGGAAGATGAAGACGAAGCTGGTGACGACGACGGCGGTCATCCACATCTTTTCGCGGCGCTGGGTCCACTCGGCGCGGCGCTTGTCGGCGGGGGTCGCGGTGGAGGGAAGCTCGATGGGGGAGCGGCGTTTGTATTCGAGCAG
>NZ_DATKQC010000479.1:0-5267 GCF_035532915.1 Edaphobacter sp.
CCATCAAAGCACGTTCTCGCCACCGCACGCTCACCGTACGTGACCGACTCCACTGCTCCAGCGTACGGCGCTGTTCGTCATCGAGGAAGATCGGTGGCTTCATTGTCTGCGTCCAAGGCTTTGTGCCTCGTTTGACAGCATACAAAATGTATTGGTTCACTATCTTAGAAGCAGTACACTAGGACGACTCACGCCGCCTCCTGCTACCGTATTCTCGTAGTGAGATTGTGAGGGGATGCCATGGGGAGCGCCGCAGAAATTCGCAAATTGACGGTGTCGCGGTTTCGAGGAATCGAAAGACTCGAATGGAGACCTGTGTCCGGCATGAACATAATCCTCGGTGGCGGGGATGTTGGAAAGACGACGATCCTGGAAGCTATCGCGCTGCTACTTAGTCCGACGAACTCGACCGCATTGTCGGAGTCTGATTATTGGCAGCGAGACAGCTCGCAGGAATTTTTCATCGAGGCAGTGATATCGCTTTCTGAGGCTTCCGGGGTCAATACGCAAAGGAATTTCTCTTGGCCGTGGACGTGGAACGGAACGGAGGCGGTACAGCCGGTAGCCAAGGAGGAAGGCGAGGACACGCTTGATGCCGATGATCCTGTGTATCGGGTACGCGTACGAGGAACCACTGAACTAGAACTCGCGTGGGAACTAGTGCAGCCCAACGACGAAGCGGATCATTTCTCCGTCAGCGTTCGCCGTAAGATTGGCGTGGTTCGACTGAGTACGGACGATCACAATGACCGTGACCTTCGGCTGGTTTATGGCTCCGGATTGGATCGGCTGCTTGCTGACAGCGCGCTGCGTGCGCGCATCGGAAAGCAAATTTCGGAACTGGACGTCGAAGGGTCGCTGAATTCGGGTGGAAGGAACGCAATTGACGAGTTGGACAAGCGTCTGGTCGGTTCCGCTTTGCCGCATGACCTGAAGCTCGGCCTGACTACGAGCCAAGGGCTATCCATCGGCGCGCTGATCGGATTGCTGGCCAAGAAGCATGGGGTTAGCCTGCCACTTGGCACCTGGGGCTCCGGTACAAGGCGGATGGTTGCCCTGGAGATTGCCTCGGCTGCCGAGAAAGAGGTGAGTATCACGTTAGTCGACGAGATCGAACGTGGGCTGGAGCCCTATCGACTGCGCAAGCTCGTCAGCGTCATTTCGGATGAAGAGGGTCAAGCATTTATTACCACGCATAGCCCAGTGGCCATCGCCTGCAGTGAGAAGGCACAGTTGTGGTACATGGACGCTAATGGCAACGTCGGTGCGTTAGCGCGCGGCAAAATCGCGGCCCAACAGCGCAGGGATCCCGAGACATTCCTCGCCAAGGTGGCTGTGATCGCGGAAGGTCCTACAGAGGTCGGGTTTCTGAAGTTTTTTCTGGAAAAGGCGTTTGGCTCCGCTCCACTAGACCACGGTGTGCGCGTATGCGATGGCCAGGGGAACTACGCAACCCTCGACCTGCTGGAGACGCTGTCTGCCTCCGGCCTCATTTTCGCAGGATTGGTGGACAACGAAGGTACCGATCCCGGCCGTTGGCAGTTATTGAAGCGAAAGCTGGGTGACAGGCTCCATCAGTGGCAACAAGGGTGTACGGAGCAACAAGTGATCCGGGAGATAGCGGAAGACAAGCTGCCCGAATTACTGAAAGATGAAGATGGCGCGTATGACGGCGATCGTCTGCGAACGATCGCGGAACGACTCGGCGTCCAGGACAAACAACTGGCGTCCATCGTGCGGGCCTCGGCCGATCAGGGGAAAACACTACGCGAACTCATTGTTGCTGCCGCCACTGGTAGCAAGGAAGGGGCGCCGACCGGAGATGAGAAAGCATGGAAGAAGCACTCCCAACACTGGTTCAAATCCGAAAAGGGCGGGCGTGAACTCGCCCAAAGACTGGTCGCTCTGGGCGCGTGGGGTGCGATCAGTCCGCAGTTGGGTCCGTTGCTCAGTGCGATCTTGGTCGCGGCAGGCCTGCCGCCGAAAGATAAACTGACCTTATGAGCGATGAGGCGGTTGCAGCGGTACTCCGTTCCGATCAACCACTTGTGCTCATCGAGGCCGCAGCCGGTTGCGGGAAGACCTATCAGGGTGCCAGCTACGCAAGGGACGCTATGGCGACCCTTGATGGCGGTCGGCTCCTTGTCCTTACGCATACTCATGCGGCATGTTCAGTTTTTGCCGAGAAGACGAAGAGTGCCGGAAGCAAGGTCGAGATCAAGACCATCGATGCACTCATCATGCAGGTCGCGACTGCTTATCGTCAGGCGTTGAGACTGCCATCGAACCTGTCTTCGTGGGCTTGGCGGGACAACGGCAACGGATTTTCGGTCATGGCGGCGAAGGTCGCCGCATTTCTTGGCGCACACCCCATGGTGGCGAGAGCTCTCGCCATACGCTACCCGGTGGTCGTCTGTGACGAACATCAGGATTCGAGCGCCGACCAGCATGAAGTGATCATGGCGCTGCACCGCAACGGCGCAATACTCCGAATTTTTGGCGATCCGCTCCAGCGAATTTACGGCGGACAGACCGCTCGCGCTGCCAAGGCCGAACAAGCGCGTTGGGGGGCCTTGAAGAAGGTTGCGGCCTGCGAAATCTTGGATATCCCACATCGATGGCAAACGGGATGCGCCGAACTCGGAGAATGGATTCGCTCGGCACGGGAAAGCTTAAAAGCTGACCAGCCTATAGACCTAACCAAGGCGGTGCCGGAGTCGCTGACCGTTCTACGCGCTAACAACGTCGCAAAACAGCATGGCGGCTACCGTCTCTCGAATCAGCGGCGACCCATCAATCAGTTGGTCAACAGGTTGGATCAGTTAATGATTCTTGCATCGCAAAACGATCTGGTCGCTGCACTCCGTGGATTCTGGATGCGGAGCATCCCGATTTGGGAAGGGCATACGCGGAATGCATTGGCCGCGCTCGTCACCGTCATGCGAGACAAACACGGCGACGCCGAAGGCCTTGCCCAAGGGCTGATAGAATTCGTTTCTGGCGTCTCCGTCGGGTTCACGCAGAGAAGCCACGGCGACCGTCTGTCGCAGGAGATAAGGGAAGGCTGCATTCGCGGTACGAAAGGGAAGCCTGCCAACATCCAAGCGATTGCGCGGTTGATACTGGAGAGCCCTTCGTCCAAGGGCATAGCGGATGCAGTTGGAGCGATTCAGGATCTAGTCGAGGCTGGAGGGGACGGGTTTTCCGACGTCAAGATCGATCATCGTGCCGAGTTCCGGGACGCGATTCGACTGGGTCCATTCTCAGACGCAGAGGAAGGGTTCTCGGAGATTGCGCGACGTAGGTCTTATTCACGCCCATCTCCGCCACCACGAACATTGAGTAGCATCCACAAAGCCAAGGGACTGGAATGCGATCATGTCATGGTCATGGCCTGCAATCGTGCCCAGTTCTCGTCGAGCGAGTATTCGAAGTGCAAGCTGTATGTAGCAATCAGCCGAGCCAAGCGATCACTGACGCTAGTTGTTCCTGATACGAATACAAGCCCGTTGTTCAAGATGTGAGTGTAGGCGGGCAAGCGCCCGCTCTCGGCCAGCAAACGACCGTTGGTCGCCGTTCGCTGGATCGTCGGTTGGTAAGTATTGCTCGACGGTCGCTTTCCGACCCATTGCCGTCGTTTGTTGCGACGATAAAGTACCAACTTTGTTGCAGTCAGTTCCTGACCCTGACCCTTAGTCTGAGCCTTTCTCATCCTTGGTATGTTGGTTGTACGTCACCGTCATAAATCCCGACAGCCACGTTTGCTTAGCCCAGTCCTTCGTCAGTCCATCCAGTGTCGCCATGTCTCCAGTGGCTGCCAGGCGATCGATATCCTCTTTCCCGAGAGCCGGATAAACCTTGGGGCGACAACCAACTGGTTTTGACTCGCGTCCCTGCGTCAACTGCCGCAGCTGAAGCGCCTCCCGGGTGTGGCAATTTGCGATTTCGTCGAAACCCATCCGGAGCGCCAAGTCTGATAGCTGGTCAAGCGTGAAAGCGCCAATTTGACGCGTCGCGCTTACCGCGTGCTCTGAGTCCAGCTTGGCCCTCGAAAGGCCTCCATCGAGCAATATATTGAGGGCTCCACCCGATGCCATCAGGGCGGCGGCGCGCTCCGACTTCGGCACGGTCATCAACGCATCGCGCGCGGCACTGGCTTTGTCCCGCTGGATGCGCCGGGGGTCAGGATCGAGCGCATGCTGCCAGTATTCGGTGAATACGACGTGCCGTTCGGCGACGGCGAAGTCTGGTACGACAACGTCCGTGTGCCGAAGTCCAATCTGCTTCTGGGCGCGGGCCGTGGCTTCGAGATCGCACAGGGCCGGCTGGGGCCAGGACGTCTCCTTCATTGTATGCGCTGCATCGGGGCGGCTGAACGCGCGTTGAATCTGATGATCGAACGTGGTTTATCGCGCCAGGCGTTCGGCAAGGATCTGGTCAATCTGGGTGGCAATCGCGAGCGGATTGCGGACCTACGTATCGCCATCGACCATGCCCGCTTGCTGACGCTATATGCGGCGTGGAAGATCGACCAGGTCGGCGCGATCCCGGCGTTGACCGAGATCTCGGCGATCAAGGTGGTGCACCAATGTGTTGCAGCGGACGGTGGATCCGGCGATCCAGATGCACGGCGGCGCCGGCCTGACCTATGACTTCCCGTTGACCGCGATGTTTGCGTGGACGCGAGTGCTGCGTCTGGCCGACGGGCCCGACGAAGTGCATCGAGGTTTGATCACGCGTATGGAACTGGGGAAGCATGCAACGCGAGGATCGAAGCGTCCTGCCAAGGAGAAACAATGAACGCTAAACGCATTTTCATCACCGGTGGCGCTTCAGGGTTGGCGCGCGCGTTGGCCGAACGCCATGGACGCGCCGGTTATCGGGTGTGTATCGGTGACATCAACAAAAAGCGCGGCGCCGAAACCCTGAGCGCGCTTCGGGGGCTCAGCGTGGAAGCACATTTCATCGACTGCGACGTTACTAGCGAGAAAGATCTGCAGGCGGCGGCGAAATGGCTGCAGGCCGAATGGGGCGGCGTTGACATTGTCGTCAACAATGCCGGCGTGGCCATGGCCGGCGGCATCGACGAGCAGTCGCTGGCAGACTGGCAGTGGGCGGTGAACATTAACTGCTGGGCGTGGTGCGCGGTTGCAAGGTGTTCACGCCTATGTTCCGACGCCAGGGCGGTGGTTATTTCGTCAACGTCGCGTCGATGGCCGGGCTGATCCATCCGCCGATGCTGGGTGCGTACAACGCCACCAAAGCCG
>NZ_DATKQC010000480.1:0-6702 GCF_035532915.1 Edaphobacter sp.
CATCAGCCCGCTCGCCTCCAGGTTGGGAACGTCCTGAAGAAAGCGATACGCGTCCTGCGGCCCCCAGGCCAATGGCTGATACATCTCCCCGGATTCGGTCAGCTCCTTGACCCATGGGACCCGTTCCGCGGCCTGTTGGATGGGCTGCAGCAGCGACAAAAGCGCGGCATGATTTTTGGCTGCGCCATACTCCCGCAAGGCCCGCTCCAACGGCAGATGCTGCGGCTTTCCATGCGCGGAAAGGCGGCTGCTGTAAGTCGCCAGAAAAGCAAAAGGAAACTCCACGTCGCGCTTGTTCTCCGCCAGATGAAACGTCACCCGCCCCACCCTCCGCCACAATGGATTCCGTTTCTCTAAAAACTGCTGGACGTTTTTCCCGCAGGCCTCCACCTCTGCCTGCACCAGCCGGTCCAGTTCCAGCCACCAAACTTCGAGCACTTCCGCGTTCAAGTACTCCGCGCCTCGCATCGGCGGCGCGGTCAGGGCCATTACGGTACGCTCCTCAACCGACGGAACAGGAACAGACCAGGAGCGCTCCTCGCTCCCGATCTCCGGGCGATGACACAGTTGTGTCAGATACGCGCGGCCCCAATCGCGGGCAAAGGAAAACGCCGCGGGCAGATTCGTCTCCAGCTCCACCGTCGCCAGGTGCAACAATCCCTGCGCCGTGCTCTCAGCGAAGGCCCTCTCGATTCGTGTGGCGACAGCTTCGCCGGCAACTGCGCCTTCCTCGTCGGCTGCCGTTTCCACATGCAGGCGGCCGTGGGGCGAAATGGACAGAGCGAGGGTCATGGTTTCAGTAACGCTATCACCATCATCGCAAATCGGAAATCATGGCGCGGGAAACAATCCGGTTGCCCCATCCTCCGCCCATGCGGTTGTGGGACGACGCAGCACACATGTTCCGGCGAAGCGGATGCACGCCCGCCGTTCATCCCGCGGCTGTCAGGCGCAGAAGCTGCTCAAACTGTTGCCGCGATTCTGCGGGAATGTTCGTCCGTTTGAGGTCGTCGTCGCGCGTGATCCTCTCCCGCTCCATCATCTGGAGAAGCGCATGGCCGAGGACACTGCGCGGCATCGTATCGGCGGCGGCGAGATCGAGAACCGTTCGCAGCGGACTCGTGACCCTGCATCCCCGCGCGAGGACGATATCGTTGTCAGGCAGGTCGGCGAAATGCAGCGTCAGAACGCCGGGTGTCCGGCTGCTCCGGCGAAAGTGTGCGGGCACCGTCATGTGCAGTTTCTTCTCAGGTATCACCTTCCACGTGCGATGACAGATGTACGTCCGTGCCCGCGACCTCTGTCGTGCGCGTCACGCCCTTCCGGTCTTTGAGCTACCTACAACGCCGCGAACGCTGCCCAGGCACTTGGAAGTCAGCCAAGACTAGCGATTTGGTGAACGGGTCGCGGAAACGATGGTATCCAGATGATGGATGAGAAATTGCGAATTCATCGCCATCCAGACGATCGGTAACGGTCAACGAACTGGAAACCGACCTTTGGGCTATGAGAAACGTAAATTATTTATTCTATAGGAACTGTAGCGACTCAGATGATCATTCTATACCTTTAGAATCAATACGATACATCCCGTCAACCCTTACTGTTCGTCATTGTTCAGTTGAAATTTGTGCTGAAATGCGTGTTCGTTATTGTTCAATTTTCTTTGGCGGCGCTTCTTAGATTGTTAGTCGAGCAGGTACTTCAGAGCAAATTTCCAATTTCCACATTGGAAATTGCGGCCTATAATTAGCCCATGCAAGGCCAGGACGTTGCGCTTCTCCTAAAACTCGCCATCCAGAACGGGCCGCAAGTCCCGTCCAAAAACTTAGCGGAAAGCCTCTTCATCTCTCCGTCAGAGGTGTCGAAGTCTCTGAAGCGTAGTGCGGAGTCAGGGCTGCTCCACATCGCCAATGGAGAAAAGAGAGTCAATCGGTCTGCGCTGATGGAGTTCCTGTCCCATGGATTCAAATATGTCTTTCCACCAGCAAAAGGCTCTCTAGCGCGCGGTGTCCCGACGGGTGCATCCGCGGAGCCCTTGAAGTCACGTTTTCTAGGTGATGGCGATCCTCCTGAAGTCTGGCCGTATGTTGAAGGAAAAGTACGGGGCATCGCGTTTGCGCCATTGTACAAGGGAGCGCCCAAGGCCGCGCTGCGAGATCCCAAATTCTACAGCGTGCTCGCACTCTGCGATGCGGTTCGCGGCGGGAGAACGCGAGAACGAAATCTCGCGATTGAACTGCTCGGCAAGGAGATCAATGCCTGATCCGAACCTGCCGCTACTGGAAGATGCGGTTCACAAACTCGCCCCGTTTCTGGATGAGATTGTTTTTGTTGGCGGCATCACTCTGGGGCTGCTGATTACTGACAAGGCTGCCGCTCCGATTCGCGGTACGAACGATGTCGATGTGATAGCCGAAATTGTCACGTATGCGGACTACATCGCGTTCTCAGAACGTCTCCGCGAGGCCCACTTCACAGAAGATGAAGGGGAAAAGCCTCTCGCTTGCCGGTGGCACAATGGTGCTCTGATAGTGGATGTGTTGGCGCTCAACGAAGAAGTGCTTGGGTTCACAAACATCTGGTATGAGTCGGCGCTTCGTCATGCGTTCACAGTCACTCTGCCCAGCGGACAATCGATCCAAGTCATTACCGCGCCGTTTTTCCTGGGAACGAAAATGGAAGCATTTCGGGGACGCGGCAAGATGGATTTTCAGGCCAGTCACGATCTTGAAGATTTCGTTGCTGTAATCGAGGGACGAGATACTTTGCTTCGGGAGATCGCCGAGTCTCCGCTAGAGCTTCGGCGTTATCTTGCCGAGGCAGCAAAGATGTTGCTCGCTGACCCTCGGTTCCTTGACGTGCTTCCTGGATTCGTCTTGGATAACGAGCGGGTCCCCCTCATACAAGAACGGCTTGATGAACTTGTACGGCAAGGATAAAAAGCTACCGATCTCACCAACGCAATCGTTAAGGATGTTGTCAGGCGACCGGCGAAGCACTACCTTAGGCTTGTCAGGCAGAGGAATCCATATCGGACATTCTTGGAATCGAACAATCCGGCAGTGCCCTTGCCACCATCAAGGCTGAACTTGAGGCTGCCTCCCAAGTCGTAGACAGCGTATTTTGAAGGCCATCGCCCTTGCCGCTTTGGGAAGTATTCCTTGGGTTGGGGGAGTTCTTTCGGCGGCAGCCACCTTCAAAACTGGCGAGGCCGGAGTTCGACAGGATGACCTTCGGACAAACTGAAGCCACTTCTGGATTTCATGTCGCACCGAAAATTCCGTGAGGAATTCATCCGTGCGATTGAACCTCATGGCGTGCGCGTTGATCCTGCTGTTCGCGTGCCGTAAGAGCTCCTGTAGCCTAACCCGTCATATCGACCATGCCCAGACCCGTCGATATGCCACCAAACTCTCGTTTGGACGTTCCAATTGAAGTATGGCAACAGCCAAGCTCCTAGCGAACCATCTTGGAGGCTGTGCGGATGAGTGTCCCCGAGAGGCCGGTGAGGCTGTGTTCGACGGCCATCTCTGTGGCGAGCAATTGAATTCCGGAGTTGTAGGTCGGATAGGGATGGATGATGCTGGCCAGATCGCTGACCTTGAGATTGTTCTGCATGGCCATGACGATCTCCATGATGGCTTCTCCGGCGCGGTGGCCGACGATGGTTGCGCCGAGGATAGTACCGGAGGTTGTGGCGATGATCTTGAGGAGGCCATCGCAGTCGTTGTCGCAGACGGCACGGTCGATGCGCGTGATGGGCCAGGTGGAGACGACGGGGTTGCGGTTGGAGGCGAGCGCTTGAGAGAAGGTGAGGCCGACCTGTGCGACCTCGGGATCGGTGAACGTGATTCTCGGCATCACCGGGGAGAAGCCGGAGTTGCTGCCGGGCAAGAGAGCGTTGCGTGCGGCCTGGAAGCCCTGCCATCCGGCGAGGTGCGAGAATTGCTCTCCACCGAGGACATCGCCCGCAGCGTAGATGGTGCTGGTGGATGTCTGGAGACGGTCGTTGACCTCGATTCCTTGGGCGGAGTATTTGACTCCGGCGGCTTTGAGGTTGAGGCCATCGAGGGTGGGCCTGCGACCTGCGGCTACGAGCAAGAGATCACATTCCTCTCGCTGCCCGACGGAGTGGACGGCGACACGGTGGCCGGACTGTTCCACGGAGAGGGCTCTCTCGGGAACGAGGTGAAGGCCCTCGCGTTCGAATACGCGGGCGATGATCTCGGAGGCATCGGGCTCTTCTTTGGGAAGGAGGCGTTCGGCAAAGATCGTGACCTGCGTGCCGAGGCGCTGATAGGCCTGCGCGATTTCGAGACCTACGGGGCCTCCTCCGATGACTACCATCGCTGCGGGGAGATGGTCATTCTCGAAGATCTGGCGGTAGGTCGAGTAGGGGACTTCGCTGAGCCCTGAGAGGGATGGGATCAGCGGCTCCGCTCCGGTTGCGATGAGGATTTTATTTGCGGAGATGCGTTGATCGCCGACCATCAGGGTGTGTGGATCGACAAAGCTGGCGGGGCCGAGAAGGATGTCCATGCCTTTCTGCCGGAGGGCTTCGGGAGTGGTGCCATGATAGATCTGGCGGATGGTGGAGCGGAGATATTCGCGGACCTGAAGCATGTCCACGACCGGGGGCTGGGATTGGATGCCGAGGGTGGACGCGGTGCGGAGTTGATGCGCGACGCGAGCGACCTTCACGAGAGATTTGCTGGGAACGCAGCCCGACCAGGTGCAGTCGCCGCCGATGCGGTCTCTCTCGATCATGATGACGCGGGCACCGAGTTTGACGGCGAAGTCGGCTGCGATGAGCCCTACTGAACCAGCGCCGAGAATGGCGAGATCGTATGTTTCCGTGCTCATGGGTCAGGCTCCGGGGTCTTGAGGATTTGGGCTGGGAATCCAATGAAGGAAGATCAGCGCAAGGATTGCGACGAAGACGGTTCCGTAGAGGAGACCGTCGATTGCGTAGCGCTGGCCGAGTACTCCAGCGAGGAGTGAGCCGATGATGGCGCCGACGCTGAGGAGAACAGAGTAGAGACCCATCGCTGCACCTCGTCCGGACTGAATGGGAAGCGTGCCGGCTAACCATGCGAGGGCGGCGGGCGTGAATCCGCTCTCCACCAAGATGAGCAATGCGATGAAGACACCGATGGTCCAGCGTACCGGTGAGGGCTGATGGGCGGAGTGGTTGAGCAGGTAAAATCCTGCGCAGACTGGAAGCATGGCACCCAGCGTGATCCTCATGGCAGTCTTAAGACGGATGTGGGGCAGGATGAAACTCCATGCAGTGACGCCTATGCCGAATACGATGGCGTACCCGAGGAGCAGCCAACCTACGCTTGCTGGAGTTGAGGCGTAGATTCCTGCCAGGTACTGGGATTTGGTGGAGCGCTCCGTGAGAAGAAACGGAAGAGTTGGCCCAAGCCAGAGGCCTACGACCGAGTTGACGCAGAGCCAGACGGGCGCGAGATGACGTATCGAAGGCAACTGTAGCACCTGCTTGAGATCGTCGAGCGGATTCACGAGATGTCGTACTGTCCTGCCGGAGATGTTGATGAAGAGAGTTACGGCGCAGAGCAGGTAGGCAATGGCGACGATAGCAAACGCGCCAGCGTGGAGAACGCGAAAGAGTTGGCCAGCGACGACACCCCCCAGCGCCAGGCCCGCAAGCAGCGTCAGCTCGAAGTAGCTCATCGCTTTGACGCGAAGGGCTGGACGGCCATCCGTGGCGTCGGTGAGGTATGCGAGTAGGGCCGGCACGATGGCAGCAGCACCGATGCCTTCGAGCAGCCTGCTGAGAAAGAAGATGGATGTTGATCCCGACACCGCAAAGAGAAACACGGCTACGGCGCCGATGATTGCACCAGCCGTCATCAGCAATCGAGGCTGCATGGCGTCCGACGCGAGTCCCATGGGAATTGAGGCGAATAGCTCTGCGGCAAAGGATACCGCGCTCAGAGTCCCAACCAATCCCGCGCTGAGATGAGCGCCGTGGTTGTTGAGGCTGGCAAGGTAAAGCCCGATCAGAATTCCGCTCGTACCGCTCGCAATCCTGAGCAGACCATGTGCCGAAATCACCCAGGCAAGGTTAGCGTTGGGCCGCGACCTGTCGGCTGAGGACGGGCCAAGCGTCCTTGAGGTGAGATCGTTCTTCGGATGCTTCTCAATCTGCAATGGCAACATCACTCGCGGTCAATCCTGTTGGCGATCCACTTGGCAAACAGCCTATCCAACGAGAATAGTCCAGCGCCAAAGATGAGGATCATCAGGGATGCAAAGAGGAAGGTGTAGGGATCGGCGATGTAGAACTTTCCGGGATCGCTGAGGATCGACTTCAGAGCATCCCGGTCAGCCGTCCAATAGGCGACAACCATATTGATGGAAAGCACGAGGCCGGTGAAGCGCGATAAAACTCCAAGGATCAGCAGGATGCCACCGACGAGTTCCACCCATCCTATAAAGCCCGCGGTAAAGGCTGGAAAAGTGAGATTGAGAGAAGTGAAGAATCCGGTAATTTGCGGAAGATTGTGGAGTTTACCCCAACCAGTTTGAGCAAACTGCCAGCCCCAATACAGGCGAACCAGTAGCAGGAACGGAGACTGCGCGTACGATGCAATCTTCCCAAAGGACTTGTAGCAACGCGCTACGGCAGCGGGCATGATCTTCAGATTCAATGTCTATCTCCTGTGGGTGTGG
>NZ_DATKQC010000481.1:0-4912 GCF_035532915.1 Edaphobacter sp.
GAGATGGTGATGCCGGGCGACAACATCCAGTTGGAGATCACGCTGCACACACCGGTTGCGATGGAGAAGGGCTTGCGCTTCGCCATCCGCGAAGGCGGACGCACCGTCGGCGCTGGGACCATCTCCGAGATCATTAAGTAATTCGGCAACATGGCCGGGGGTAGCAATCTATTCCCCCGGCCACATTGCTACTCAAAATAAAGGGATTTCGCGGCGGAAGCATGTTTTCCGCGAAATCGGTTAGGATAGAAAGATGCGCGAAATCATTACATTGCAATGCCCCGAGTGCAAGAACAGGAACTACTCGACGACGAAGAACAAGAAGACGACCACCGGACGTCTGGAGTTCTCGAAGTTCTGCAATACCTGCCGCAAGCACACGGACCACAAAGAGACGAAGTAAGCAGTTTGGCGGTCGGCTCATGGCTTTTTAGCCAGGGCTGGCAGCCCGGCTGAAGGATTGACCGGGGGGAGTAAGCTCAACGGTTAAACTGTCGGTCTCCAAAACCGAACTTCTCGGTTCGAATCCGAGCTCCCCCGCCAGATTGTCCGGCCGCAGAGTCCGGACGTAGCACCAGAATTCAGCAGTACGAAGATTGAGGCAGCACTATGGCCAAGACGGTAGCAATAGCGGAACAGGCACCGAACGGAATGCAGAACCTGAAGAACCAGCCAGAGCGTCTGCGCGAGTTCCTGAAGGAAGTGCGCAGCGAGATGCGCAAGGTCTGGTGGCCGGGATGGCCCGAAGTGCAGTCCACGACGGTTGTGGTTGTCATCACCGTCTTTATCTTCGCGGGCTACTTCTGGCTGGTCGACAACATCATCGGCCGCGCGATTGAAGCGCTGCTGCATGCGCTGACTGCAAGCTAGGCAGGTTCTGGAAGTCCGGTAGCATGGGTAGAGAGAAGCAAACGATGCGCGAAGAAGGCACAACGATGGCGGCAGAAGAGCAGAATCCGGAAGAGCAGAAGCTCGCGGCGGCAAACGCCAGGGACGAAGCATCCACTGAAACTCCGGGGGAGCAGCTTGCCCCGCCGGTGAATGAGAATTTCAAGTGGTACATCATTCACGCCTACTCCGGCTTCGAGCGCAAGGTCCGCGAGTCGCTCGAAAGCCGCATTTCGGCCTTCGGCCTGCAGAACAAGATCGGCCGCATCATGATTCCGACCGAGCCGGTCACGGAATTGCGCAACGGCAAGAAGTACACCATCGAGCGCGTCTTCCTTCCCGGCTATGTCCTGGTGGAGATGGATCTCGACAACGACCTCTGGCACGTCATTAAGAACACGCCTCGGGTCACGGGCTTCCTGGGCACCGGCGACAACCCGGTGGCGCTCTCCGAGCAGGAAGTCAGCTCGATCATCTTCCGCTCTGACTCGACCAAAGACAAGCCTTCGATGAAGATCAAGTTCGACAAGGGAGAGCAGGTCCGCATCAACGAGGGACCCTTCGCCAACTTCACCGGCGCCGTCGACGAAGTCAACGAAGACAAGCAGACGTTGAAGGTCATGGTCAGCATCTTTGGCCGTTCCACCCCGGTCGAGATCGAGTTCTCGAAGGTGGACAAGATCACGGAATAAGCAGTGCTTCCGCCATCAAGCGGAAGAGGAATTTGGAACTACCTATCTTATTTCAGCAGTGGGTCAGGCCAAAAGCCCAGGCTCGCGGCTAGAAGCATAAAGAGGATTTACCGCAATGGCACCGAAGAAGATTACTGGATACGTCAAGCTTCAGATTATGGCCGGCAAGGCCACCCCGGCACCGCCCGTAGGCCCCGCGCTCGGTCAGGCGCAGGTCAACATCATGGAGTTCTGCAAGCAGTTCAACGACCGCACCAAGGCTCCTGATCTGGCCGGCCTCACCATCCCTGTCGTCATCAGCGTCTATGCTGACCGCACGTTCAGTTTCGTCACCAAGACACCTCCGGCGCCGGTGCTGCTGTTGAAGGCTGCAGGAATCGCAAAGGGTTCTGGCACTCCGAACAAGGAGAAGCTGGGCAAGGTGACCGAGAAGCAGATTCGCGAGATCGCCACGCAGAAGATGCCGGACATGAATGCCTCCTCGGTTGAGGCAGCATCGAAGACCATCCGCGGCACCGCGCGCTCGATGGGCATCGAAGTCGTCGCCTAAGTAATTTGTAGGCTGCGGTTCAAATCAGAAAGACACCGGAGGACCGTTGATGGCAGTTGCCAACGGCTCTCCGGTGTCTTTTTTATGCAAAGAGGCTCTGCTGAACAGCGCTGCCTATGCTCTCCGGAGGTTTGCGGACGGTATTCCCGGGCGGGGGCAGAACATCGAGTGGGCGTCGCGAGAGGCCGTGAAGGTGACGCGCCTGCTCGAGCATAAGCGCCAGCTTCTGGCGATAGGCCGGCGCGGCAAAGTCGGCGTGGTCGAAGCGTTTGGCGTAATCGTCCACCAGCGAGGGGAAGTGCTCACGAACGAAGCTCAGATAGGTAGGACGTGAGCACGGCTTGAGGAAAAGTGGATTGGCAGCGAGGAAGCTGGCGTCAACCTCCGCCGCTCGACGCGCCATCTCGTTGAGCGCCTCTTGCGTATCGGTGATTCCGGGCAGCAGCGGGCAGCATAAGATGCCGGTGCGCAACCCGGCCTCGCGCAGCCGCTTGACCGCCTGAAAGCGCAGATCAGGGCGCGGTGCACGGGGTTCCAGCAACCTCGCCAGCTCTGTGTTCGGCGTAGTGATGGTGATATGTAGCACAAGCTTGTTGTGCTTTGCGATCTCGGTCAGCAGATCGATGTCTCGCTCAATCAGGCGAGACTTGGTGACGATGCCGAGGTGGTAGCCCTGGCGACGGGCAAAGACCTCCAACAGGCTACGCGTGATCCGTGCACGGCGCTCGATGGGCTGATAGGGATCGGTTGCAGTACCGATGGCGATCTCGTCGGCGGGATCGATCTTGCGCAACTCCTGTTCCAGCAGCCACGCCGCATTTTGCTTGAGGAAGATGATGCGCTCAAAGGAGAGCGGGTCGCGCAGCTCCATGAACTCGTGCGTGTAGCGGGCGTAGCAGTACTTGCAGCCAAACTCACAGCCGCGATAGGGATTGATGCTCCAGGCAAGCCAGCGCAGGCGCTTCGAGGTGGACTTGTTTAGAATGCTGTGGACTTCAAGTGCCTTGAACTCAATGAGGTGTCCGTCGGCGGCGTGCTCGGCATGGGAGGCGAGGCGAGCGATGCCGGTCGGCTGCGGCAGGATAGGAAAGAGCGCCGCATTTTCCGGTCTGAGTTTCTTCGCCATATGTTCGCCTTACTGGGAACGACATTAGCCCTGCTTGGGAGCCATGTCAAGCGACGATTTCAGGTAGATTTCTCTCAGCCGGCCGTAGGCTGATACTCCTTGAATCCAGCTTTGGCCATCCCGCGCTGTGCCTCCGGGTTCTTCATAAAAGTCTCCCAGATGAAGGCGCTGCGAGCGTTCTCCGCCATTAGCATGGTGATTCCGGTGTCGATGCCGACCACATCTGTGTCGTACCACTTTTTCAGAGGGTTAAAGGCGTCGACGAAGCCGTAGCGGCACCATGCCTGCGGATAATTTTTCCTGATGTTGCGCATGACGCGCATGGTCGCGTCAGGCAGAAAGGGCAACGAGCCTCCCGCGGCGGCGGGTACGACGGTGCCGTCGATCGGCCCCATCGCTGGAGGTCCGCCCCAGATAACGTACCCCTTATCGGAGTCCGAGGCGGTGATGCCCCACAGGTCGTTGCTGTAATCGGGAAAGATTTTGTTCAGCTCGATGCAGAAGCGACGGTGCACGTCGGTGGCGATGGCCGAGTTCTGGAAGTAGTCGGCATAGTTGTCCTTCTTCCGGCGAAAATCGAACCACGCCTGCGAGTACTGATGCACGAACAGCGGAGCGAACGAGCCGATGTAGCGCAGACCGTCGTATTCGAATGTCGTCCGCTTCCATGCCGTCCATGCCTGGGGGTCAATCGGGTGCGACTCCGAACCCATCCCGAGCAGATAGATCATCATCAGCTCGCTGTAGTAGTCCCACTTCGACGAGAGGAAGCCGAATTCAGGCGTCCAGCCCATGGGAAGCAGCGTCGTGTCCTCCGAGAGCCAACTCCAGTCGACACGGTTGAAGATCGCCTCGGAAAGACCGTTGACGCCGCGGTCGTTGAAGTGCTGGCGGCAGGTGAGGATGCCGCACAGGAGGATCGCCGTATCGACCGAAGAGACCTCCGAATCCCAGATCCTCTCACCGGTATTAATGTTGGCGAAGTGGTAGAAGAAGCCGCGATGGGTCGGAAGCTTCTTCCAGATGAATAGCAGGGTGTTGATGACGCGCAGCCTCGCCTCGTTGCGCGGAATGTAGCCGCGTTTTTCCGCAATGCAGATGGCGGTAAGGCCAAAGCCGGTCGACGCTATGCTGGCCACGATGCTGGTGTCTTTGGTGCGCGTGTTGCAACGGTCTTTAATCAGGCCGGTCTGAGGGTTGGCCTGTTCCCAGAAGAAGAGAAAGCAGGCGCGTTCGATCTCATCGAGAAGCTGGTCGTCCTGCGGAGAGAGCGCGCTCGGCGAAGGCGGCAGAGCTGGCGTCTTATGTGGCTGCGACGGTGGTTGCTGGCTGGCCTTTTGGTCGCCGGCTGCCTGCCCCAGCAGCGGCAGGGCGTATGCGAGCGGAAGTCCAAGCGAGACTCCGGCCATTTGGCGAAGCAGACTGCGCCTGGAGTTCTTATTTCCGAGTTGTTCCGTAATTCGGCGAATCTGCCTGCTTATCTCGTCGTTATCATCCACACTCATTCATCTCTTTCGTATCTGCCAGTTATGATGCTGACGATACCTGCACGAGTTAGATGCATGTCGGAGACAATCATGAGCGTTGGGCAGCGTATAGCGCAAATCGAACGTCCAATAGCAGAGTTACCGGTGAGGAATGAAAGGTAAAGCTCTC
>NZ_DATKQC010000482.1:0-3304 GCF_035532915.1 Edaphobacter sp.
AAGTCGCAGGCCTGGTTCCACCGTTTGGGGTCGCGCCCGGAGCGGCGCACATGATGATGCAGGGCTGGGTGCATAACCTCGTGAGCCAAGGTTCCGGCCAGAGTCGCCGCGTTCAGTGTTTCAACAAAATCAGGGTTGTAGAAGAGCGACACTCCATCTGTGGCCATCGTTTGAATCGACCGGCACTCACACCCCTTCAACCGGAACAGGAGCGAACCGAAAAAGGGATGGTCCAGGATCAGTGAGGTGCGTGCCTTTTGAATGCGCAGCGAGGTTGGTAAATCATGTCTCATGCTGCTGCGGGCGCCTCCATATACGCGGACATGCGGGTGAAGATGTCATCGGCGCTCGGGGTCTCAGCGGGTTCTGCCGCCTCCCGGCTGCGTAACAGGCCATCCATTTCGGCGACGATGTTGGCGGCGTCGGCGGCCGTGGTGACGCGTAGCAAGTCATGCTTCTTGAGGTCCTGAGCGGAGTAGTTGCACAGCCGTTCTTTCACTTGGTCCGCAAAGCGGTTGAGGTCCGTGTCGCCGTTGACGTTGAGCCTTGGCAGGATCTCCACCAGGTCCAGAACATTGGTGACCAAGGAACCGTGAAAGCGCGACTCCGGTTCGTTCAGCCGGTCGACCATATGGGCAACCACCTCGCGCAGCCGCTTCCAGAGGTCTTCCGTTCCGCGCATCAGCGATTCGCGGACATTGGCATCGATCTCGCGCGAGACCCGCGCCTGCTCCTCGGCCGACATCTGGACGCGGAAGTCCGCTCCTGACGGGATGGGCAGCACCTCGAGCTTGACGCCGAACTTCTTCCGCAGCTTTTCCGCGGAGGGATAGTCTTCCTCCCGGAAGAGCCCGTTCAGCTCGGGCCTCACCTGCTCGATGTACTGTGGATAGACGCCGAGAAAGCTTTCCACTCCCTGTTCGAAGCCGGCCTCGAACTCGCGCATCCGCGCCATGAGATCGAAGTAGAAGTTCGCTGGCAACAGCCGGAACCCCTCGTCGGACCAGGGCAGAGTGATCTTGTAAAAGTGCTGCCGGATCTGCCCGGCCAGCGTGCGTAGCTCATCCAGTTTGTCCGCTCCGCGCAGAAGTTGCTTGTTGTAGCGGCCAGCGCCCTGGTGCGCCCCATGTTGATCGGCGACATCGCGGCTGACCTTGCGGTCGTGTTTGACGGCCGTCCAGATGCTGATGTGGACGGCGGCGAGCATTGCGCGTTCGGTAATCATTGAATGACCTCCCGGTATTCCACTCCGAAGCGAACGAACTCCGGAGTGTGGGTTATGGCGGTGTCCCGCGCCGCCGCATCGCGCACGGCCATTACCCGCATCTCAGTTGGCATCCGGTCGAGATACGCGATTCCTCTCCCTACCGAGGTGTCGCTCAAGGCCCTCCCCAGGGCGGTAGCAATAGCGATTTGCGCGGAAGGCTCCGTGGGAAGCGGCGCCGTCGTGGGGTTCAGAAGGATTTCGTCGATCGAAGGCAACTGGCGAAACAGCCGAATGAAGGCGACAAGCTCCGAAGCCGCTGCCGGCCCCACCGTTCCATCCAGGAGCTGCGCCTCAAACTCGCTGGCCCCCGAGAGAAACTGCGTCTTCTGACGACGGGCGACACCACAAAGCACCTGTGAGGCCATCTCCCAGGAACGCGGAGTGGGCCACGCGTTAGCGTCTGACGTCGCGTCCGCCGTATGCAGAAGCTCAGGCTTGAAGCGGAGGAAGGCGATGATCTCAGGCCGGACTTGAGCCTTGACCGCCCACCTGCACCAGTCGTCGAGATCCGGTTCAAGGTCCAGATGTACAAACCGGTTGCGAAGCGGTCGTGGCATCGCAAAATGGACTCCACGCTCCGATGCCGGATTGCCAGCGGCGATGACAACCCAGCCATCGGGCAGCATATACTCGCCGAGCTTCCGGTCCAGCACCAGCTGATAGCAGCCTGCCTGGGTCATCTGCGGCGCAGAGGTCAGCTCATCGAGAAAGAGAATGCCTTTGCCTGTGGTGGGGAGAAACTTGGGCGGCACCCATTCGGTCTGCTCTTCGGCGATCCGCGGCAAACCCCGAAGATCGACCGGGTCAAGCTGCACGGCCCGCACGTCGAGAAAGTCGTAGTCGAGATCGTTGGCGACCTGAGCGACGATCTGCGACTTCCCAACGCCGCACGCGCCCCAGATGTGCAGGGGCACACATTCACCGATCAGCGCGTGAAGCGCCTCATAAAGCTTTGATGGTTTCATGGCTGCTCCTTAATCAGTTCAAAATGAAGTAGTTGGAAGTAAGTCGATAAGGCGGGCCCCAACAAGAATCACCCCGGCCATGGTCGGCGAACAATAGGCGAATAGGCATGCTAAACTTCCTTGAAGCCTCGGAGCCTCACCGATGAAGGTCGACATTGCGGGAAAAGTGCGAAACACAGTACTGCCACGGTCAAAGCCGCTCTTGCCGGTCTTTGAGGCGGTCGTTAACTCACTGCAGGCGCTGGAAGAATTGCCATCGATATCTGAGATTCCCCACATCGACATCTTCGCGGTCCGGGAACCAACGCTTCACGACGTCGAGGGGACCGGAGCGATTCACACGTTCGTTGTGACGGACAACGGCGTCGGTTTCAATGCGAGGAACATCGATTCGTTCTTTACGTCTGATACACGCTATAAAGCCGGAAAAGGAGGCAAGGGCCTTGGCAGGTTTCTGTGGCTGAAGGCGTTCCGGGCTGCCGAGATCGAGAGTCACTATCTCGAAGACGGCAAGATGTGGCAGCAAAAATTCATGTTTACGTCAGAGGCGGATCAGCCGCCGACTCCGGAGCCTTCCTCTGCGCTGGAACCGACCACAATACTTCGACTCATCGGCATGTTGGACCCCTACAAGGAGACATGCCCGCGGAGCCTCGCTGTGATTTCCCGGCGTCTGATGGAGCATTGCCTGCCCTTCTTTATTGATCCGAAAGCTCCGTCGGTGACGCTCAGGGATGAGATCGACTTGATCGACCTCAATAAGACGTTTGCGGAAACGTTTGCAGCCGGAGCGACAGATCACACCTTCCAGGTGAAGGATCACATGTTCAGGATGCGTGGCCTTCGCTTGTACTCTCCCTACGAGAACCTGCATCGTCTGATGTACGCTGCAAATTCTCGGGAGGTTCGAACTGAAAAGATCGACAAAGTGATACCGAATCTTCAGAGCAGGCTCACTGACACCATAGGCCCTTTTGTCTATCTGGGCTTTATCGAGGGTGATTACCTCGACAAGACTGCGAACGGAGAGCGCACTGATTTCTCCATTCCCGATGGCGACGACGACGATAGC
>NZ_DATKQC010000483.1:0-5664 GCF_035532915.1 Edaphobacter sp.
TGCCGTCGAGCTTGCCATAAAACTCGTCTCCTTTCAGGTTTGCTTCCCTCCTGAGATACAGGAGGCGTACAAATCGATGACTAGTTCTGCGTCCTCATAAGCTCGCGCACCAAAGAAGCGATTTCGTCGGCTTTGGTATCCAAAGCGAAATGTCCCGCGTCAAGCACGTGAATCTCTGCATCCGGTACGTCCTTCCGATAACGTTCCGGCTCGCCCAGGTCGAACGAAAGGTCATGCTTACCCCAGATGACCAAAAGCCTTGGCTGCGTTTTCTGCATCCATGCCTGCCATTTGGGATATGCGTCGACGTTCGTTCGGTAGTCGTAGAACAGATCGCTTTGAATCTGCGCCTGACCGGGTGAATTTAGAAATGCATACTCATCGGTCCATAGATCCGGGTCATAAAGCTCAACGTTCGGATCGTCCCCGATGTGACGCGTCTTTGTCGTGGCAAGCGACAATAGGTTCTTGCGCAGAGCTTCTTCATAAGCCGGCCTGTCTGCCCAGAAGGCCCGCCGCGTTGCCCAGTTCGCTCCCAGGCCTTCATTGTGTGCGACTGCATCCTGGACGATCAGAGCCCGGACACGACCCGGATGTGCCAATGCCATGCGGAATCCGACCGGTCCACCGTAGTCCTGCATGAAGAGCGTGTAGTGCGACAGACCAAGCGCCTCCGTAAAGTGGTCCATCACAATGGCAAGGTGGTCGAAGGTGTAGTCAAATTGCCTGGGATCGGGCCAGTCGCTGTGTCCGAAACCCGGATAGTCGGGTGCGACCAAGTGGTATTTGTCTGCAAGCCGCGTCAACAGCGGTTGAAACATACGCGAAGATGAAGGAAGACCGTGCAGAAGAAGAATGGTGGGAGCGCTGTTCGGCCCCGCTTCCCTGTAGAAGACGGAGAGTCCATCGACCTTCACTGAGCGATAGCTGATGCTCTGTTCCATTTGGATTCCCTTTTCTTGAGCCTGCATAACTGCGCTGGAGAGCATAAGGAGCACCAGCAAAGCGAGGGCTCGAAAGATTGCATTGACTGCATACTTCGCGATTGCGTTCGAAACTGCGGCCCGGCCGGTTCGCGCTGGCCCTTGTCGATTGGAAAGGGACGGCCAAGCTGGCCATTTGAGTCAAGTGGAACGGCCATTCTCCACGCATTCAACTCTTGTAGAAACATCGTGATGGAAGTCAGCATTTGTCCTCCCATTCACAAGCCCACTCCAAAATCGGGGCTGCAACTCCGGAAATGCCGGATACGAGCTTTTGCAGCAGTACTGTCGCATCGGTTTCCCGCGAGAGGCTCGCACTCTGTCCTGCCCACAACGGAAGGAATTCCGGGTTGGAAGCCTGCTCGGCAACAATTGAAAGATTTCGCACGAGAGCGCGCTGCAGCGGATAAGGAAGAATCTCGACTCCAGGGCGATTGAGTTCTTCGAGCAACTGGTTATGAATTCCGCGCGCCAAGCGTCCTGTAAAGCCGCGCGTCAACGCAGTTCGGCGCGCCCTTCCACTCAGTAAAGCGCTGCGATGAAGGACGCTGGCGCCGGACTGGTCACTGGCCAGAAACGCCGTTCCCAGTTGAACGCCTTCTGCTCCAAGCGCAAAAGCGGCGACGATTCCGCGAGCGTCGGCGATACCTCCGGCAGCGACCACAGGAGCAGAGACAGCGTCGACGACTTGAGGTATGAGAGAGAACGTTCCAGTAAGGGACTCTTCGGCGGAGTGCAGGAACGAGCCGCGATGGCCGCCCGCTTCGAATCCCGATGCAACGATGACGTTTACTCCGGCCTGTTCAAGAGCAATGGCTTCGTCAGGCGTCGTAGCCGTTCCCATTGTAAGTATTCCCTGTCCACGACATTCATCGATAACTTCCCTTGGTGGAACTCCGCAAATGAAGCTGAAGACGGGAACTCTTGCATCGATTAAGACTCGGACCTGGTCCTCGAAACACACCGGAACATAGGTTTTATATGCCGGCAAAGTGCCGCCCAGGGATCTGATATGCCCAGCCAAGTGCGACAGGGCGCGCCCAAACGCTTCAGATCCAGAAGAGCGTGCGCCCTCGCCTTCCATCGAGACCCACAGATTGATCGCGAATGGGTTTGTAGTGAGTGTACGGATCTCATCGATCACGTCTTTGATTGCCGAAGGGCTTAGACTATGCGCACCGAAAGAGCCAAGGCCGCCAAAATCCGAAACGGCTGCAGTCAATCGCTGCGTCGAGAGCCCGCCCAGAGGACCCTGGATGACTGGGTACTTGATTCCCAAGGTTGAAGAGACTCGAGTCTCTTTCCAGGGTGCCTCCGTACTGACTAACCGTTCTTTCATAACTGTCCTCTAATTCGTGGCCAGTGAGTGCCTGAGCTCTGCAGACACACACTACTCTGCGACTTCCAAGATGACTTCCAGCTCAACTGGAACCCCGATGGGAAGGCTGGCAACACCAATAACCAGTCGAACCGCTGTCTTTTCGCTGCCAAAGACATCCCGAAAGAGATCCGATGCGCCATCTGCGACTCTGGGCTGGTCAAAGAAGTCCCCGGAGGTTGCGATGAACACGCCAAGGCGAACAACACGAGTTATTCGGTCGAGTGAGCCAAGGTAATCTTTCGCCGCAGCTAGCGCGCCGAGAGCCGCGGTGTAGGCAGCATCCCGTCCATCTTCGACTGTGAGTTCATTTCCAAGCCGGCCAACGTACTTTGGCTTGTGGTCAACAACCGGGAGCATGCCGCTGAGGAAAAGCAGGTTGCCTGTCTGGACAGCCTCAACGTAAGTTCCAAATGGTGTGGGGGGAGCCGGAAGCTCGATGCCAAGAGCCTGTAGGCGGTGGTCGACACCGCCCAGTTGCAGAGCATTACGGGCTACCACCGGCCAGCGTGCGCACCGCCGTCCACGTGCAGCACCTCCCCGGTAACATGACGCGCTTCCGCGAGAAAGACGACCGCATCTGCGATGTCCTTCGGGTCGGAAATGGTACCCATTGGCGAAAGACTCTTCAGGAAGTCCTTCGGATTATTCTTGTGAAGCGGCGTATCCACCTGGCCGGGGGCAACCGCGTTGAAGCGGATGTTGCGCTTTGCGTATTCGCTTGCCAAACTGCGGGTGATTGCATCGAGTCCGCCCTTGGTGATCATGGGAATGGAAGCCGTAAGGATCGAGATTGGGTTCTCGACAAGCGATGTGGTGATGCTCGTTACGCTGCCTCCGGTACCTTGCGAAAGGATCTGCTTCACTGCCAACTGCGTGATGAAAATGAACCCTTCCAGATTCGTCGAGACCAGGGCACGAAAGTCCTCGGCGGTGTAGTCCGTGAAGGGCTTGGCCGAGAAGAGTCCCGCATTATTGACCACATGGTCGATGGAGCCAAACGCACTGATCGCGGTCTGAGCCACTTTCTCAGCCGTAGCTGCCTGACCGATGTCTCCGTCTACAAATGCGAGGTTTGGGGACGGCAGGAAGCCGGCCTTGGAAACGCTTCGCGAGGTTGCTACAACGTTATAGCCCCGATCAAGAAACGCTCGGACTACGGCTGCACCGATGCCTTGTGACGCGCCGGTTACTATGACTGTCTTATGTTCTGCCATGCTTCACTCCTCCGCTTCTCCGAAGATGTCGGAGGCGATGAAGTGATGAAATCACAGGGGCGATCTCGAAACTATTAGACGATGGTGTCGGTCGATACTTAAGTATTGGAAGGCATACGAGGAGCTCTTCAATGCCAGCCGAGTCTAAGCGGGAACATTCGTTCGCTGCGTTCCCGAGGAATCAAGCGGTTTAAGAAAAGGTGAATTATCTAGTCGCTTTTGAATCTGCCCTTTGCGGGCGCGGCAGGCGCAGTCTGGAGGCCATGTTCACCAGGTCGGGAAGAGAATCGGCCTTCATCTTATTCATCACCTTGCCTCGGTGAGCCTTCACGGTGATTTCGCTGATGTCGAGTTCGTCCCCAACCTGCTTGTTCAACATGCCCGAAACAACCAATGCCATGACTTCCTGTTCGCGTGGGGTCAGCGATGCATAACATTCTCGAAGATCATGCATCTCTGCTTCGCGCCCGAGAGCGGCTCGGCTTCGCTGGATTGCGTTCCGGATCGCATCGAGTATTACTTCATCTCCGAATGGCTTGGTCAGGAACTCGATCGCTCCCGCCTTCATGGCCTGAACGGTCATCGGGATATCACCGAAACCGGTGATGAAAATGATTGGCATGTGGATTCGATCGCCGGCCATACGCCTCTGCAACTCGAGACCATTCAGGTCGGGCAGATTCACGTCAGACACCAGACAACTCGGTACGCTCGCTCGCGGGCACGCGAGAAACTCCTCTGCCGAGGAAAATACTTGCGTCTGCCACCCCGCAGTTTGTATCAGCAACTCCAACGACTCGCGCACCGATATGTCGTCGTCAACTATGAATACGATTGGGGTGGCTTGCAGCATGCGTTTTGACCTCTGTTCATTGGCGCGTGCGCTGGCTTGACCTAAGTATATTACCGGCAAGGCACAGAGCACCTTATGAATCGCTCATTTCACGTGAAGTGCGGCATTGATCGCCACCAGAAGAGCTGTGTCACTGAATGGCTTGATCAGGCATTCGACCGCGCCCTCTTTGAGCAGACGGGGACGAATAGCCTCGCTGCTATGGGCCGTGATGAAGACAATTGGGATCTCTTGCCGGCGCCGGGCCAATTCGCGCTGTAGATCGGGCCCGCTCATCCCCGGCATAGCGATGTCCAGGATCAGACACTTGGTCTGGCCGACAGAATCGGACGCGAGGAACTCTTCGGCAGACGAGAAGGCTCTTGCCACGAAACCAAACTCCCTCAGCAGGTCGGGCAGCGACTCGCGCACAGACTCATCGTCATCGACCACCGATATGAGCGCACAATTGATTTTCACGACTTCCTCATGACTTTCGCTGCATTTGCCACAGCGGACGCCCGAATCGCGCCAAGGTTATGGGTGCCCGCACCACCTTCGAATCCCCGGGGAATAGAAAATGAAAACGTAGCTCCCGGACCGTCATTGAGTGCGGCCCAGAGGTGACCACGATGACGCTCGATGATGGAGCGGCATACGGATAGACCCATCCCCATACCGGCACTCTTGGTGGTATAGAACGCGTCAAAAAGCCTGTCCAGATTCTGTGAGTCGATGCCGATGCCCGTATCCTGCATGGTCAAACGAACGGAATCGCTTTCGTCTTGTTCGGTTCGGATGACCAACTGCCTTGGGCGGTCTTCGACGGCACTCATCGCATCGAGGGCATTACGGAGCAGGTTCAGGATGACTTGTTGAAGCTGAACTCGATCGCCGACGACTGGCGGGAGGTGGTTGGCAAGTTCCGACCTCAGCAACACACGGTTTCCCTGAAGTTCACCCAATGAAAGTGCAATCACCTCCTGCGTAGCCTCATTGAGATCTACTCGTTCGGTTGTGATGTCCTCCTTGCTGAAAAGAGCGCGCAGCCGCGTGATGACCTCCGACGCTCGGTTACCGTCGCGAATCGTGCGCCGGGCGGTTTCACGCGCGCCATCGATGTTGGGTGGATCGGCAGCCAACATGCGCAGACATGTGCTGGCGTTGGTAACGATTCCCGAAAGCGGCTGGTTGACCTCATGTGCGATGGATGCCGTCAAGGCACCGAGACTCGTGACCCGTGCGACATGAGCA
>NZ_DATKQC010000484.1:0-30434 GCF_035532915.1 Edaphobacter sp.
GCATGAGATGAAAGATTGTCACCACTGTCCACCGCATCGCTTGTCAAACTCCGCTCCTGGTTCTACTTCTGGTCCGCCATGGCCGTTCCAGGCTGTCCTAAGTCAGACGTATAAAGCTCCTGCAAAGTTTACCCGGTTTGCCTCATAACAGGCGCTTGGGTATAGTTCGGGCAAGACATACTTGCAGCAGACCGCGTCATCAGGAGAGCAAAAACGAATGAAGCCAGTAGAAGGTTCCACCGTCATCGGTAAGTCAGTCGTGGTTCGCGGAGATATCTCCGGCCAGGAAGATCTCTATCTGGACTGCGACATCGAAGGCACCATCACCTTGTCTGAAAACCGTTTGACCATTGGCCCGGAGGCACGCATCGTTGCCGACGTCACCGTGCGCGATCTCGTCGTCTTTGGCAAACTTACCGGAAACGTTCATGCCACTGGGCGCGTCGATCTGCGCCAGTCTGCGTCGCTCACGGGAGACATTGTCGCGGGCAGGCTCTCTATTGAAGAGAGCGCCATTCTCAAAGGGAAAGTGGAACTGAAGCCTGGCACCGGTCAATCTGCTTCGGGACCGGAAACAGCTTCGGCTTCTGCCGCAGCTTCGCCCGAAACTCACGTTCTGCAGCCGAAGGCTTAAGAGAAAGGGAAGCGGGCACATGCGCAATCTCTTCAGCAGCGAAAGCTCAAGCGACGCAAAGGGGGCTGGCGGCAACCGAGTTCCCCGCCATTCCAGCGGATGGAAGGAGCTGCTTAAGCACCTGAGCACACAGGAATCGCTGCGCGTCCTTGATATCGGTCCTACGTCCTCCACAAACATCAACTACATCACCAGCCTTGGCCACAGCATCTATATGGCGAATCTGGTGGAAGAAGCTGCGAAGCCGGAGTGGATTATCCCCGCTGAAGGGGACAAGCCCGCAGGCTTCGATGTGGAAGGATTTCTTAAATCCAATCTCAATTTTTCCGGACGTATGTTCGATGTTGTCATTCTCTGGGATACGGCCGATTACCTGCCCGAGCCTCTGCTCGCGCCTGTATTTGTTCGTATCCACGAGGTGTTGCAGCCAGGCGGCCTTATGCTGGCGTTCTTCCACGCGGCACCTGACGCGGAGGCGTCTTTCAATCGTTACCACCTGACGGAGACTGACGTCATCGAGATGCAGCGCGCGGGAAACTATCCGTTACTCAACGTCTACAGCAATCGAAAGATCGAGAATATGCTGAGTGGATTTAGTAACTTCCGATTCTTTCTCGCGAAAGACAGTCTGCGTGAAGTCATCATCACTCGCTAAAGACGAATCCACAAAAAGCGCAGCCACTGTGATGACAGTGGCTGCGCTTTTCTATAAAACTCTGGTCATTACCCCTTAGGGTTCTGCTTGCGACGCTCTGCCCAGCGTTTCTTCATGGCGTCGGCGATGCGCTTGCGGCCTTCGGGGCTCAGCTTACGCTTGCGCACCGTTGCCTTCTTCGGTGCAGGCGCTGCAGCTTTGACCGCAGCCTTGCGGCCCCTGGGACGGCCCGGACCCTTCGTCGCGAGCTCGGTCGTTCCGGCGAGCAGCGCGCGAGCCTGCTGCAATTTTGAAATCTGTGCATCAATCTCAGCGATAATTCGACTTACTTCCACTTGTTACCTCCTGTAGGCATCGATTCGATCCAATCACTTTGTCCAGTGGTAGCTATAACTCGAATGTATAGAATGCCACCTTTGACGATACAGAACTAGCTAACCGGTTGCAAACAGTTGCGAGCATCTTTTCACCTCCATAGGTTGTCCCTGAATCCAACTTGATAGCATGGACCTTCTGATTCAGCATTCTATCTAGCTGGGATGCTAGACTTCATCAGCGATGCGACAAATTCCACTGCGACTCTGGCTGATGGCCTTGCTTTCCGGCATCCTTCAGGTGTTGCCCTTTCCTATCGCCGGCCCAATGCCACTGTGGCGAACTGCTTTTTGCTGGGTCGCGCTTCTTCCGCTTCTATGGGCGCTCATCGCGAACAACAACGCAGGCACCCCGCTCAAACTCCGTCAGGGAGCGGTCCTCGGCTATCTTTGTGGCTTCATCTGGTATCTCGGTAACTGCTATTGGATCTACCAGACCATGTATCTCTACGGTGGGCTTGCCAAGCCTGTCGCCGCAGGTATTCTTGTTCTCTTCTGTTTCTATCTCGGACTCTATCACGCACTGTTTGCAACGCTTGTTACTGTCTTTCGCCGTCGTTTCGGTCGCCAGGCAGCGCTCTTTCTAGTACCGTTCGCGTGGGTCGCGGTTGAATTAGCCCGTGCACGCATCACTGGTTTTCCCTGGGACCAGCTAGGAATCGCACAGGTAGATAACTCCTTACTCACTCGTCTCGCACCAATTGCTGGGGCCTACGGTCTGTCCTTTGTCATCGTGGCAGTCAACGTTCTCTGGCTCATTCGCATCCGTGTTCGAGGGCGCCGATTCACGCGCCCAGCGCTTACTGTCGCCGGTGTAGCGATCATCCTGATTTACGTCTTGGCGCTGCATCGCTTTCACCCACCCACCTACTCTGAGACAACTGCCCGAGCTACGTTGCTACAAGAGAACCTCGCAGTCGGTGCAGAGAGAATCGGCCCCGAGCCATCGGTCGAGCAACTTATCGATTCATTTTCGCAACTTAGCCTCCATCCTCCGCGCAATCGCTGCAATGGAATCCCCGAGCTTCCTTCTACGACCTGCATCGCCTTCGCAACTCCGCTTCAATCTGTGCAGGAGGCGTTGCCGTCTACGCCAGCGAACCTCATCGTATGGCCCGAAGCTCCCGCACCCTTCGCAGAGGACGACCCCCGCTTCCGCCTTGGTATGTCATCGCTCGCTCGCGCAGCCAATGCGCCCATCATTGTCGATGACTTAGGCGTTAGCCAAAGCGCGGACCCGACTGCCTCGAAGCAATTCGATCGTTTCAACTCCGCTTCGTTTCTTACTCCTGATGGCGTCTTCGCGGGCCGCTACGACAAGATGCACCTCGTTCCCTTCGGCGAGTATGTCCCCTTCAAATCCTTCCTCTTCTTCGCTGGCAATCTACTCGCCGAAGCAGGAGATTTGTCGGCAGGAACTCACCGAACCGTCTTTGCCTACGATGGCCACCATTACGGAACCTTCATCTGCTACGAGTCCACCTTCGCGGACGAGGTCCGCCTATTCGTCCTCAAAGGCGCCGATGTTCTCGTCAATATCTCCGACGACGGCTGGTACGGCGATACCAGCGCGCCCTGGCAGCACCTTAACATGGTCCGAATGCGCGCCATCGAAAACCATCGCTGGGTTCTCCGCTCGACCAACACGGGTGTCACCGCCGTCATCGATCCCTATGGCCGAGTGACAGCCTCCGTGCCGCGCCATATCCGCACCGCACTGCACGCCGGTTTCAGCTACGAACACGACATTACCTTCTATACCGCCCATGGCGATCTGTTTGCCTACCTCTGTGCTCTTATCACTGCGTTGGCCTTCGCTTATAGCTTCAAACGAAAAATCAACTAAACTTAACCTATATGCTGAGCGACTTAGAATTCACCTATAACCCAGTTCGCGACAAAGTCCGCGATCTGCGGGAGTATCTTTGACTCGGCCCGTCTGCGCCGTGAACTAGCCATCATCGAAGAAAAGACTGCCGACCCCACCATATGGGCCGACGCCGCACGTTCGCAGCCGCTCATGCGCGAACGCAAGCGTCTCGAAACCCTGCTCGCTGATGACGGCGAACTGGCGCGTCGCTCCGACGACATCGAGGCCTACTTTGAACTCGCCAAAGAGGGTGAGAATACCGAGCCCGATCTCGCCAGGGAGATTCCTGCGCTGATCGACTTTGCCGACAAGCTCGAATCGAAGACCATGCTCTCCGGTGAGACCGACGCCCTCAACGCCATCGTCGTCGTGCACCCAGGCGCAGGCGGCACGGAGTCGCAGGACTGGGCCGAGATGCTCATGCGCATGTATCTCCGCTGGGGCGAGCGTCAGAACTTCAAGGTCGAGATCAACGAAGTGCAGGACGGCGACGAAGCCGGCATCAAGTCAGCCACCTTCACCATCTCCGGCGACTTCGCCTTTGGATTGTTGAGCGGAGAGACGGGAGTTCATCGGCTGGTTCGCATCTCGCCATTCGACTCAGCCAAACGCCGCCACACCAGCTTCGCCAGCGTCTTCGTCTCGCCTGAGATCGACGACACCATCGTCATCGACATCAAGCCTGACGACCTCCGCATCGACACCTATCGTTCCGGAGGCAAGGGCGGCCAGCATGTCAATACCACGGACTCCGCCGTCCGCATTACCCACCTTCCTACCGGTCTTGTCGCGGGCTGCCAGAACGAGCGCTCGCAGCACAAAAACAAGGAGAGAGCGATGAAGCTGCTCCGCTCGCGGCTCTACGAGTACGAGCTCGACAAGAAAAAAGCGGTCAGCAGAAAGCTCGAAGACTCCAAGCTCGATATCAAGTTCGGCTCGCAGATTCGCAGCTACGTTCTTCAGCCCTATCGCATGGCCAAGGATTTACGTACCCGCGTCGAAGTTGGAGATGTCGACAAGGTTCTCGACGGGGACCTTGAGCCCTTCATTCGGGGCTACCTGCGGATGAGGCGCGAGGGCAACTTTCCAGCCGAAGTTACAGAAGACGACGATATCTAGACCTCTCTGAATTTGTTGTTATCACCCATCCATCGCAGCCACCGTTCTCGATGGATGGGAGTAAATCACCTCAGAATTTCTTCTCATCTCGCCGCCTCTTTGCCTTACGATGGAAAGCCAAGAAGCATAGGAGGAGCGGGACGTGTCCAGATCTTCGAGTGACAGACCCAACTACGGCATCGACGCTCCCGGCGTCATCCGCAACCTGCTCGTCATCGCCGCCATCTGTCTTCTTCTGGCACTCTTCGGCCCACATGCCTTCCACATCGGAAATGTCTCGATTTTCCTGGGCGGCTCGCTGCTTTGGCCTGCCATATTTCTGCTGGTTCCCGGGCTCCTTATGCTGCTCTACAGCCTTCACGGAAAGTTCCTCCATCGCGACCGTATGCTTGCCCTGCACGCGTGGCGCGGCGACGAGCAGGTGCTCGATGTCGGAACTGGCCGCGGCTTGTTACTCGTAGGTGCGGCCCGCCATCTCACCACGGGACACGCCACCGGTATCGATATCTGGAATAAGGGAGACCTCAGCAGCAACTCCGTCATCGCCACCCAGCACAACCTTGAGCTTGAGGGTGTTGCCGCGCGCTGCACCCTTGTCAGCGAAGCCGCGCAACAGATGCCTTTTCCCGATGACGCCTTCGATGTTATCGTCTCGAATCTTTGCCTGCACAACATCTACGATCGCGCCACACGTAACAAGGCGCTGGCGGAGATCATTCGTGTCCTGAAGCCCGACGGCATAGTCATTCTCTCCGACTACAAGCTCACGCTTGAGTACGCCAAGCAACTCCAACTCGCCGGGTTCGGCGTAGATCGTCAGCCTCCAGATTGGCTGCGTACGTTTCCTCCGCTCGCGATCGTTGTGGCCCGAAAATAATCTCGTGATTCGCCCGTCCAACCAGAAGCATCCAAAGGGAAGCACGCAGAGGAGCAGACTCTATGACCAAATCCACAGCCAAGCCAAACACCGCGAATGATCCGCACGAACCTCTGCGTAAGCAACTCTCCGAGCTCCTCCAGGGCGGACAGGCACATGCCACCTTCGACGACGCGGTGAAGGACTTCCCGGCAGAACTGCGCGGTAAGGTGCCCGACAACCTGCCCTACTCTGCCTGGCAGCTTATCGAGCATCTGCGCATCGCCCAGCGCGACATCCTCGACTTCAGCGCTCCTCCTACCGGCGGCTACCAGCCTCTCGAGTGGCCCGAGGCTTATTGGCCAAAAGCGGACGAGCCACCCTCCGCACATGCATGGGACCGCGCTATCGATGCCATTCGCAAAGACCGCGAGCACTTCGAGGCAATGATCCTGAAACCCGAAGCCGATCTCTTCAAGCCCTTCCGTTGGGGTAACGGCCAGAACCTTCTGCGCGAAGCTCTGCTGATCGCTGATCACGCCGCTTACCACATCGGCGAACTCATCGTCCTGCGCCGCCTGCTGGGCATCTGGCATAAATAAGAAAGAGAGCATGATGAACGAACCGGACCTCATCCACGCCTTGCTCACCCAGCCAGCCACCATCGCCGTCATAGGACTCTCGCCCGATTCCGGCAAGCCCAGCCACTACGTCCCTGCCTACATGCAGCAGCACGGATACCGCATCCTGCCCGTCAATCCCGTTGCGGATACAGTCCTCGGCGAAACCTGCTATCCGACTCTCGCCGCGCTGCCGATTAAGTCCGATATCGTGAATGTCTTCCGCCTGCCCAGATATATTCCCGCTATCGTCGACGAGATGCTTCAGCTCGGCCTCTCCAATCTCTGGATCCAATCTGGCATCGTCAACCTCGAAGCCGCCGCCAAAGCCGAAGCGGGCGGCATCCACGTCGTCATGGACCGCTGCATCATGGTCGAGCACCGCCGGATTGCCCGCTAGATACACCTATCTTTTTTGAGATAAATCTGCTCCGGCAGGCGTCTAATCAGCATCACTGACAGCCCCCGATGGGGTCTGTGCTGCAAAAATCTTGTAACCCTTGCATTCCAGCTTGCGTCCTACAATTAAATCAAATGAATATTCGCTACTCCCTGCTCGCCGCGGTCTGTCTTCTCTTTCTCCTCCCGACCGCCCATGCGCAGCTTCCGGTAGCAGGCGACGGCGGTCCCGGCCCCGCAAAGTCTCAGCATCTGACGGTACAGCTCGTCTCCGCCTCGCAAACCATCGCCCCCGGTGGAACCCTGCAGGCTGGCCTCGCCTTCACGCTTGACCCGCACTGGCACGTCTACTGGCTCAACGCAGGGGATGCCGGCGAACCCCCAAAGATTACCTGGACCCTGCCAGCCGGAGTTACCGCCGGAGCATTGCAGTTTCCCATCCCCCAGCGTCTCCCCAACGAGCCGCTAATGGACTTTGGCTACGAAAACTCCGTCACCTTTCCTATCCTGTTCACCACGACAAAGTCGCTGAAGTCAGGAACCATCCACCTCGACGCCAAGGTGAGCTGGCTTGTCTGCGCCCGAGTCTGTATCCCCGGCAAAGCCCATCTCGGCCTCAACCTGACTGCTGCTCCCGGGGCCGCTCCATCTCAACCTGCAGGCCAGCTCGCCGAGGCCATTCAACTCCTTGCCCAGCCCCCTCCAGCGGGTACAAAGCTCACCGTCATGGGCGGCAGATCTGACTTTGTCCTAACCCTCATCACCGGCCACAGGGAGACCACCGCCGAGTTTTATCCCTTTGATCAGGACCAGATCGTCAATGCCGCTCCACAAACCGTTGAGCCTCTTCCCAACGGAGTCCGCCTCCGCATCCAACGCGCTCCCGACCTCACCATGCTCCCGGCCCAGCTCCACGGCCTGATAAAGCTAAGCCCCACCACGGCTTACGATCTCACCGCAGCGATCACCCCGGGCGAAGTCGCTCCTGCAGCCGGAAGCAAACCTGCATCGAGCGCCAGCGGCATCACCACCATCACCGCGATTGGCCTCGCTTTCCTCGGCGGCATCATCCTCAACCTGATGCCCTGCGTCTTCCCGGTACTTTTCCTCAAGGGCCTCGCTCTGGTGCAGTCGTCGGGCGAAGAACGCAGCCGTCTGCGTAGCCATGGCCTCGTCTACACGCTCGGCATCCTTGTCTCGTTCTGGATCATTGTGGCCGTCCTGCTAGGGCTTAGAGCAAGTGGAGCGCAAGCAGGATGGGGCTTCCAGCTTCAGTCCCCGACCTTCATCGCTGTACTCTCGCTCGGCCTCTTCTTCTTCGCGCTTTCGCTTGCCGGACAGTTCGAGCTTGGGCTTTCACTCACCAGCGTCGGCGGAGAGCTGGCTCAGAAGCAGGGCTTTGCCGGCAGCTTCTTTACCGGGGTGCTGGCTACAATCGTGGCTACGCCGTGCACCGCTCCGCTGATGGGAGCGGCCATAGGCTTCGCGCTTGCCCAACCGGCGGGAATAACCTTCGCCGTCTTCACCGCGCTGGGGTTTGGACTCGCGACGCCCTATCTCCTTCTCAGCTTCCAGCCCGCCTGGACGCGCATCCTGCCCCGGCCCGGCCAGTGGATGGAGACGCTGAAGCAGCTTACGGCCGTTCCGCTCTTTCTCACGGCCATCTGGCTGGCGTGGCTCTTCGGACGGCTCTACAGCCCGGCCAGTTCGCTCGATCACATGGCGTATCTGCTCGTCGGTTTCCTGCTGGTGGCTATTGCCGGATGGGCGCTGGCCCGCTGGCCTGCACGCTGGGGCTCAGCCATCGCGGCAGTCGTCCTTGGAGCGTTGGCGCTCACCACATCGCTCTATTCCCCGAAAGACACTACGCTGGTCTGGCAGCCCTACTCGCAGCAGGCATTGGATCAGGCCCGTGCCGCGGGGCATCCTGTCTTTATTGACTTCACGGCTGCCTGGTGCCTGAGCTGCCAGGTCAACGAGCGGCTGGTGCTGCGCTCGGCTGACGTGCAACGCCAGCTGGCAGACCACAAACTCACGCTGCTGAAGGCAGATTGGACGCAGTACGATCCGGAGATAACGAAGGAACTGGCCTCGCTCAACCGGAGCGGTGTTCCCACCTATGTCATCTATCCGTCCAGCCAGACGGCCCCGGCAGATGTTCTGCCGGAGCTTCTGACCAAGGACCTTGTACTCGCAGCGATCAGCCGCGATGCTCGCTAGGACTTTTTAATGGCAACGTGAGCGGCGCGCACGTCTGAAGCGGTAAAGACAGAGAGAAACGGCGCTCCTGCTGCCGCGGCCTCGATGTGGGCGCGGCCTCCCTGTTCGCGGTCTACAAGACAGAGCACACCGGCGACGATCATTCCTGCCTCGCGGGCGGCTTCGATGGCGGTGATGGTGCTGCCTCCCGTGGTGCAGACGTCGTCGACGATGACGACCTGCGCGCCCGGCTTGAGGAAGCCCTCGATGCGTCGTCCGGTGCCATGAGATTTTTCGGCTTTGCGAACCAGAAACCCCTGAATAAGGCTTGGCGCTGGGTCCGATCCAGCCTCCAGTTCAAGTTCGCTCGAGAGCTCGACTATCTCTGCATAATCGGCGAGTGCCCAGGCGCTGGCGCTGGCCGTGTTCGAGACCAGAGGATCGGCCCCCATGGTCAGGCCGCCGACTGCCTCTGCCTGCGGAATGTGCTCGCGGATCAGGTCATAGAGGACGAGGCCCGAGAGGCGTCCGCCCTCGGCGTGAAGCGTGGTGGTGCGGCAGTCGATGTAGTAATCCGATTTCTGGCCGCTGGCGAGGGTAAAGTCGCCCAGCTTGAAGGAGAGGGTGGCAATCAGGTTGAGCAGGTCGGTGCGGGGATCGTTTGGCATGGTCTCTTTAATTGTAGCCGGGGTGGCCGGGTCTATTTTGCGAGGCGGTCGAGGTGTCGATAGCCGCCGGTGACGATAAACAAGGCGATGAAGACCGAGAGATTATAGCAGGCGTGGACCAGCGCGGAGCAGGCCACCGATTGGGTGCGGATACGAACGAGGGTGAGGACCAGCGAGACGCAGAAGAGTACGATGAGCGCTCCCCAGGCATGCGCCAGTTGCTCGGCGTGAAGCATGGCGAAGAGAATACTGGTCGCAATGGCCGAGAAGAGCAGGCCCGCCGTGCTGAGGTTGGTGGTGGTCTGCCAGCGTTGCAGGGCGACCGGGGTGCGGGGCAGGCTGAGCCAGTCGTACGCGATGGCGAAGGCGGGCAGAAGAAAGCCGCGGAAGCAGATCTCCTCGAACAGAGGAGCAAGCAGTGTGCCGAAAATGGTGACGATCCATACGTCGGAGGAGGTGTGGAAGAAGCTGTCCATGGGGATGGATTTAGGCATGGGGATGAGGCTGGAGATGGCCTGGACGGTCCAGCCGAGCACCAGGCCGATACCGATGAGCTTGAGCCCATTGCGACGCGCGGCGGCGAAGTTCCACTGGAGCCCTTCGGGGAAAGAACGGTGCCAGAGCAGAGGAAAGAAGAACCACGACACGAGCAGGGTCGTGACGTAGGTGATGGCCATGGCGGCGATGAGCAGCTTGGGTTGCTGGGTGGCTGCGGCCAGCTTTTGTGCCGTGTGGAGGGTGAAGAAGCCCAGCAGGGTGGCCTGCGACATCAGCAGCACGAGGCCGGCAAAAGAGATGAAGAGAATGGCGTGGCCGAGGTGGGGGATGCGGCGCGGCGTGTAGTCCGACGAGGCGTTGGGGGTGTCGGGGAGGAACACCGCCGTTTGATCTTCGACGCCGGTAGGACGAAACGATGGGATAGAGGGGGCGGGGGCCTCAGGTGAGGGGGTGTCGCCGAACGATGTGGTGTTGGGTGGAAGTTCGCTCATGCTTTTTTAGCGCGGCTCGCTGGTTTGGATTTAGTAGTCTTCTTCGGTTTGGGATTTGCTTTTGAGGCGGCCTTTGGCTCCGGCTTTGCCGCACCTGGTGAGGGTACTCCGGTTTTCTTCGGCGGCACGATGAATTTGCCGCGCGCATCCTTTTTGCGGTCGGCAGCGGCAATGATATTGAGCGGCTGCGGCCCGGCGTGGCTGGTCCCGTTGCGGCTGGCCAGGGCTTGCGGCGAGAGCTTGTAGTGGCGGGCGAGGAAGTTGCCGGTATGCGAGTCGCTGACCGTGGCGACCTGTTCGGGCGTGCCATGGGCGATGATGCGGCCACCGCCCTCGCCGCCTTCAGGACCAAGATCGAGGATGTAATCGGCGTTGCGGATGATGTCGAGATTGTGCTCGATGATCATGACGGTGTTGCCTAGATCAGTCAGGCGATGCAGAACTTCGAGCAGCTTGCGCACATCGTCGAAGTGCAGCCCAGTGGTGGGCTCGTCGAGCAGATAAAGCGTGCGTCCGGTCTGACGTTTGCTGAGTTCTCTTGCGAGCTTCATGCGCTGGGCCTCGCCGCCCGAGAGCGTGGTGGCGGACTGGCCCAGATGGATGTAGCCCAGGCCGACATCGACCAGCGTTTGCAGCTTTACGTTGACGGCAGGAATGTCCTTGAGGATGGGGAGCGCATCCTCGATGGGCAGGTCGAGCAGGTCGGCGATGCTGTAGCCGTTGAATTTGACCGAGAGCGTTTCCTGGTTGTAACGACGACCGTTACATACCTCGCAGAGGACGTAGACGTCGGGCAGGAAATTCATCTCGATACGGCGCTGGCCTTCACCCTGGCAGGCTTCGCAGCGTCCGCCCTGCACGTTGAAGCTGAAGCGGCCGGGCTTGTAGCCGCGCTCGCGCGACTCGGGCAGCATGGCGAAGAGGTCGCGCATCGCGGTGAAGACTCCGGTATAGGTCGCGGGGTTCGAGCGTGGTGTGCGGCCGATGGGAGACTGGTCAATCTGGATGACCTTGTCGAGTTGGTCGATGCCGACGACGCGGCCGTGCTGCCCCGGCTCTTCACGGCTTCCGTACAGATTTTTTGCCAGCGACCTGTAGAGGATGTCGTTGACGAGGGTCGATTTTCCCGAGCCGCTGACCCCGGTAATGACCGTCATAACACCCAGAGGAAAGTGGGCGGTGACGTTTTGCAGGTTGTGGGAGTGGGCGTTTTCTACCGTGATCCAGTTGCCGGTGAGCGCGCGTGGCTCTTTGCGAGCTAAGATCTCAATCTTTCCGGCTAGATACTGCCCGGTAATGGACGCCGGGTTGTCCATGATCTGCTGCGGGGTGCCGTCGGCGATGAGGTAGCCGCCGTTTTTGCCTGCACCCGGGCCAAGGTCGAGCACATAGTCGGCCTTGCGAATGGTGTCTTCGTCGTGCTCGACGACGAGGACGGTGTTGCCCAGGTTGCGCAGGTTTTCGAGCGCATCGATCAATCGCTGGTTGTCGCGCTGGTGCAGGCCGATCGAAGGCTCGTCAAGGACGTAGAGCACGCCGCGCAGTCTGGAGCCGATCTGCGTGGCGAGGCGGATGCGCTGGCCTTCGCCGCCGGAGAGGGTGGCGGCGCTGCGGTCGAGCGCGAGATAGCTGAGGCCGACGGCGTTGAGGAATTCGAGACGCTCGATGATCTCGCGCTGCAACCGGTCGGCGATGATGCGGTCGCGCCCGGTAAAGTGCATCTTGCGAGCGTGGTCGAGGGCGCGTTCCAGCGACAGCCCGGTAAAGTCGGCGATGGAGGCGCCGTTGATAGTCACCGCCAGCGATTCGGGACGGAGCCGCTTGCCGTGGCAGCGCGGGCACAGTGTCGCGGACATGTACTGCATCATGTACTCGCGGTAGCCCTCGGATTTGGTGTCTTCGAGGTTGCGGCGAAGGTAGTCGAAGATGCCGTGGAAGCCGGTGCGGCTGGCTTCGGCTTTTGGCGGCCCATAGAGAAAAAGATTCTGCTGCTCCGCCGTCAGGTCCTCGAAGGGCTGTTTGAGGTTTACCTTGTATTTTTCGGCGGCGAGCTTGATGAGGCGAAGAAGATACGCGGAGCCGCTGCCGGGGCCCATCGCGCCATCGAGCAGAGGCTTGGACCAGTCGGTGATGGTCTTGGCGGGATCGAAGTCGTAGATGCTGCCGAGGCCGTGGCACTCGGGGCATGCCCCATAGTTCGAGTTGAAGGAGAAGCTGCGCGGCTCCAGACGGGGCACGTTGATGCCGCAGTCGGGGCAGGCCATGGAGGAGGAGTACAGGGTCTCGTCCATGCCTTGAATGCCGATGAGGACCAGGCCCTGAGCCATTTGCAGAGCTTTAAGAACGCTGGTTTCGAGGCGGCGGGTATCGAATTTTGTCTCGCCCGGAAGGTGTTTGAGGATGATGCGGTCGACCACGGCTTCGATGGTGTGGTTCTTGCGCTTTTCGAGGCGCATTCCCTCGGTAAGCTCAATCATCTCGCCGTCGATGCGGGCGCGGAAGCCCTGTTGGTCGAGGCCTTCTAATTCTTCGCGGAACTCGCCCTTGCGCCCACGAACGATGGGAGCATAGACAGTAATGCGCTCGCCCGGAGAGAGCGCGGCGATGCGTTCGACGATCTGCTCCGCCGACTGGCGCGTGATGGGCCGATGGCAGTTGGGGCAGTGCGGCTGGCCGACGCTGGCGTAGAGAAGCCGCAGATAGTCGTAGATCTCGGTAATGGTGCCGACGGTGGAACGGGGGCTGCGGCTGGTGGTCTTCTGCTCGATGGAGATTGCAGGGGAAAGGCCGTCAATGGCGTCGACGTCAGGGCGCTCCATCTGGTCTAAGAATTGCCGGGCATAGGCCGATAAGGTCTCTACATAGCGGCGCTGGCCTTCGGCGTAGATCGTATCGAAGGCAAGGGAGGATTTGCCCGAGCCGGAGAGTCCGGTGACGACGGTAAGCGTATTGCGCGGAATACTGACGTTGACGTTGCGCAGGTTGTGCTGGCGCGCTCCGCGGACTGTGATGTGCGTGATACCCATGGATGATTGTGGCCGTGGTGGGCCAAGTCTCTAGGATACGGCATTTGCGGTCGAGGCGGGGGCTGGGCCGGTGGCAACCCGAAATGGGAAAGATGTATCCGAAACAGCAACAGGGGTTGTTTCCGGGTTATTGTAATTGCCGCCAGATTTGTAACAATGGTTTTGTTGAACGATCGCTGTGGCGTGTCTTGGCCCGCGGTCGGGGTTTGAATCAGGAGTATTTTGTGTATTCGTCGATTATGTTGATCTGCGCGGTGCTGGCTTCCCTGGCGACTGGCGTTCTGGCAGCTTATGGCGTTTGTATCGCGATGTTCAACATCTTCCGCATCCATGCGCGGCAGGTCGCGGTGAAGTCGGCCCGCGCTGTAGCGCCCGTTGGGGTCGTCCAGGGCTGAATTTCTGGGCTGTCCCATCTGTAGGAAATCCCAATCAATCTTTATTGCGGGTTCGATCGCTGCTGTTGCTGTTGGCGCATCCGCTCAAGCTGCTCGTAAATCTGTTGCGGCGTCTTCACGTCGTTAGGAGACTGCGGCGGCTCGGCATTTGCTGGGGCGCCCCGCGGATTCGCCGGCGGCTCTGGCTCGATGGGGTACTGCGGCCGTGGGGGCGGCGGATCATCGTGGTAGGCATTGGGGTTAGGTGGGGTCACGCCGCCGAGGCGCGGGGTCAGGACGAGCTCTGCGGGAGTGGCCGCGGTGGCGTGCACCAGCAGGATATTGCTGCCGGTGCCGTCAAGCAATTCGCCCAGCACTTTGGAGGGAACATCGGGACCGTACTGGCCAAAGACGCGCTCGTCGTTCACGCCGCCGGTGATCTTCATTCCCGTCTCGCGGGCGATGTCGCGAAGAATCTGGTTGAGGCTGGAGTTGCTGGCCGCGACGGTGAGCTGCCCGTTGGCATAGGTGACGTGCGCAGGCTGCTGTGGCGGCGGCGCGGTCTGCGCAGGGAGCAGCGTCGCGAAGGCGAAGGTACAGGCCAGAATCAATCGAATTTTCGCGAGAGGCTGCATCGGTTTATAGGACGTGCCGAGGCGGCGGAGGTCACTGCTGCCCGGACGCTGCTGGCAACAAGTCTATCGCGTGGCGACGAGGTTGTGGTGCGGGCTAGATGTCCGGTGGGCTGGTTGTACTAGACTGTCAAAGTAATTCGACGCCTCGTGGGGCTGCTGTTAGAACGTTGCGAGACTGCATGGTGGACATCATGATGAGATTTAAGATTGCGTTGCTGGTGGCGGGAATGCTGCTCTCCGGACTGGCATCTGCCGAGGTATGCACTACGCAATCGCAAATGACGCCGGCTGACCGCGATGCACTCGCCACGACGGCGCGCAGTCTTGCCACCGAGGTGCAGGCCGACAACGTAAAGGGCCTCCAGTCGGCAACTGTGGCCGAGTATGCGAAAGACTTCAGCGGCATCGGGGACGTGGTGAGCGCGACCGCGGCTAAGCTGAAGGGCGGAGCGATTGAGGTGGAGCAGGTCTACCTGCTCGATGGCACCCAACTCAAGAAAAATGCAGACGGCTCGGCTCCCGACGCGCAGTTTTTCTGTTCGCTCAATAAGTCAGTGACCGAGGTAGATTTTCTCATTCCAGGGTTGCTGCCCGGGCGATATGGATTCGTGATGGTGAACGTTGAGAGCTCGTCCCCCTGGCAGCTCTCCTTCCTGCTTCGGCAGGATCAGGGACGATGGGCGATGGCGGGCTTCTATCCCAAGGCGCTTACGGCTGCCGGTCACGATGGCCTCTGGTACTGGACGCAGGCGCGAGCGATGGCCACGCGCAAGGAGCATTGGAATGCATGGCTCTACTACCAGCAGGCGCAGGCCCTGCTGCAGCCGACAGGCTTTGTGCAGAGCAGCCATCTGGAAAAGTTGAAGAGCGAGCAGGCAGCGGCGGCGCCGCCTGCGTTGTCGGATGGGGTCAGCCCAACAGCTCCCCTGATAGTTAAAGGAGCGGACGGAACGGAGTATCGATTCATCGGGCTAGGCGTGGACGACTCTCTGGGCGCGCCGAAGATCGATGTGCTCGCTCATCTGCAGGTGGATGCGGCTACCGATCCGGCCGTAGCGAAGAAGCGCAATGCAGACGCTGCAAGCGCCTTGTTGGCGGCCTATCCCGAACTGCGCAAGGCGTTTCATGGGGTCTGGATCTTCGCCGAGACTACCGGCCAGAATCCCTATGCAACCGAGGAGTCGATGGGAGAGATTCATTGAGCTTCCGCTGAATCTTATGATGGTTTTACAGAGAAGTGCTATCTTGGAAGTCGTTTTGGCAGAATGATTTGATTGTCCCGGGCCTGGCTTGGCAGGCTGAAATTCGCATCACACTATAAGTAGATAGAAACAGAAAAGAGTAATGATGGCAGAGATTAAAAAGACATTGAGCGAAGCGATCGAGGGCAGGCGGGCGACGCCCAGCTTCGATGGCGAGCCGATTCCGCCGGAAGATCTGCAGCAGATTCTCGACGCCGGGCTTCATGCTCCCAGCGGATATAACATGCAACCGTGGCGCTTTGTGGTGGTGCAGGCGCCGGAGCAGAAAAAGCGCCTGCGGGCCGCCAGTTACAACCAGGGCAAGGTCGAGGAGGCCTCCGCCGTCATCGTGGCCTGTGGCGACGCCGACGGATGGAGAAAAGACATTGACCTGATGCTGCAACAGGGCCGTGAAGGCGGCATGCCGGAGAGCTATGCAGCACAGGCCCGCAGCAGCGTCACCAACTACCTCTCCGGCTTCAGCAGCGACCAGATGCATGGCTGGCTCAACAAGATGGTGATGATCTCCTTCACCCACATGATGCTGATGGCCGAGGTCATGGGCTACGACACCGCCCCGATGGAAGGCTTCGAGCAGGACAAGGTACACGAGGTGTTGCGCCTCCCCTTGAGCTACTGGGTAGTCGCTCTGCTTGGCGTGGGACACCTGAAGGGCGACGACAAGTTCTATGGCGGCCGCTTCGACATGGCACACACGGTATTCGGAGAAGAGTTTGGCAAGCCGTTGAAATAAGAGCTGGGGAGAGCGACAGGACGATGCGGCGCGGACTTCGGATTGTCGTTCTTTTATTGCTGCTGTGTGTGGTTGCGGCAGCAGTCGTATATTTTTTTCCGCTTCAGTTAGCAGACCAGACGCTTCGCTTCGACTTGTGGCGTGCCGGTGTGCACAGCGAATACGTTCAGGCAGGCCCGTACAGGATGCACTACTTCGAGGTGCGTCCTTCGGGCGGTGGGGAAGGAACTCCTCTCCTGCTAATTCATGGTTTGGGCGCGCGCAGCGAGGACTGGGCACCGATGATTCCGGCGCTCGCGGCTAGGGGCTTTCATGTCTACGCGCCCGATCTTCCGGGATACGGCCGGTCGGGACGTCCCGACGTCAGCTACTCCATCTCCATGGAAGAGGCTGCGATCGTGCAGTTTATGCAGACCGTTCACCTGACACGCGTCGACGTGGGTGGCTGGTCAATGGGCGGCTGGATCGCCATGAAACTGGCCCTTGAGCATCCGCAGTTGGTGAACCGCCTGGTGATCTACGACAGCGCGGGCGTCTATTTCCCAGCCACCTTTGGGCCGGAGCTGTTTACCCCAGACGACGTTGCGGGAGTACGGAAGCTGCTGGCGATGTTGACGCCAAATCCCACCCCCATGCCAACCTTCGTGGCCAAGGCCGCCTTACGCAAGCTGCAACGCAATGCGTGGGTCATTCGCCGCGGCATGGCGTCGATGACCAATGGACGCGATCTGCTCGACTTTCGGCTGAATAATATGCAGCCGCCCACGCTGATCGTCTGGGGAGCGCAGGACAAGCTGATTCCGCTGTCTGCCGGGCAAACGATCCATCAGGACATCCCCAACTCGGTGCTGAACGTGATGGAGGGCTGCGGGCACCTTGCTCCGGCGACCTGCGCAAAGCCGGTGGTGCGGAGTACGGTAGATTTTCTGCGCGCCAATCCGCCGATGCAGGGTGGAGAAAAGACCTTCCCCGCAGAACACTAGAGCAACGTCAGTCGGGCTGCCACTGATACGCGCCGGGCTGAGGCAGATCGATGTGCGCCAGCACCCGGTTGACGAACTGGCGGGCCATCTCGGTCGTGTCCTGCGGATGGTTGTAGAGCGTGGGAATCACCGGGAAGATGACCGCTCCGGCATCCGATGCGAGCTGCATGTTGCGCAGGTGGATGCGGTTGAGCGGAGTCTCGCGGACGCACAGCAGCAGAGGGCGGTGTTCCTTGAGACAGACGTCGGCAGCACGTTGAATAAGGTTCGAGGCAAGGCCGTTGGCGATGGCGGCAAGCGTGCCCATTGAGCAGGGAAGAATGACCATCGCATCAGTGGGATAGCTTCCGCTGGCGATGTTGGCGCCGATGTCGCTCTCGGGATGTTGCTGGACCTTGGGGTTAGCCGCGCCAAGGAGTTTTTCGACGAGCCCATTGCGTCCGCTGATCTGCAACTCTTCGGCGAAGACGCGTAGGGCGCTGTCGGAGACGACGAAGTTGACCTTGGCCACGCGATCATCGGTGGCGAGCGCGCGAAGAATCTCGGCGGCATAGATGGAGCCGCTGGCTCCGGTAACGGCTAGCGTGATGTTGCGGGCTTCGGGCACTATCTTGATTATCGCCTATGCGTCGCGGAGAGCGTAGGCGATGAGGGTTTGGCCGTGGAGACCATGCGCGGCGTTGAAGGCTTCGTTGCTGGCCTCTTCCTGCGCGGGAATGGTTGGGTCGAGCTCGCAGGCGGTGATCTCTTCGGTGCTGGCGGTAATGAAGCAAAGCTCGCAGGTGGCGAGGTTATCTTCTACCGTTCGCATCGGTGGCCCAAACGTGCGGCAGAGGACGGGGCGATGCTCGTAGAGGTCGCAGGTGCCGTGTTCAAGGTCGAGCACAGGGCAAGGCTCATCGTTGGCGAACTCTTCGAAGAGAATGGAGGCCTCGTGGTCTTCGTTGAGGATGCCGCTATGTAGGTCACCGGGAAACCAGGGATCGAGGCGTGTGAGTGAGTCGGCGACTCGTTTGCGAACGCGCGCCGCTTTTTCTGGATCGGATTGGGCGAGTGCTTCAAGGCCTTCGCGTAGTCGCGCCGCGTCTTCGTGAGCGATGGGAAAAACGCCGACGCAGCATTGGGAGCATCCGCGTTTGCAGACGAGATGTGGCCCGCCGCGACGGTAGGCGTCGGCGACGGCTGCGTCTACGATTTGGACCAGAGGTATCAGGTCTTTAAAATCCTATTTGCCATACTCGGAAATCCACGTCGGAGGTTCCGTTTCGTGGTTATTTTTGAGGCTGATACCAAGTTCTTTTGCCCAGCGATAACCCCACATTGGGCCGTATTTAGTGGCATACGTATCAGGAGTTGCATACCCCGGATCGGATTGAGCTTGCGTAAGCGTCACGAATTGGTATCCGCGAACCGTGAAGAGCGCGAGGACCTGATTGATCATATCCGCATTGAGACGCGAGGCATGGAGCAACATGACATGCGGAATTTCACGGCCGAAGATCTGCTTATGCAGATGAGTGTAGTAGTCGATTTCAGTTGCCGTGTAGTCGAGGTAAGCCGCACGAAGACGTGCGGCTGCATCTGCATCGTGTCTCGCTAGCATCTTGTTGTAAACGGCGGCAAATACATAGTCTTCGTTGTCGATGGTGCAGGTTGCAATTTGATAGTGATGGGCTTTAAGGAAACTCAGGATCGCGTCATGCTTTTCAGAAGTGTCTCCCGTTCCGTTATAAGGAAAACGGAGAAATTTGATACCTGGGGCAAGCAAAGGAGCGATTGCGCGCTCTCCTTTGAGAATGTCATCTTCCTCCTGAACGATGGTTAGATCGGCAAAATTAGGATGAGACCACGTGTGATTGCCTAACGTGTAGCCGCGGTGCTTCCACTCCTCCAGCATTGGCCATGACTCTGAAGTGAGATGGGCATTCTGGCCGATGACAAAGGCCGTGGCGGGAGCATGATGGCGATCTAAAGAATTGAGAATCGCAAGATTGATTGCCCTAATCTCAGTGGTGTCACTTGTCCCGGCTGCAGGCAGGTCGTCGAAAGTAAGAGCGACTGATGGAGATTGAGCAAGCGTGGTGCTGACACATAAAAGACAGAAGAGGACGAAGCAAATCCTTTTCATCTAACTCTTCGCCAGAACGCGTTCGAAGATTGCATCTACATTGGCCAACTGGCGGTTGTAGTCGAAGGCACGAGCCAGTTTTTCAGGCGAGAGCCGCGCCGTAATCTCTGGGACCTTAGCCACTTCGTCGCGGAAGATGAGGTCGTTCTTCCATGAGTTCATGGCGTGACCCTGGACGAGGCGGTAGGCGTCTTCGCGGCTCATGCCAGATTCGGCGAGGTCGAGCAGGAGCTGGCCCGAGAAGATGAGGCCGCCGGTGGACTCAAGGTTCTTCAACATACGTGCCGGATAGACGAGCAGCTTGTCGATGAGGTTCGTCGTCTTGGCCAGCAGATAGTCGATCAGGATGGTGGAGTCGGGCAGGATGACGCGCTCGGCGGAGGAGTGCGAGATGTCGCGCTCATGCCACAGCGCTACGTTTTCAAATGCCGTCTGCGCGTTGGAGCGCACGACGCGTGCGAGCCCCGAGATCTGCTCGGAGACGATGGGGTTGCGCTTGTGCGGCATCGCGCTTGAGCCCTTCTGCTTCTCGGAGAAAAATTCCTCGGCTTCGCGGACCTCGGTGCGTTGCAGGTGGCGGACCTCGGTGGCGATCTTGTCGAGCGTGCTGGCGAGCACGGCGAGCATGGCGACATAGGCGGCGTGAAGATCGCGCTGGACTACCTGCGTTGCGATGGCAACCGGTTTGAGGTCAAGGGCTGCGCAGATGGCCTCCTCGTGCTCTGGCTTGAGGTGGCCAAACGTGCCGACGGCTCCGGAGAGCTTGCCGACGCGGAGATCTTCGGCGGCGGTATCGAAGCGAACGAGGTTGCGCTGGACCTCGGCGTACCAAAGGAGAAGTTTGAGCCCGAAGGTGGAAGGTTCAGCGTGGACGCCGTGGGTGCGGCCGATGATAGGCGTGTGCTTGAACTCGACCGCGCGGCGCTTGAGCACGTCGAGCAGAGCGACAATGCCGGTGTGGATGATCGCGGAGGCTTCCTTGAGCTGTAGCGCCTGCGCGGTGTCGACGACGTCGGTGGAGGTGAGGCCGTAGTGCAGCCAGCGCGAGTGCTCGGGATTGTTGATGTGCTCGGCGACGGTGGTGGTGAAGGCGATGACGTCGTGACGGACCTCGGCCTCGATCTCGTCGATGCGGGCCACGGTGAAGTTGCCCTTGTCGCGGATGGTGTCGGCGGCGTCCTGCGGCACGAGGCCGAACTTGGCGAGGGCCTGTGAAGCGGCGGCTTCAACGGTAAGCCAGCAACGGTACTTGTTTTCGTCAGACCAGATTTTGCCCATCGCGGGGCGTGTGTAGCGGGCGATCATAAAATTCCTTGGTATTATTTGTACTTTTGGAGAAGATTACGAATTGCTAACGCCGAACAACTCCGCCATCTCATCGTGGAGGAAGCCGCGGCCAGGGCGGTAGGGCTGGACCCATTTGCCGTCCAGCACAAACTGCGGAATGGCCCGTTTGCCGACGTTGGCCAGGACCTCCTCAGCGGCGCCGGGGGTCTCTTCGATATCGATCTCAGTGAAAGGAATATTGTGCTTAGCGAGAAAGCGCTTGGCCTCGCGGCAGTCGCGGCACCATGAGGCCGAATATACGGTCAGATCCATGGCTTTATTCTACCTTTTCCGCGCTGCGCGAGGCCTTTTGCCGCTTATTGCTCGTGATAGTTGCGGATCAAGCCGCCGTCGGTGAAGTAGGTGGAACCAGTCACATACGCCCCGTCTTCGGAGGCGAGAAACAAAGCTACTCCGGATACATCGTCGACCGTACCCAGGCGTCCCAGGGGGATGTTGGCCAGAAGCGCATCAAGCTGGGGCTTGTTGTTGAGCAGGCTGGCGTTCATCGGCGTAATGACGGCGCCGGGCGCGATGTTGTTGACCGTGATGCCCAGCGGGCCAAGCTCGACGGCGAGGTTGCGCATCAACATGCGCATGCCGCCCTTGGCCGCGCAATACGAGGCAAAGTGCGGGAAGACCATGTCTTCGTGTACGGAGCTGAGGTTGATGACGCGGCCGGGCTGCTTGGCATCGCGCAGGCGGCGGACAAAGGCCTGGGTGAGGAAGAAGGCGCCGCGCAGGTTGACGTTGAGAACAGCGTCGTAGTCCTTCTCGGTCACGTCCCAGAAGTCCGCGCCGATCTCGATACCTGCGTTGTTGACGAGGATATCGCAGCGGCCGAGTTGCTTGTAGGCCTCTTCGATCAGGTTGTGCGTGTCGGCGGTCTTGGTGACGTCGCCCAGAACGGTGATGGCCTTTCCACCTGCTGCTTCGGCCTTGGCCTTGGTCTCATTCGCGCCTTCGGGCTTGATGTCGTTGATGACGACGCTTGCTCCTTCGCTGGCGAAACGAATGGCGATGGCCTGCCCAATGCCTGAACCTGCTCCGCTGATGACAGCGACTTTTCCTGCGAGACGACCTGACATGATTTCTTTCCTCGATCCTTCTGAATGTCTACTTCGATTTCGTGCTGGATTTTTTAGCGGCAGTTTTCCTTGCTGCTTTTTTTGTAGCAGATTTAGCGGATGTATGCGGTTTCCCCGGCTTATCTTTTGCGATTTCCGCTTTTTGCTTTGCGATGATTGCGGAAAGCCTGTCCTTCGCCTTCTCCAGTTCGGCGTGCCTTTCCTTGGAGAGGTTTTTGCCTGCGCGGTTGATATAGAAGTTCAACATCCTCATACCGGAGGCCGGCCCTTTGGGCGAGACCTTCTTCGACGCCAACGCCCTGGCGATAGCGGGTGCGCTCTGGTTGAACAGTCCCTCATCGGGATGGGTGGAATCCGTGTCGACTTTCGCGGACCATTTCTTTTTTGTCGTCATCGCTGCCTCCCCGCTTGGTAGGATGCGGGCGGCGGCCTTGGTTAGACGGCGCTGGCGAAAAAAGTTGGTTAGCAGGCTGCCGCACTCGTCGGCGAGCAGCCCGGGCTGAACCTCGACGCGGTGGTTAAGCTGCGGGTGATTCATGACAGCGAGCACAGAGCCGCACGCTCCAGCCTTGGGATCGAGCGCAGCGTAGACGAGACGATTGACGCGGGCGTGGAGAATCGCTCCGGCACACATGGCGCAGGGTTCGAGCGTCACGTAGAGGGTGCAGTGTTCGAGGCGATAGTTGGCCTGTGCGCGGCCTGCTTCGCGGAGAGCGACGACCTCGGCGTGGGCTGTGGGATCGCTGTCGCGGAGGACGCGGTTCTGGCCTCGACCGATGATCTTTCCTTTGTGAACCACGATTGCACCCACGGGAACTTCGCCAGCGGCTTCGGCTGCCTGGGCTTCGGCGATGGCTTCGCGTAGGTAGTCTAGGTCGGTATTCATTTTCGCGTTTTAGCTTTCGGAGCGTCGTCCTTGCGGATGCTATTCCAAAGGAATTTGCAGCCGACCAATATGCATCCTATTCCGAATAAGATAGGCAGCCATCGACTATTGCTCTGAGAGCCGAAATCTCCAATAAATAAAACGCCGCACAAGACAAAAGCCAGACCGAGGAGTGCAACGCCAACTCGCTGAACCTTTGTAATACGTCGGGACCCCTTCCAAAGCAGTTCGTCAACGCCTTTCGCATTGACCATGGCATCTGGCCATGTTGTATTGCGCTGCTTAAATTCCACTTCTTTAACGAGTTCTTTGATGGGGTGTTGCTCTTCGCGTCGCTCGTTTCTTGGGGAGTTCATGCAGGCTCCTGTTGAGAGAGGCAGTGCAGTGTGCCGAGGCCCCAGACGAGATCGACGGCGTGGATGCCTACGATGTTGCGGTCGGGGAAGCAGGAGGCGATGGTGTTGAGCGCGTGGCGGTCATTGGCGTCGTTGAAGGTAGGAACCAGGACGAGATTGTTGGCGATGTAGAAGTTGGCGTAGCTGGCTGGAAGACGCTGACCTTCGAAGACTACGGGCGAGGGCATCGGGAGTTCGACGATCTCGAAGGGCTTGTTGCTGAGGTTGCGGGCGTTGCGGAGGCGGTCGAGGTTTTCGGCCAGCGGGAGATGGTTTTCGTCGTGAGTGTTGGGTTCGACGGCGGTGAGGATCTTGTTCTCGCCTACGAAGCGGGTGATGTCGTCTACGTGGCCGTGAGTGTCGTCTCCGGCGCAGCCGCGATGGAGCCAGATGGTCTTTTCGATGCCGAGGTAGTCGTGGAAGGCCTGTTCCAGATGCTTGCGGGTGGACTCTTCGTCGCCGAGACCGGGATTGCGCTGCTGAATCTCAGAGAGGAGGCATTCTTCGGTGGTGAGGAGGATTCCTGCTCCGTTGGTGTCGATGCTTCCGCCTTCGAGGACGAGTCGGTGAGGCTTGCCGTTCGGTGCGGTGATTTCGGGCTTGAACTGCGGCATGTCATAGTGTTTGGCAACGTGTTGCGGAATCTGGTCGTCGCGGCGCCAGTTGTCGTACTTGGCCCAGGCGTTGAACCTCCAGTTGGTGATTGCTAGTTCGCCTTTGGGATTCTTTACAAAGATGGGACCGGAGTCGCGGAGCCAGACGCGGTCGGTGGGCCAGTGATGGAAGTGGAGACGGGCCATGTTGGCTCCGGCGCGCTGGAGCAGACCGGTGGCGCGACGCTCGGCGGCGAGGTCGTTGACGAGGATGTGGACGTCCTCGCAGCAGGAGAGATGACGGGCGATCTCGGCGTAGACCCAGGGAATGGGCTGAAATTTTCCCGGCCAGTCTTCGGCGTTATGCGGCCAGGCGATCCAGGTGGCGGCGTGGGGAGCCCACTCGGCGGGCATGCGGTAGTTCTGGTCGCTTGGTGTCGTCATTCTGGTGTACCTGTTCTTTGCTGCGTTTTTATACTCCCCCACAGGGTACCCCACCCCCTATACCCAGAGTATGTAAAGTCTTCCATTGAAAGGACTTATTTTCTAAAGTCTTCTATTCAAAGGGGTTGCGGATAAGTTGCTGATTCTAAATGGGAAGCGGCGCCGGAGATCTGCGGTTTCTGCTGCTATTTCAAGTATAGCGGTTGGAGCGAAACTAATTTGCAAACTCTATCTTCTTTGTTTCTAAGACTTTGAGGGATTTTGGGGCTTGACAGGTTTTTGCGGACTTCCAAGTTTCAAAAGCTGGAACGCAGGGACCAGACCAGAATCATGCCGAAGAGGATGTAGACCGCGCCCATGAGCTTCCAGTTGGTGCGGGTGATCTGTTCAAAGCGGCTGGCGTTTTTCGCGAAGAGCCTGCGGCCGAGGAGGAAGCGGTAGACGGGAAGGACTTTGGTGGGCGCAGCGAGATGGAAGGTTCCCAGGATGATGTAGGCGGCGGCGATGAGCAGGAGGATGAGGGCGGTCATTTTTCAGCGTGTGCTGAGTGCAAGGAGAACATATCTGAGGCTGGAAGTGAACATCCCACCCTTTGCGATGAGGCTGCAAAGGTGGGGCACCCGTGCTTTTGGTGAGTGGGTTAGGGAAGGCGGTTCGCGCGTGGCGCGAATGCCCACATCTCAAAATCGAGATGTGGGGCACCCGCACCCGGGAAATTGCTATCGACAGGTTTTGAGGCTAGGGGTGGAGGATTTCCTGGGCGGCGCGAAGGCCGGAGCGGATGGCGGCGTGGACGGTTCCCCAGTGGCCGGTGGTGTCGGTGTGCTCTCCGGCGAAGTAGAGGGTGTTGTCGGCGGGGAGGGTCATTTTGGAACTGGCGTCGAGGCCCCCGGCAGCGACGTAGCTGTAGGCTCCGAAGGTGAGGGCATCGTGCTGCCAGTCGTGGGTGTGGCAGGCGATGAGCTGGCTGCGGATGTCGGCGGGGTCGAGGGAGAAGATTTGGGCGAGAGTTTTGCAGGCGGCTTCGGCTAGCTCGTCGGTGGTGAGGTTCGCGAGGGCTGCGGAGCGGGGGCCTCCGATCCAGCCAGTGAGGGTGTTGCTCAGGGCCGGGTGGGGTGTCCACCAGACCGGGGGCATGGAGGCGAAGGAGAGGAGGAAGCTGAGGTTGCGGAGGGAGTTTGAAGAGGGTAGCCGGTGGGGAAGAACCGCAGGTCCTTCGACTGCGGCGGCAGAAGCGCCGCCTTCGCTCAGGATGACAGTTTTGTTGTTGGTGCGGCTATTACGGTCGATGTGGAGGTGCTTCCAGAAGGGTTCGCGGAAGACCAGGGTGAAACGGCGGGCGTTGCCCATGCGGAGGCGGTTGGCCTCGTGGAGGGCGTCGGGGGTGGGGCTGAAGGTGACGGAGTTTTGCTGGAGAACGCCGAGGGGCAGGGTGATGATGGCTTTGGCGGCCTCGAAGGTAATGGGTTGGCCGCTGCGCTGGGCCTCGATGCGGACGTGGTTGGGGGTCCAGTCGATGCGTTCGACGAGGGTGTTGAGGTGGAGGGAGCCGCCTGCCTCGGTGAACTTTTGCGCGAGGAACTGGGGGAGGCGGTCGTAGCCGTCCTTGATGCGGAAGAGGCGGTCGCCTTCGATGGCCTCTTCGGCTGCCTGCTGGAGGCCGAGGGAGTGGGTGCTGATGATGCGGTGGTCGGCGGCGTTGAAGCCTTCAACGTAGCCGATGGTGGCTTGGCGCTGGTCTTCCGGTACAGGGTGCTGGGCGAGGTATTCGGCGAAGGTTTGGTCGGGGCCGCTTAAGGACTCGAGCTTGGCTTCGATTTTTTCAAGGATGGGGGTGGCCTCTTCTTCTTCGTCGCGGGATTGGAGGCGGCTGTCTTCGAAGGTGAGCATGGAGCCGTCGAGCTCGTAGGTTTCGAGGTTGGCTTCTTCGATGAAGGACCAGAGCTCGGGAGGCTTGCCGTGGACGAACTCGGCGCCTAGCTCGATGATCTCGTTGGCTTCGCGGATGGTGTGGATGCGTCCGCCTACTCGGTTGGCGGCTTCGAGGAGGGTGACGCGGCGGCCCGCTTCGGCGAGGGTGCGGGCGGCGGTGAGGCCGGCCATGCCGGCTCCGAGGATGAGGATGTCGGATTGCATTTGGATTGGATGCTGTGTGGGGGAGTTTTATTCTCCGGCCCTTCGCAAAGTGCGCGAAGGATGGGGCACCCGGGCGGTTTGGGCTGGGTTAGGGAAGGCGGTTCGCGCGTGGCGCGAATGCCCACATCTCAAAATCGAGATATGGGGCACCCGCACCAGTTAAAAGGGAAAATCCGATCTTGCTGGTTCAGAAAGTAAAGCCACCGGTTTTTCCCAGTAAGTTCTATTGCAGATTCTGCAGTCTCTTCTTATCCCACCGCTCCAGGGCTCTGCATTCGAAAGATATGCAAGCTTTGCATCTGACTCGTAACATTTAGGACACAAAGGACTGTTTTCGTCGTCTTTGAAATAATAGCCAAACACCGCAGACCTTTTGATGGCCGCTTTTTCTGCAATTGCGATCCTGAGTGTCCGATTTTCTTCCTCTAAATCTAAGACCTTGGATTTCAAGTCCAAAACACCATTAAACACTTCACTAATTGTTTGCTTGAGGTCTGAATCTTTTGAAGTTTTTGCTAACTCGATTGCAGTCTTGAGAGACTGCACCGTGGAATTGACAAGTGTCAGGGCTGTTGACGCGACGTGCGGGTTCATTTCCAAAATTGAAACTCCTTTCGACGAAAAACTCAGTCCAAGAAGCGTTTGGCGATGCCTTCGTAGGCGTCGATGCGGCGGTCGCGGAGGAAGGGCCAGTGCTGGCGGGTGACTTCGACCAGCTTGGGGTCGAGGTCGGCGTAGAGGATCTCTTCCTGGTCGTGGCTGGCCTGGGCGAGGATGCGGCCGAAGGGGTCGGCGATGAAGCTGCCGCCCCAGAACTCGATGCCGGAGTGGGGGGTGTGGTCGCCGGGGCCGTGCAACTCGACCGTGGCGGGGTTGCCGTCGGCGGCGGTGACTTTGAACTTGACGTCGCCGTGCTCGTGGCCGACGCGGTTGACGGCGCAGACGAAGACGCCGTTGGCGATGGCGTGGGCGCGCTGAGCGGTCTGCCAGGCTTCGTACTGGGCAGTGCCGAACTCCTCCTTTTCGGAGGGGTGCCAGCCGATGGCGGTGGGGAAGAAGAGGGTTTCGGCTCCGCGAAGGGCGGTGAGGCGGGCTCCTTCGGGGTACCACTGGTCCCAGCAGACTAAAGTTCCTATAGGACCTGCAGACGTGGAAGTGGCCTTGAAGCCGAGGTCGCCGGGGGTGAAGTAGAACTTCTCGTAGTAGAGCGGGTCGTCGGGGATGTGCATCTTGCGGTAGGTGTCGGCTATGCGGCCGTCTCGCTCGATGGTGACGGCGGTGTTGTGGTACAGGCCGGGGGCGCGGCGCTCGAAGAGGCTGGCGACGAGGACGACACCGGCTTCGCGGCAGACGCGGGTGAGGATGTCGGTGGAGGGGCCGGGGATGGACTCGGCGAGGCCGAAGAGGGCGTGGTCTTCGCGCTGGCAGAAGTACTGGGCGCGGAAGAGCTCGGGCAGGCAGACTAGGGTAGCTCCCTGGCGGGAAGCTTCGTAGACACGCTCGGCGGCGCGGTCGAGGTTGAGCTGGGTGTCGGGGGAGCAGGACATCTGGATGAGCGCGACGCGGGTGTTTTGAGTGGGTGCCATGGGTGCCTTTTCAAGGAAAACTGCCGGAATTGCCGTGCCGGGCGCCTCCAGTTGCCCCAGCATAACGCGAGGGCTTGTTTTCAATGATAAAAGACCGGGAGCTATGAGAGGCGGAAGATCAAAAAGACGGGCGAAATCGCAGGTCCTCTCTTTTTTCGGGTGGCGATATCTGATAGTTTGGAAGTGCCGAAGAATCCACGACGCTTCTGCGGCTCATCCATCACACAGCGTTTTGTATTCATCCCCGCCCCGTGCGGCAGCCGTGTATTTCATTGCAGAAGGAGTGGTACGTTGAGCGAATTACGTAATTTTCTGGAACTTTCGTACGGTGAACTTGAGGACTTGAACCTGCAGGCCAAGGAACAGCGCAGGAAGCGCGTTGCTGCCGATGTGATTCAGGAAGAGCGTCTTCGTTACCTGACCGATGAGCACCGCATCAAGGCCGTCACCGTGCTGTTCAGCGACCTCGAAGGCCGTCTGCACATGCTGGACTATGACAAGAAATTTCTGATCAAGAGCTATGACAACCTGACGTTCGACGGCTCGTCGATCCGCGGCTTTACCGCGCAGCGGGAGAGCGACCTGCGCCTGGGCATCGACTGGAGCGCGTTCTACTGGGCGCCAGCCGATGTGTTCGGCGGCGGCAAGGTCCTCGTCTTCGGCGAAGTGATCGACAAGAACGGCGGCATCTACAGCGGCGACATCCGCAGCGTGCTGAAGCAATTCTCGAAGGAGCAGTTCGACAAGCAGGGATACACGCTGAACGCTGCCAACGAGATTGAAGGCTTCCTCTTTGAGGGCATCGACGCCGAGCGCAGCTATCACGAGACCGGCAGCTTCGAGTACGTCAACAAGGGCGGCTACTATCACTCGCTGCCGGGCGATCCGCTGCGCGAGTTCATCGACACCAGCGCGGAAGTGCAGCGCGCCATGGGCTTTGAGAACGAGAAGGACCATCCCGAGGTTGCGCCTTCGCAGTTCGAGATCAACTACACCTATGGTGAGGTTGTTGCCGCAGCTGACCAGATTCAGCTCTACAAGCTGATCTGCCGTCAGGTGGCCACGCAGATGGGCATGACCGCGAGCTTCCTGCCGAAGCCGGTGGTTGGCGTCAACGGCAGCGGCATGCACACCAACGTCTCCATCACCAAGGGCGGCAAGAACCTGTTCTGGGACCCCAAGGGCGAGGAGAAGATCTCCAAGCTGGCATGGCAGTTCACCGACCGCATTCTTACGCATGGCAACGATCTTTGCCTGCTGTTGAATGCCAGCGTGAATGCCTATCGCCGTCTCGATCCTCACTTCGAGGCGCCGAACCAGATCAAGGCTTCGGCTGTGGATCGCGGTTCGATGATTCGTATCCCTATCGGCAACGAGAAGTCGTCGCGTGTCGAGGTCCGTTCGGTTGGGCCGGATGCGAACCCCTACCTCGTGCTGTACTCGATCTTCAAGACCGGCCTGCATGGCCAGACCTCGAAGATCAAGAACCTGCGCCAGGCCGAGCGCTATCTGCCGGACAACATCTACACCGCCCTTGAGAACTTCCGCGGCGCTGAATGGACCGGGGAACTTCTGGGCGAGGATGTGAAGTCCCGCTATGCCGATCTGAAGCAGGCCTCGGCGGACCGCTGCGCACGGCTGCTGGGTACGATCGTCAAGGCTCCCGAGGTACAGTTCCACCACGATGTCTACAACCAGTTGCTTTGGAACATCTTCTAAGAGGTTCCTGTTCGGTGAAAAATGCCTCGGCTTCGGCTGGGGCATTTTTTGTGTGAGGGCGTCTCGTCTTGCAAGACAGTATCGTGCGATTAACGAACCTGCTGTCCGAAAATTGTCATTCGTTGTGCCGGAATGTTACGCTTCAACAGCCGTACTGTCCCCTAAACTGGAGTGATGAAGATGCAATCGAGCTATAACGGAATCGCTGTTCCCGCCGACGGTCAACCCATTGAATACGCCAACGGAAAATTTACCGTTCCTGATAATCCTGTCATTCCCTTCATCGAGGGCGACGGCACCGGGCGCGATATCTGGCGCGCGTCGCAGCGAGTTTTCGATGCTGCTGTTGAGAAGGCGTATGGCGGCAAGCGCGCGGTGAAGTGGTACGAAGTGCTCGCTGGGGAGAAGGCTTATCGGCAGACACAGAACTGGCTGCCGGACGATACCGTGAAGGCGACGATGGATTTTCGCGTGTCGATCAAGGGACCGCTGACGACGCCGGTGGGTGGCGGAATTCGCTCGCTGAACGTTGCGCTGCGGCAGTTGATGGACTTATACCAGTGCGTGCGTCCGGTGAAGTATTATGCGGGCGTGCCCAGTCCGGTGAAACACCCGGAGAAGCTGGACGTTGTGATCTTCCGCGAGAACACAGAGGACATCTATGCTGGCATCGAGTTCCGCCAGGGAACGCCTGAGGCGAAGAAGTTTATCGACTTCGTGAACGATGAGATGCTGAA
>NZ_DATKQC010000485.1:0-4176 GCF_035532915.1 Edaphobacter sp.
TGCCGGAGATCCATGTAGTGGGTGCCACCCTCGTCCAAGGACATTTCGCCCAGCAGCCTCAGCCACGCATCCACCTCGCCACCCTCGATGAGCTGAAGCGCAGCTTCACACCTGGGCTCCAGAGCGGGAGCGACTTGAATATTCCTCTCCTTAAGCAGATCAGCCTTGGACTTCCGCTGCCACCGCACCGTCTCGGAATCAAGCGATACCGGCTCAAAGATTGGATTGCACTCCTGTGCCAGAATCGGACTCCGCTGACATGCTTGCCAAACGGTATTCACAGCGTCGGGTTCCCACGAGCAGGCCAAGCGACAAACCAAATGTGCCTCCACGATTGCCGAGCAAGATGGTGGGACACTGAGAATTCTGTCGATATACCACTGCAAATCTTCGAGAACCAGTAAGGGCATTGGATGCATCACAAAATGCACGTTGTCGCGATTGAGCAGAGGAAGAAATGCCTCAAGAAAGCGCCTGCGTCGAGTCGTATCGTCAGCTAACGTCTCAGAGAAGCCGCTTGAGTGCCTTCCATGCGGCAACGGACGAAACGATCGAGCTCGCTGGAAAACGATGTTGGCAAGAAGTTTAGCAATACCGTCCTTTTCGATATGTTCAAGCGCCAGTGAGAAGATTTCTGCCTCCAGCTCAGGAATCGGCCCAATGTCCTCTGGCGGTTGTGCGGCACACCACCGAAGCGCAGCCGGAAGGTTCTCGGCGTTGAGTTTCGGCACCACTGCATACGACAAAAAGTTGTTGTATGAGCCGAAGAACATAGACTGTCGCGGGTGTTCGAGATAGTTCCACATCGCATCGTCGTACTTGTCACCCGGATAGATTGCGTTGAGCGCCGCGCCCCTTAACTGGTCGTTGGGATCAATTTCCCGACCCGACTGAAGTAGGGGGTGAAGTAGGTTGCGCTCCTCCTCTGATCCGACATCCGCGATAGCATAGGCTGCAATCGTGCGCAGTTCGTGCGTTTCGGCATCAGAGAGCGCAATCCCCAAGAGAGCCCCGCCGAGGCTCGTAACGGCGCAGTCGCGCGCAATCCTTGCAGCAAAGTATCGCGTGGCCGCCGACCGCTCCCGGTCAACAAGCACAGACTCCAACTGTTCCGCGAGTATTGGATGAGCGAGATGTCGAAGTTCCAGATGATGCCGAATGTGAAGGACCTCGCTTTGGTCGCAACTCCGCAAGAGGGCATCCGCAAGTGCCCGCCGTTGTTCATTCGACAAACTAGGTGCCGCCGACCCCAGCAAGACTTCAGGATCAAACTCTGCAATTTCCGCAAATAGCTCATCATTCCTAAGTGCAATCCATGACGCAACCTCTCGCACCTGCGGAATCACGCGCCTGCGCCGAGGATGAAACACCAGTGAGCGAAGCTGCTCAATAGGCAGCTCGTGTACGAAGCAATATCTCGCAGCCAAAAATTCCGCAAACATCTGATGCGACCAGCCGAGACGCTCCTGGCCTCGGGACGAGAACAATCCAGTTCCCAATGTCTCCAAAACGGCGTTGTGCGTGACGTTCACGGAGCTGTCCGACGGCTCATTCTCACCGACCAAATCACCGACAGCTACATCTTCTTCAGGAACACCTTCGGCTTCGGTTCCAGTCCAGACCGCGAAGCGGTTGCCGAACTGAGTTGCCGCCGCAACGCGAGAGGCAACAGCTACTCGATCTCTCGGACTTAAGTCACCCGTCCTGCGCGAGGCACGGCGACTTTCGTTTTGCTCTTCACAGAGGATGGAGCATCCCTTTTCGTAAAGATCAACTACGTTTCCAGGTAGATCGCCCTCTCGCTGGAATGTGTCAAGCAGCATCTTGAGTGTGACCGGCTTGATAGCGAAGGACGTAATGTGTAGTTCGTCAACTCGCGCAAGAAATGAATCCGGGTCTGTAATGCCGCTCAATGTTGCTGCTTGAAGTACATCCACGCGCCGCAGGGGCACCAGTTCGGTCGCGACAAACAAATCCTCCCCATATCCCGACTTCAGTGCCCTTTCCAGCAAAGGCGGCCATGATGCTGTGCGGCAGGCAATCCGTAGCTTCAGCCGGTCCAGTGGATATTTTGGAATCTCGTCTGCTAGAAGCGCAGCCACTGAATCAATGCGCAATAAGCATTCATCCAGGCTGTCGATGTACAGGTGGAGATCGTAATCGCCCTTTGCCCACTGAAGAAAAGTTTCGTCCTCGAACAGGGTCCGATATAGACGATCTTCGCTACTGAAGCTCCGAAGGTCGAGGCGTATCGTAGGCATTCCCGGCGACTGCTGGAGATACGCATTCACATCGGCTGAAAGGCTCCAACTCTTGCCCACTCCCGGTTCCCCAAGGAGCGCGAGGCACGCAACTGACTGAAGTTCATCGAAGGTGGTCAGATTCGGGTTGAGTATGTTCCCACGCTCTCCTTCTGGATCGGACAGGAACCCCCGGTCGCCAAGAGAAAACACGTTTTCTCGACGGCACCAAAAGCGTTTCCACGGGAATGGGTTCACTATCGGAATGCGGCCTCCGCACCATTGAATACCTAACCCCCATAGATTATATTCGCCTCATCTTCGCTGGCGAAAAGTCCCAGTTCTTCTGCACGGCTAAACGCACAAGAAGCTCGGATGGATTCTCGATTTACGCAAAATCGAGTATCAATTCGAGCAGAGGCACAACGAACGAGAGGCAGCTGTCTGCCTGATCCGAGCCATCCAGGATAGATCTCTGAAACGCCGTTGTCTTCGTGGAACCCGTCGGCTCCCAGGAACGTCGGCCACCACGTAGGACTCCAGGTGGAGTTCCTCGCCCACAGTTGACCACGGCCCTGAGGAGGGTCTACGAGCCAGCCCGGTTCGGTGAGGGAATGCAGCCCGGCACTGTCTAATCCAAAAGGGAGATCCCCCGGCTCTGCCGGGGTGGCAGTAGAACTTTGAGAATCCCCGGAGTATGTTCTCCCTCGAATTGCCTGTGCTGCGGCAGTGAAGATAGCGGTACGAGGCTTTTGCTTTTGTTCTTGCTTTTGCTTCGGACGGTTGCGGTCAGGCCCCTTTGAGGGGCCAGCAACCGTAAAGCCACCGGCTCTGCCGGTGGATACTTACTCAGACTGGAACCAGCGTAGGCTCCGCAAGGAGCGACGCGATGAGGACCGTCCGTGGGCCGAGCTCCAGGCGAAGCGTGAGGCAGAGAGCAAGACCCTGGTTGGACGCTCGCATCGATCCTGGACCGCCTTAATCATTGCCATCGAAGGGAGGGGAGCACCGGCAGGAGCTATGCACTGACCAGTTTACAGAACAGATTGACAAGCATCATCTCGTCGATTGAGCCAGCGGCGGCGCTCCCGATGCGCGGATCAGCAACAACGACTGCCAGGCATTTGGCGCGAGATAATGCTACGTTGACCCGATTACGGTCCAGGATGAAGGCAAGTCCCCGCGACCCATATTCGCCGTAGCTGGAACAGAGCGACAGGATGCACACTGGAGCCTGTTGTCCTTGGAACTTGTCCACGCTGCCAACACGCGCGCCGACAGGAAGCGCGGTTTGGAGAGCGCGGACCTGTGCATTGTAAGGGGCGATGAAGAGAAAGTCCTCCAAAGCGAGTGGCTTTGTGACGCCATCCGATGCGGTATACGGTCGGCCCAGCAACTCGTGATAAACAGCTCTCACCCGTTCTACCTCTTCATCACTTCGTTGGATGTCTCCATCATGTTCGACACCGATGAAAACAATGCCGCTCTCCTTAGTTACGATTCCATGCGCATTGAGCGTAAGGTCGATCTTCTGTTGTGCGCAATCAGGGTGCGAAGCAAGGCGACCCTCATAGATACTCTCCGAGATGAAATGGCAAACGGCTGGATGCATCCGGCGTGACTCGCCGAGAAAGAGACCATAATCCGATGGCACGACTGCGTGAAAGACCGGCTGGTCAGGCTGGCTTGTCCTCAAATCCTTGAGTGCATACTGGAGCGACGAGAGCCCGGCATCGCCGGGATGAGTGCCCTGGATCGGTTGTTCGAGCTGCATTTGATCGCCAAGAAGAACGACGTTCTTCGCGCATCGAGCCATGGCTACGGCATTGGCCAATGACACCTGACCCGCTTCATCAATGAAGAGGAAGTCGAGCACGCCCTCCCATTCCGGCAAGGTGAAAAGCCACGCCGTTCCGCCTATGACGCCATTCGCGTA
>NZ_DATKQC010000486.1:0-7357 GCF_035532915.1 Edaphobacter sp.
CTCTGAGGGAGCGTTTCGGTTTGGGAGAGGACAAGAGCACGGCTGTATCGCAGGTTATCTCGGCGACGATCGAGGAGGGACTTGTCAAAGCCGATGAGACTGTCGGGGGGTCAAAGAAGTGGGCACGTTATTTGCCATTCTGGGCGTAGCGGACGATATTGCGGACGCTTTATATAAAAGTGAGCCAAATTTGGATCGCTATAGCGTCTTAAATGGCTGAATCTAATTGCTTTGCTTATTTAAGCTCATATAAGCTATAGCGGCTGGATGAAAGGTTCAAATCGTGGGAAGCAGCGGATTTACCGAGTCCGTCGTCGAAGAAGCCACCCTCGACTGGTTGGCGGGCCTGGGCTACACGGTTCTGCATGGCCCCGACATCGCTGCCGGGGAGCCGGCGGCCGAGCGGGATGACTCCGGCTATCGCGATGTGATTTTGGAGCGGCGGCTGCGGCAGGCGCTGCAGCGGTTGAATCCCACGCTGCCACCAGAGGCTATCGAAGACGCCTACCGTCGTCTGACGCGGCCGGAAGAGCCCTCAACGGTCACGCAGAATCACGCCGTCCACAAGATGCTGGTGGACGAGGTGACGGTGGAGTACACGCGGCCCGACGGCTCCATTGGCGGCGCGCTGGTGCGCGTGATCGACTTCGATAATCCAGATAACAACGACTGGGTGGCGGTAAACCAGTTCACCGTGGTGGAGGGCCAGCACACGCGACGGCCGGACGTGCTGATCTTTCTGAATGGTCTGCCCATCGCTCTGATGGAGTTGAAGAATCCGGCAGACGAGAACGCCACCATCTGGAATGCCTACGACCAGATCCAGACCTACAAAGCGCAGATTCCCTTGCTCTTTGCCTATAACGAGTTGCTCATCATCTCCGATGGTCTGGAGGCGCGTGTGGGTTCACTGACAGCGTCCACCGAGCGCTTTATGCCATGGCGCACGATTGAAGGCGAGGACTTGGCGCCGACCTCGATGCCGCAACTTCAGGTTGCGGTGCATGGCTTGCTGGAGAAGCAGCGTCTGCTCGATTTCCTGCGCTACTTCGTTGTCTTTGAAGACGAGGGCGGCGGCATCCTGACCAAGAAGATAGCCGGGTACCACCAGTTCCACGCCGTAAATCGCGCGCTGGCGCAGACCTTGGGTGCCGCACAGGTCACTGGCGATCATCGCGCCGGCGTGGTTTGGCACACACAAGGCAGCGGCAAGAGCCTGACCATGGCCTTCTATGCCGGGCGGCTCGTGCTGGAACCCCGTTTGCAGAACCCGACCATTGTGGTGATTACCGACCGCAACGATCTGGACGACCAGCTTTACGGTACCTTCTCCCGCTGCCACGAACTGCTGCGTCAGGACCCGGTGCAGGCCGTGAGCCGCGAGGACCTGCGGGCACGGTTGCAGGTCTCCACGGGCGGCGTAGTCTTTACGACGATTCAGAAGTTCATGCCTGCGGAAGACGATCGCGATCCGGCTCTTTCCGGCCGTCACAACATCATCGTGATCGCAGATGAGGCCCATCGCAGCCAGTACGACTTTATTGATGGTTTTGCACGGCATATGCGCGATGCGCTGCCGAATGCGTCGTTCATCGGCTTTACAGGGACGCCCATTGAAAAGACCGATGCCAACACTCGGGCTGTCTTTGGCGACTACATCAGCGTGTACGACATCCAGCGTGCAGTGGAGGACAAGGCGACGGTCCCGATCTACTACGAGAGCCGCCTTGCCAGAATTGGGCTGGATGAGCGCGAAAGGCCGAAGCTCGATGACGATTTTGATGAGGCCACCGAAGGCGAGGAAGTTGAACGGCGCGAGAAGTTGCGAACGAAGTGGGCCGCGATGGAGGCCATTGTCGGCACTGAGAAGCGGTTGGAGACCGTTGCAGACGATTTAATCCATCACTTCGAGGAGCGGTTGGAGGCGATGGACGGCAAGGCGATGATCGTCTGCATGAGCCGCCGCATTTGCGTGGACCTTTACAACCAGATTGTGAAGTTGCGCCCTGAGTGGCACAGCGAGAATGACGACGCCGGCATATTGAAGATCGTCATGACCGGTTCGGCGGCAGACGGGCCGGAGTGGCAGCAGCATATCCGCGACAAGCGCCGCAGAGAGGCGCTGGGCAAGCGGTTCAAGAACGCAAAGGACGCGCTCAAGATCGTCATCGTGCGCGACATGTGGCTGACGGGTTTTGATGTGCCCAGCCTACACACCATGTATGTGGACAAGCCGATGCGCGGCCACGGCTTGATGCAAGCGATAGCCAGGGTAAATCGCGTCTTTAAGGACAAGCCGGGCGGGCTGATTGTGGACTATCTCGGGATTGCTCATGAGCTGAAACTGGCACTGAGCACCTACACCGAAAGCGGCGGCAAAGGCCGCACTGCGATTGATCAGGAAGAAGCCGTCGCTGTGATGCTGGAGAAATACGAGATTTGCCACAGCCTGTTCCACGGTTTCGATTGGTCGGCCTGGACCAGCAACTCACCGGCGGCGCGGCTGGCACTACTTCCCAATGCGCAGGAGCATATCTTGCGCCAGGAAGAGGGCAAGAAACGGTTGGAAAAGGTAGTGGCGGATTTATCAGCAGCATTCGCACTGTCGGTTCCGCATGACGCGGCGATGAGAATCCGTGATGACGTCGGATTCTTTCAGGCGGTCAAGGCCGTGCTGACGAAGGCCGCCGGCCAGCAGAGCCGGCCGGAGCATGAACTGGATGCTGCGATCCGGCAGATCGTGTCGCGGGCGGTGGTATCGGACCAGGTAGTGGACATCTTTGCTGCAGCTGGTCTTAAAAAGCCAGATATTTCGATCCTCTCCGAGGATTTTCTTGCCGAGGTCAGCCGACTTCCCCAGAGGAATCTTGCCGTTGAGTTGCTGCGAAAGCTGCTGAACAACGAGATCAAAATACGCGGGCGCCGGAATGTGGTGAAGGCCCGGCTTTTCTCTGAGTTGCTGGAAAGCGCCATTCGGAAATACCAGAATCGCGCCATCCAGACGGCCCAGGTCATTGAGGAATTGATCGGCCTCGCCAAGCAGATGCGCGAGGAAGCCGCCAAAGGCGCGGAACTTGGCCTGACCGACGATGAGGTTGCCTTCTATGACGCGCTGGGCATAAACGACAGTGCCGTGCAGGTGCTGGGCGACGAAACGCTCAAGACGATTGCACGCGAGCTGGTCGAGACCGTACGACGAAATACAACCATCGATTGGACGGTCCGGGAAAATGTCCGCGCAAACCTGCGTGTGCTGGTGAAGCGCATCCTCAGGAAGTACGGCTACCCGCCAGACAAACAGGAGAAAGCTACAGATACCGTACTGGAGCAGGCAGAGACGCTCTCGGCAGACTGGGCGTTTGCATAACGAAATCCTGAAGGACAAAGGAGCATATCGTTCCTGTGTTCACAGCTCACTGCATTCGGCGATAATTGCCAGCACCCTATCAAGGTATCTGCCAACCTGCTTCGAATCGACACTCGTGCGGACGCTCTCCGGAAACACGCGAAACCAGTCTGCTCTGGTCCTGGGGCGTTTCACGATGAACTCTTCGAGCAGGCTTTTTCTGAGAAGGCCTTGTTCTGCCGGGGAGTCAGGAAACGCAGGCTTGATCTCATCTTCGCGCAGGGCAATTAGGCGCTGACGGAGGGCATCGATCCGGCTGACCTTTTTCTTCTCTGCCTGATAGGCAGGATCGGTCTCTAAGAGATCGTCGATGCGCCGCATTAATCTCTTTATCTCGCTGTCTCTGTTTCTGAACCAGTCGGTAGACCACACGCGGTGGATCTTCCAACCGAGATTCTCGAGAATTTCCTGGCGGAGTCGGTCACGGTCCCGTGCGGAGCGGCCCGAGTGGTAGCTTGCTCCGTCGCATTCAATGCCAAGAAGGTATGCCCCTGCTTTGTTGGGATGTTTGACACCAAGGTCGATGAAGAATCCCGCCACACCCACTTGCGGCACAACTTCGTAGCCGTGATCTTTAAGGACTGCACCAACTGAACGCTCAAAGTCATTGGTAGGTTGGTCACTGCCGTCATCGGCTTGCTGAAGGATGCCGGTGCGGGCAAATTGCAAATATTGCTTCAGTGCTCTCACTCCCCACGGGCTATTAGCGGTTGTCTGAATCCGGTCCGGATCGAGAGAGCTGAAGACAACGACACGTTTCTTTGCACGGGTGAACAGGACATTGAGACGGCGGTGACCGCTCGGCCCGTTTATAGGACCAAACCGCTGGTATTGGTTTCCGCGCGCATCCGGCCCATATGTGGTCGATATGAAAATGACATCGCGCTCATCACCTTGAACATTCTCAAGGTTCTTCACAAACAGGGTATCCTGGCCGCTCGTCATCTTCTCCTGATAGGCAATGGCAGCGGGATCTTCTCTGAGTTTCTTGTCCAACAGTTCTTCGACCAGTTCTCGTTGCTCGAAGTTAAGGGTGACGACGCCCAGCGATTCGTGCGGGAATTGCCGCATGTGCTCCATCACGGCCTCCACCACGACGGCGGCCTCGCGGGCGTTGCGACTATTCTCAAAAACGCCGCCCGCGACGAAGTGATGCTTCACGCCCAGGGATGCGTCATCATGGTACGCGGAGGGGAAGATGATCAGGTCACGTTGGTAAAACTCCTCATTGGAAAACGCAATGAGGCTGTGGTGACGTGAGCGATAGTGCCACCTGAGCCGTCGTACTGGCTGGAAAAGTGTGCTGGCAACGTCGAGGATGCTTTCGCCTTCTTCCACGGCCGTGCGCTCATCGGCATCGCTATCGTCGTCTGGATCAAGCGATACCCTTTGGAAGAAGTTCGTGGGCGGAAGTTGCTTGGGATCGCCGACTATGACCACCTGTCCGCCCCTGGCGAGCGCTCCTATGGCGTCCTCAGGTTTAAGCTGGGATGCTTCATCCATCACGACGAGATCAAACTTCATTCGGCCTGGCTCAAGGTACTGAGCGACGGAGAGCGGTCCCATCATAAAGCACGGTTTGAGGGACAGCAGAGCGTTGGGCGCGCGGGACATTAGCTGCCGAATGGGGATATGCCGTTTTTGCTTGTTGGTTTCGTGGATGATGAGGGCTAATTCGGTCCAGGTCTTAACCGGTCCGCTCTGATTTCCATAGAAGAACCCGCGTTTATCCGCCAACGAAGCGACGCGCTCGCTGTAAAGTCGGATGGCCTCTCTGTCGGAGACTGCGAATTGCTTGCGAAGCTCCTCTTGAGTAATACCGGTCACATGAGCGAGCTCGGTGTACTGCGTGAATGCACTTCGCGCCAGCGTATTGTAAAAGACAAAGTGAAACCCTCGGTTAAGCTCGTTTGGCTCAATCGCCCTGTCTTCTGCAAGATTGGTGAGCCTATGAAGACCCGCATCCCGGCTCTTGATTCGCACACGCAGAAAATGAATCCACGGATCAAGATCCTCGGAATTTGCTCGGGCTTTTTCGATGAGATCCACGAGGCTGTCCCAAGATCCATCGGACTCGGCGGACCATGCAGATGAACCGGAAAGCGCTTCAAGAGTGGTAGCCGATTCCCTCATCTTGGCGCCGCACTCTGCGGCCTTCGAAAGCCACATGCGAAGTTCCCGAAGTCTGCTGTCATAGTCCTTACATAGCAACCACTCTGCCGCCTGCGTCGGCAGGCTGCGAGAGGCAATGGAGCTTGCAAAAGTGAGGGTCCTCTTGATGAGGTCAAGATCCGTATCCGCGCCCCTGTATGCTTCCCCGAGGGTTCGGTGCAGCGGGGTGGCAGCCACAAATCGCGATTGGGATGCGCGGCATTCGCGGACGGTGGCTAAGACGCTTGGGAATTCCCGAAGGGGAACTTCTTCGCGAATGCCAAGCGAAGCCACGTCATCAAGGACGATTGCAAGATTGCAGGCCAGGTTCTGCAGACAGGCCTCAATCTCATCAAACGATCCAGATGCAAAAAGCGGGCGCTGCGTTGGAACGGCACTAAGAATTTCGGTATTGCGATCTGCGACACTGCGCAATGAAGCGCGATGCTCCTCTGCCTCTGCCAGATTACGCCTGATGGACGTGAGCCTCTCTACTCTCGCGGCGAATGCCAGTCTCCTAAAAGGCTCAGCCTGGACATGATGGTCTGGCAATACAACGAACACGGTCTCGTACCACTCAAGCAGTTCCTGCAGTTCCTCCCAGGGGCTATGAACGCCCGCAAAGGAAGGACCGAGCATTTCACGATAAGTGCCGTTGTTGTCGAATTCACTGCGGCGCTGCACGTATTGTGCGATGGATCGTAGCGACTTACACATCTGTTCACGAGAAGCCTTCGCTCGCCGGCGAGAGAGCTGCTTGAAGGTCCTCACCGTAGATTTGTACTCGCGTCCAAACAACCGCTCCCAAAATGACGCGTATTCGAGAATCGCCGCGCCTTTGAGGAGTTGGGGCGGACTGTCCATCTCGGGCCCGAAAGAAAGATCGAAGTCATCGCTGAGCTTTTCTTCCTCGCCCCTAATATGGATCGCTTCCTGGCGGGCCTTCGTGAAAAGCGGCTTAGTGCGCTCATCTTCGAAGGTTGCCTGACGGAGATGAAGGCGTTCAATAGGAGCCTTCTCGATGAGCTCAAGTGTATTCAGCACATAGGTCGATGCTGAAAACACGGCGGGCGCATCGCAGCCGATCATGTCGAGAAGATACCGAAAAGACGATCTCGCTTCGCCCATTAGCTTCGCACCTTCGGATGCCATCTGATGAATCCGGCGCATATCCGCAAGCGTGCCCGTCTCAAGGCCCCATTGGTGCGCACATTCGACTGCTTCCGACAGAATTCTGTCAGCGTCTCTTTCCAGGAGCGCTTCGGCCCGGGTGGTGAAGGCAGAAAGGTCCGCAAAGGAACGTCGGTAGGTTTCTATATCGCAGATAAAGCCCTCGAATTGTTGCCGCATTTCAGGCATTTTGCAGGGAGCCAGCAGATCGTCGATCAGCACGCCGACGACTTCCGGAAGGTGGGCCAAGATATGTTTCCCTTCATCGAGACCGAGCGCAGATCGGGCAAGAGTGATGCCAGCATTACTCTGAAGGTGGCTGCAGCACTCTTCGGCTTCGCGCACCGCTGTACGGAAATCGTCCGTCGCCCCGAGGAGGCGCTCCGTTTCTTCAAACCCCAATGGTGCTTGAATCCAAGCCCACGGATGTTTTTCAAGCCTCTCGGAAGTTGAGAAAACTGCAGAAAGATGTTGTGCAAACACGGACAGAAACTGCTCAGTCTGGGTCAGCTCCGACGGAGTGAAAAGCGCTAGGCTTGGCAGAATGATTTGAGAGAGACGTTCGCGGTGATGAGCGATGTCCTGACCGCAGCGGTCGCGCGTCCAGAGGATATCGAAAATCGAAAGCCC
>NZ_DATKQC010000487.1:0-3621 GCF_035532915.1 Edaphobacter sp.
GGGGGCTGGGGTCGGCTTGGTGAATAACGTCCAACAGGCATTGATTTAGGGATGCGATGAATCTCTAATCACTGACGCGGCGGTTAGCCAGCGAGAAAACATCGGCGAGGAGACGGCAGAGGTGCGGCTCCCGCAGCCTCAACCACCTGCAACTGAAAGCGCGGCGGATGGCGCTACGCGTACCGAATTCGTCGCTTTCCGGAACGTGCGTGAAATGCACCGATTTGTCAGATCGGTTTGCAGGGCAGGTTTATCTGCTCAAGTTCTCCGCCGCCATCATCACGGCTCGCTCACGATCCGGGCGATACGGGCCCAGCGGGGTGCTGTACTGTGAGCCGTCATGATCGGAGAGGATGCGCCAACCGTAAGCTGGCTCATAATGCGCGGCGGCTGCCGGGTACTGCGCGTAGATGATCTCGATTGCTTTCCGGTACGTCATGTGCCAAGCCTCAAATCATGCTCGCAAAGGTACGGTTGTCATATTCCCTTTACGAATGGTTTCGGCCATCCACGTCTTGCTGCTCACAGGCCAACGACGAAGACGGGGAAAGACCGGTCTATGGAAGCCGCACTGGACGCCAATTCTCCGCATTCTGCCAGCGCCTCAAGTTTTGCCCCTTGTGAGGGCTAAATCACACCGGCTATAAAGTTGACTTCTGACCGATCGAGCTCTTCCGCCTCTGCGCCGCACTCTGCACTCTGCAAGTAAGACGGGGGACATGGTAATCACCGGGCAGTGCGCAAAGGCCAGCACTTTGAACACAGTGTCGACGCGGGTGATGGCCCCAATGTGGGACGCGCCATGGGCCCCCAGCACGATGAGGTTGGCTACTCCAACCTGCCTTAAGGGCGGCGGTCATGAAACCACCTCAGCTAGACGGGATCAGACTACCCAGACCTCTTACGGGTTTCTGAGCAATGTTGCACACCCTTTTGACATCGCGACCGGAAAATGGCGCAGGATGCCACGCTGAACGTGGTTTCAGCGGCCGATGAGCGGCGGAGCGAGAATAGACCACTCGGTGGTAAGCCCGGGCGATCCGGCCAAGCCGGATCTTTGGGCCCTGTTCGACTGTTGCACTATCCTTCACCCGTAGTGGTGTACCGCTCTTGGTCGTAATGACCGGGTTCTCAAAGTCCTGGATGATTTTGACGAGTCCAACTTCTAGCGCGTTGACATGCTACGGGAGCCGCACCCCTGCCGTCTCCTCGCCGACTCGCCGATGTTTTCTCGCTGGCTACCTTCCCGCAGACGGTCGCATGCTCTCCAATATGGTTCTTGGCGTTTGGTCACTATATCGCTCTGGTACTTGAGTGGCATAGATGTTTGCAAACAATCGACTTACCATGTGAACCGAAGGGGCCAGTGAGCCCAATGAAGGAGCTCTCGCAGGCGGCTTCTGTCCCCAGCGTATTGGAACTGAACAGAAAGGCTCTCCCAGAGTGTCGGGAAACACTTCGAATTTTGGCTGCTGTCAAGAGCGGGATGTGCAACATTCTGACGGCACTTCCTCCTGCTTTTTGTTATACTTTCGGCACAGTTGAGGTGGGGATTCGCAGATGCATTGCCTCCGCCGATTGGGATGGTTGTCAAGCTGTCAGGTTGTGGCTTGCGTGTCTTCACTTTGAACTCGAGGTTCATTGATTGAACTCCCCGGCGACCCGTATCATGGCCCCCCTGCTCCTTCCCTGAGCAAGAATACCGGGCTGACAATTTCGATCGTGATCTGCACTCGATGTCGTCCGGGGTATCTGCGGAAGTGTCTCAAGGCCATCCAGGAACTGGAACCGGGTGCGGACGAAGTTCTTGTCGTCGACAACACGACAGGGGACGGGGAGACACACGCGGTGGCCAGGGAGTTCGGCGCTCGTTATGTCGTTGAGGAAATGCCGGGACTGAGTCGCGCCCGGAATCGGGGCATGATCGAATGCTGCTCCGACATTGTTGCCTTTGTGGATGACGATGCCGCACCTGATGTGCAGTGGCTGAAGTTTCTGCTCGCACCGTTCTCCGATGACGCGATCGCGGTGGTGACGGGAAGAATCTTTACTCCCGAATCCGACCCCCTCAACAACTCGCAGGAGTCGCCGCGCTTTCTCAGCAATAAGGACCCGCGATGGTTTGAGACGGCTACCTTCGGCGGCATGGGGCTGGGCAGCAATATGGCGCTGCGCAAATCGGCGTGCGCGGGGCGAAAGATTTTCGATGAGCGCCTGGGCAGGGGCGCGCCATTCCAGATTGCTGAAGAATACTACGCCTTCGCTTCTCTCATATCTCATGGGCATACAGCTGCGTACGTTCCCAACGCCGTGGTGTTTCACCCTCCCCTGAGCCGGAGCAACGTTGAGCAGGAAGCGCGCAACTCAATCAGCTATTGGCTGCTTTTGTTTTCAGAGTTTCCAGGCCAACGCTTGGGCCTGGTGCGGTTCCTGTTGCGGCGGCTGATGCGAAAGCGGCTCACCTGGCCGAGAGATTCCCAGGATCCAGGTGAAATCATCACCAGCGGGTGGCGCGTGCTCATCAAAGCGGGCTTTCGCGCAGTCGTGCTCTTCTTCCGCACCAGCAAATCCTGAAACTACCAGGACGGCACCGCCATATCTCTTCGGCTACAGCGGAGCCAGACTAGACCTATCCAGAAACCACAGCACTCAAGTCGACGCGACCATCAGGGAGCGGCGACCCCGCACAAATCTCAATAGGACACAGTTACTCTGGTTCCGCCCTAAGTTAATGGCTAGACTTACCCGGCATGGTAAGTCGAGATATACCGAGCTTCAAAGCTACGTGGAGCCAGTGAATCCTCCGGCGCATTTGCAGCGCACGTACCCCCAGGCTGCGGATGCGCGAAACGCGGAAGAACACCTCTCCCAATTTGCATACCGGTATGAGGATGCAGTCTGCGGCAACCGGAAACAGTGCGGCAATTCTGCGCAGGATTTTCTTCCACGGCGGATCTTGGGTAAGCCAGCTCAGATAGCCGCTATCGAGAGCTTCAGGGTGCTTTCGTGCAAACATCGTGTCTGCTACCGCGAACGCCTCAGAATCGCGAATCAAGTCCGCGGACGATTTGTCATAGTACTGGTGCGCAACCGCATCCGGTATGTAACGCGCCTGCACTCCGGAGCGGAAGAGGCGAACTGCCAGCTCCAGATCCTCTCTCATTCGAAAGGATTCATCGAACCCGCCTGCCTCCGCCAGGAGCGCCCGAGGAATCGAGGAGTTGCTGAACACGGCTTCATCTTCGTGCAAAGACGCATCAGCCAATGCCTTGTGATCCAGATGAAACGCGCCTATCTCGCGGTTAAAGCACTCAGCGGCCACGCTGGGACGACTATCGGGACTGAGGAAAATAGCTCCGAAGGCCGCTATGCGGACTCCGGCCCGATGCGCGGCCACATGCGCGGCAACAAGTCCCGAATCGCAGAGCATGTCGTCATCCAGAAAGAGCAGGAGGTTTGTTTCCGCCGCGCGGAATCCGGTATTGCGCGCTCCGGCCAGCCCGCGGTTTTCCTGCTCGATGACCCGAAATCGGCAGGCAGGTCTCAAGCTGGAAAGAGCCTCGGCAGTGCCATCGGTGGACCCGTCCACCACGACGATGATCTCGAATCTTGACGGCGGCA
>NZ_DATKQC010000488.1:0-23049 GCF_035532915.1 Edaphobacter sp.
TTCGCCCGAAGACTCAAGACGCTCAAAGGCCTCACGCCCTATGAATACCTCTGCAAACTCTGGACTCAAACTCCCGAAAGATTTACCCTCGACCCAATCCATCAAATGCCGGGACTAAACACCTAGATGTTGTTTTTCGAACTAGAGCAGTAAAGCTCAGTTGAAATTAGAAGGCCCGTGTACTTCTTGAAATGGTGACTTTCGGAAGCTTCAGTCATTCATTCCAAACTGACCCACTACCGATGAATCGCGATTCGGCAAAAGGCGTGCCCAGGAGAAGCGAACGTTAGATGTAACCAGTAAAACAGTGCTTCTCTGGTTACACTTAGGAGCATGTAACCGATAAACCAATGTTTCTCTGGTTACAGCCCTCATTGAAGCGGCTGGTAGTAGCGCGCCTCCGGGTGAGCGCAGCCCTGGCAGATGATTTCTCCGCTAATTTCCACCTGACGATCGTAGTTGATGCCCTCCCCGCAAATTGCGCAGGCGATGCGGGCGGATTTATAGCCGGGCAGTTCGCGGGCGTGCATCGGAACGTGGACCCATTGCTCGCTGAAGAGGTCTTCGTCGGGCAGCTCGCGGTAGGCGAGCATCTGCTGCTGATTTTTGTTTTCGATCTGTGAGTAGAGATCGCGGGCGCGCTGCTTGGATGACTCTAAAGCACAGATACGAATGGCCTTATCGGTCTGCAAATCGAGAAAAGTGGCCGCCATCTTGCCCCAGTCGCGGAACTTGAGGGCTCGCTTGCCCAGGCGGCAGCCGGTGACCACAGCGATCGCATCGGTGGCACAGCGGTCAATCTCGACAAAAGTGACCAACCGTTTGCGGTCAGCACCCTTGGGCTCGTCGATGCCGAGACGTCGGCAACCGAGCATGGCCATCCGCACCCCAAGGATCTGGCCGGCGCAGAGATGACCGTGGGCGATTTCGGCTTCGCGGAGGAGTTCGTCAAAGGTCTGCATGGAGTAATGATAGGCGGGACGCGCCCCCTCGACAAAGCTCGGCAGGCAGCAGCGTATTGCGCACGGCAGCGTAGCGGGTCTATGATCCGAGGCCCGAGGGCTGCCCATGAGCGAATTGACCACGACAGTTGGTACAGTACTGCGGCAAAAGAGAGAAGAGATATGGTCGACGACGCCGGCCGCCTCCGTGTACGAGGCCATCGCCATGATGGCCGACAAACAGGTCGGCGCCCTGCTCGTCATGGAGCATGGGACGCTCATCGGCATCATCTCGGAGCGCGACTATGCGCGCAAGGTGATCCTGCAGGAGCGATCGTCCAGAGAAACCGCGGTGCGGGAGATCATGAGCTCTCCCGTGATCTCGGTCTCGCTGCAGCACACCGTGGGCGCGTGCATGCGCCTGGTCACCGACCATCGTATCCGCCACCTCCCGGTTGAGGACCGTGGCAAGGTGGTAGGAATGGTCTCGATCGGCGACCTGGTGAACTCCGCAATCTCCGAGCAGGAGGCGAGAATCCGCCACCTTGAGGCCTATATCTCGCAGTAGCGGACCTCTTCAACCGCACCGCTCCGGCTGAGATAATGTGCCCAATGGATGAAAACTCATCACGTCATCTCGACCAAAGCGAAGCGCAGTGGAGAAGCCCTGTATTTCGTCTTGGCAGTTGCCTGTTTCACCGAATACCTCATCTGCCTTAACCAGGTTCCTAGAACTGCTCGTCCGCTGATGGCCCATAGATAGCTGGTACGCTGGCATCGTTGAGGCGGAGATAGACAGTGAGCTGTCCGCGATGGTGCGCAAGATGGCTGAAGACGGAATCGGTAATTATGACGTGGCGGGGCGCCTCGCTGATCGTTTTGCCGCCCATCTTGAAGCGCCAGGGTTTGAGGAGATGTGCTTCGGTAGTGCCTTCGAGCGATTTGCGCGTCTTGGCGACACCTTCATCGAGAAGCTTCAACAACTCGGCCCTGGTGGCAACCGGCTTGGTCTTGAGATCTTCGTTACGAGGGTCGTCGAGGTTCAGCTCGTCGGTCTCGATCATCATCGCTACCCAGCCGGGCATGGTGGCGACGAGCGCGGCGAGTAAACCCAGGGCCATGGACTTCTCGTGTGGCTTCCAGTCGTTGCGGCCTTCCGGAGTGCGCTCGATGGCCTTGCGGGAGGATGCTGCTTCGCGGTCGAGCTGGGCGAGAAAAAACTCTTTCAGTTCCATTTGGTTCTCCTTGAGATTCGTCTATTTCGCTTACATGTTGGAGAGTAAAAGAGCATATATGCCATGTACTGTCATATATAGTTTGGCAAGATAAAAAAGTTCGCCCACCTCAACTGGAAGGAAGAAGTATGAAGGCGAGCCGTCTCATGTCCGCGCTCATATTGCTGCAGGCGCACGGACAGCTTAGCGAGCGCGAGTTGTCGGAGCGACTGGAGGTCTCGCAGCGCACCGTGCACCGCGATATGGAGGCATTGTGTATCGCAGGAATTCCTCTGACCGCGCTGCGCGGGGCACAGGGCGGATGGAGACTGGAGAAAGGTTGGCGTACCCAGGTTCCGGGGCTGGACGAGCCCGAGTTGCGCGCTCTGCTGATGACGCAGCCGCGTGCGCTGGGCGATCCGCAGCTGGCTGCGGCGGCGGAGAGAGCATTTGGCAAGTTGATGGCCGCGCTGCCGGTATCAATGCGACGACAGGCAGAGGCGATGCGCGAGCGGCTGCACGTGGACCACACCGGATGGAATCCCTCCTCGGAAGATCTGTCGATGCTGCCGGTGGTGCAGGATGCAGTCGCGCGGGATTGCAGGCTGGCGTTCGACTACACCCGCGCAGATGGTGAAACGGCTCCACGGACGGTCGACCCGCTGGGACTGGTGGCCAAGGGTTCGACGTGGTATCTGGTGGCACGGACGACAAATGGGCTGCGTACCTATCGCGTCTCGCGGATGCAGGCGGTGACGGTGCTGGCAACGAGCTTTGAGCGTCCGGCGAAGTTCAACCTCGGCGCGTACTGGAGAGAGTCCACCGCGCAGCTGCAGCAGGCTCGGCAGAGCTATGAGGTAACGCTGCTGCTCGATCCGCAGGCAGCGCGTTCGATGAGCACGTGGATGGATGCCGTGCCGGTCGAGAGCAGAGCGGCGAAGATACCCGAGGGATGGGCTGTTCTGCGCGTGCGCTTTGAGAACGAGGAGCAGGCCCGGTTCGTCACGCTGGGCTTTGGCCCAAGGGCGAAGGTGTTGGAGCCAAAGCAGCTGCGCGAGCGCATACTTGCAGACGCTCGCGCCGTCACTGGGGAATCAGAGCAGAGCTAATACGTTGCCAGGCTGACGCGCAGCACCTGCGGGGCCGAGGTGAAGTTCAGGCCATAGTCCGTCTGATCGCCATTCCAGATGCGGGTGAAGTGCCAGTTATTCCCTTCGTAGTTCCCTTCTTCCACCTTCACGAACTGGCGCTGCTTTGCGAGCGACTTATCTGCGACTTCAAAGTCGACGCGGGCATGAACCGCGGTGACGAGAAACTCGTCCGGGCCAAACTGTGCGACCATCGCGCCTCCATCGGGAGGCGTGTTGCCCGGCGGCACTTTGCCATTGCCGAACTGGGGCAGGCCATAGGAGATAACCGCTTTCCATTTACCGAAATCGAGTGTCTGCGTGTGAACAGCCGGATCTTCGGAGACGGCCTGCAGCTTGCCTTCGAAGTTCAGCCGTGCGATTACGCCGTCCATGGGGCCGAAGATGCTGTAGTTCAGAGCGAACGGGGCCAGCGCGTCCTCGTCGATGCGGGCAGCTCCGATGGGTGCGTTGACATAGCCGGTCGTATCCATGCCGAAGGGCGAGAAGCCGATGGCCTGATGGCCCAGCGCCGCAAAAAAGTAGCGCGCGTACTCCGGCGAATTGCCGGTCTCGGGAACCAACATGGGATTGTCGGCGCGGTGATAGAGATCGAGCACCTTGGTGTAGCGCGCATAGTCGGGCAAATAGATATCAGGTGCCAGCAGATCGATGGCCGGGGCCGCAGCCTTCCAGATGGGGATGACGTTGTCGGTTGGACCACCGCTCTCGTAGGTGTTGGCCTTGCCGGGGTGTAAGGGATCGCGCAGCGCCGCGTTCACATACATCGGCAACGGATAAACCGCCTTCCCTGCTGCCGCGACCTCGCCGATGTAATGGGCGATGGACCACGCATGGAAGAACTCGTCGGCATTGTCGCCAAAGACCTGTTGCCACGTTCCGGGCTGCTTCTGCATGGCCTTGAGGAGAACCGCAGGAACTTGTCCCGCGAAGAGCTTCTGCGCCTGAGGCGAGAAGTCGCGCACGCTGCCGTAGGTGCCGGACTCGTTTTCGACCTGCACCATGATGACGGTGTGCTGGGGGTCGGCGGCCTTGAGGTCGCGCATCAGCTCCGTGAACGCTGCGCGATCCGCATCGAGACCAACCTGCGAGTGTGGCGACAACGAATCGACCTTGTGGCCCTCTGCGTTGACGACATGCGGCACGCGAGCCTCATCGAGCTTGATGAAGGGCGGCGTGTAGTGTCCGCTGCCGTTCTTCCATGTACCAAACCAGAGCAATACTAGATGAACGTGGTGCTGCCGGGCCTGATCGAGAAGCGTGTGCAGGACTGAAGGATCGAAGTGTCCCTGCTGCGGCTCGAACTGCTCCCAGTAGATGGGTACCTCAAGCGTGTTGAGGTGAAGCTTCTCAACCGTGGGCCATACCTTGGGCAGCATCTCAGGCCATGCGCTGGAGTTGTTGACCTGAGCGCCGAGCATCAGAAATGGAGCGCCATCAACAAACAGGGCGTAGCGCCCATCTTTCTGGACGATGCGAGGCAGCGATTGATTCGTGCGGGACTGTGCGCGTAGCTCGAGAGTGCCGAAAGAAGCGGCGGAAAAGATGAGAAGAAGGGATGCAATGCTAAAGAACCGGCTGCGTTTCATGCAGAACATTGTCTTCTGTCGCCGCTAACAATGTCCAATCATAAAACGATTCAGCTAGGCTTCGCGGCCTTTGGTTCTTGCTATTTTGAGGGCCTCGTCGATGGCTTTGCGGGCGCGTTTTTCACGCGACTCGGGGCTTTGATAGTAGAAGATGCCGAGCAGGTGGCCGCGGCGCTGCACCGGCGTCATCGCCTGCCAGCCTGCGCGGGCCTGTGGGTAGCGCGTGAACTGCATCTGCAGGATGGGCGGTAACTCGCGCTCGCCTTCCATGGCCAGCATCATCCGCTCCACCATCTGTTCGGCCCGGCGCAGGCGCGCTTCGTCGCTCTTGGGGCCGCCGATGTTGCGTGCGATGTCGTCGCGGGCAGAGACGCTCAGCTGCTCGTACCACTTTTTAAGTGCGCTGTACTGCTTGAGGAGCCTTGCCAGTTCAGGCGGGACGGATGACCTGCGCTCTTCGAGGTCGGCCTCGATGACGACCTCGGCCATGCCGCCCACCACGGCTCCTGCTCCCTTCTGCATCTGCCGGTTGACCAGCAGAAAATGGCCGTCCTGCGCGGAGCCGAAGAGCGAAGTGCGAAAGGCGAAGCCGTTGATGGTGCCTTTGACGTGCAGGCGATTGCGCGTCTTCCACGCCTTTGCCACGTCGAAGGGCAGCTTGACGATGGTCCAGTTGAGCTTGCTGTACGGTTCGAGCAGACCGCGAAACTTCTTGCTTGCACTCATCGGATGGTGCCGACTCCGCTGGAAATTTAATATTGTTGGCTGAGAGCGCGGTGGATCTTCTGGTCGGTCTTGTACTGGCTAAGCGCGTAGACGGCCCAGATGGTGGCAGGAACCCAGCCGAGGACGGTGATCTGCAACACCAGGCAGATGAGCCCGGCGAAGGGGCGGCCTATGGTGAAGAAGGTCAGCCAGGGAAAGAAGAATGCGATAACAAGTCTCACTTGCGGGCCTTTCATCTGGATTCGTCCGCTTGCGACGGACGGCGCTACAGCGATGTTACCGCCGATGGAGTGAGATACGCATCCGGCAGGCGATTAGTTCTCGTCCGAATTATCCCCGTCTTCGACCAGCGAGCTGGAGCCGAGCACGTCATAAGTAGTGGCCTCGCCGCTCGTGGGCTGGAGGGTGACGCGCATGGGCAGGCGCTGCCATTTGGCGGGCTGGCAGACAGGAATGAAGTGGTTCGCTTGCGGCCACTCGCCGATCTTCTTCTGCACAACGGCTTTACGCGCTCCAAGCTGGGCCACAACGGCGAAAAGTCCTCCCCTCGCCGTGGTCCCAATGCCGCAATAGGCGGCATAGTCCCGGAACCACACAACATTGGACACAACAGAGTCAAAATCAGGCAGATGCAGCGCGGTAACGTGGCCGCTGATACGGTCGACCATCAGCCATGGCCCCGGCTCCCACACCCAGCGAGGAGCAGAGTCGGTGGGCAGAGCATCGTTCAGGCGCAGGGCGCGGCGGACCGTGAAGGTACGGTCGGTGACGTCGTGGACCTCGCCGGTGGTCCACTCTTTTTGGCGGTCATCGACGTACAGAGCACGAACGTGCAGGGTAGAAGCCTCATCCGATTTGGTCTCGGGCGTGGCGTCGGTGGGAACGTAGGGGGCGCGGCGGCTGGGGCCCAGCGTGACGGTGTGGACCTTGGGCGCAGCCAGAAGTTGTGTAGACGAAAACGCGAGGATGAACAGCAGAGATGCGGGCAAATATTTGCGAAGCGCAGAGTGGTTCAAGGTCGGGCCTGTATTTTGAGATGGCTACGGCACAGAAATTTCAAAGTGTTGCCATGCTAACTGGCGCGGCGCGTTTTCCGCGGCTGCACAGTTGTAACCTGCCTAACACTTTTGGGGACTGGAATAAATGGGGCGATATTCGGAAGAAAGGAACAAGAGTCCGGGAAGAACCTTCCGAGTCAATGGAAGGCGCATAAAATCTGTGGATTTCGTCGTCGTTGGCGACGTTATGCAGGCAAAATCCAGAGTAGTATCGTGGAATGAATGCGTGCTGCCGTCGTGGTAGCGCGTTCGATAGCCCGCGGCGGGAATATTTAGCAGTACGAAAGGACAGAGACAGATATGTGGAAACCGAATCAGCCCGGAAGCAATAGCCCTTCAACTCCCGAACCAGTGCGTCCGACTCCGGCAGCAAGCCCGAACTACGAGGCCAGCCCGACGCGGCAGGCGAGTGTAGGCAGCGCGACGCCAGCCTCGGCGGTGCCCACGGGCGAGCAGGCGACGATCGGCAAATCCCTCATCGTCAAGGGAGAGTTGTCGGGTTCTGAATCGCTGTACATCGACGGCAAGGTAGAAGGCGCGATCAATCTGCCCGGCAATCGTGTCACCGTAGGCCGCAATGGCCAGGTCGCGGCGAACATCGTTGCCCGCGAAGTAGTCGTTCTGGGCAAGGTGCGCGGCAATTGCCAGGCCAGCGATCGCGTGGACATTCGCAGCGAAGGCTCGCTGACCGGCGACGTCATCGCAGCCCGCATCTCCATCGAGGATGGCGCGTTCTTCAAGGGCGGCATCGACATCCGCAAGCCGGGTGGCACCGACCTTAAGGGTGGCGCAGCAACCGGCGCTACTGCATCCACACCAGAGCCCGTAACTGCTCAGGCTTAAGCTGGGACGGTACGTTCTCAAAATGGCCTCGGCTTCTGCCGGGGCCATTTTGCGTCCGGCCCCCTGACAAATGCCAACAAGGAGTGCAGCAGCAATCGCAAGCTGGCGGATGCAGTCGTTAGTCCATCAGAGATCGCTGTGACCATCAAGCCTTACGGTTGGTGGACGGGAACATCCGATGGCACCGAGAGATTGCGGTTCTTGAGCCAGTCGAGGGTGACCTTCCGGTTAGCCGTCTTTTCATCAAATTCGGGCATGAAGATCTCGAGGCCCGCCTGAGGGGTCATGCGGCAAATTCCCTGGACGAGTTGTTGCTGGTAGTTGACCAGATCAAGATCGAACCATGGAGCTTTCGTAGCATCGATCATGGTGAGGTCCGCGTGATTCATCGTGAGCTTGCCAAAGTCGATCGTCCCACCCGTAAGGCGCAGGAAGTTATGCCACTGGGCGAGTTTGGTCTCATCGTTGGGCGAGTTGCCGTAGATCACTTCGATGTCCGGAGACTTGATGCGCACAGAAGTAAGCTCGCCACGGATATGAGGTGGAGGCAGCAGCTTTGTCGTGTCGAAGATCAGGTCATTGGCAGAGATCTGAGTCCCGGGAATATCCGGGGAGTGGACAAGATCGGCGACAGTAAGATGAAGTCCTCCAAGCAGACCTTTCATTGGAATCTTCAGCACGCTGATCTTCATGGTGTGAAAGCGAATGTGTCCATCCGGAGCAGAGGAGAGGGATCCGATCACCTCGACCGGAAGCGGGACGACCTTGTGAAGCGTGCCGTGAAGCTTCAGTTGGTCTCCATCGGCGGTGAGGGAGATGCTTCTGAGCGGAGCATCCGAGGACGATACCGCATTGAGAAAGATCGCAACATCCCCGACGTTGACATGAATGACACCCTTCTGGATGTTGAAGACAAAAGAGTCCGGATCGTCGAAAGAGGGAGGCACGCGCGGATTCGTCCGCAGCATCTGTCCCCGAACCCAGCGAATATAGATACGAAAGCTCGGCCCTTTGCGAAGCTGAATGTTGTGCGCGTAGACCAGTGTTGGCGTGCTGTCCTCTTCGGGCAGCACGTTCGACGCGCTGGGCGGCGCGACTCCCACTAGGGGGGCCGCAGCCTTGGCATGGTGCGCGCGCCAGAGAAGCCAGCCGACACACAGAATCATGATGACTGCAACGGCGATCAGAATAGGACGCAGGCGTGGCATTGCGGTCATTGTAGCGATCTTGAGAAGGCTATAGCGAATTGCCGCGCAGCATCGACTGAATGCAGTCTGCGGCGAACTTCTAAACGTGTCCGAGATTGCGGACGATAGCAAACAGAACAGCAACGCCAAGCGCCATATAGACAGCAGGGCGCGGCAGCTGCGGCAGTTGCACAGGTTCACGCCAGAGAATGCATCGATAACAGAAAGCTGCATAAATCGCAGCAAACGGCGCCAGGAGCGTCGTAAGAGCGTTCATACGGAGCGCCTCCGCGATGTCACCATGCAACAGCGCCGCAAGCGCGCGCGTAGCTCCGCAGCCGAGACATTGCAGGTGAAGATAGCGGTAGATAGGGCACTGCGGGTAGAACGTGTACTGGTCCGGTGGAAAGCGCAGCAACACCGCGACCGCAACCGCAGTAATAACAAGCGGTACAGCCGCCCGCAGCAGGGCTGCAATGCGGCTGCGTACGCTCGCGGTCATCGTACGGCGTTCCGATAGCGCAGGGTTTCCTTGATCTCGTTAATGCGGTTGAGCTTGTACTGGAAATAAATGCCGCCGAAGAAGAAGGTCATCACCGCGCTCAACCGCAGGCCGAGCGGCTCTGCAATGTTGTAGTGCTTCTCCAGCGTGTCGCGCAGGGTAAAGCGAGCGATCAACCGAATGACCCAGGTAGCCAGCCCGATCAAACCGCCGAGGATGCTCTGGTGCGGATGCCCATGGTGCATCGCAGTAATGACATTGCCGTAGGAACCGCCGAAGTTGAGCACCATCAGCACAGTGGCGATGATGTAGTACATCAGCGCCTTGCTCGTCGGTTCGACCCGCTTGGCCCAGGAGGCGATGACCAGGTTCCACGCGATAACGAACAGTACACAGGTAAGAAAGCCCAGCAGAAGCTCGAGCGCCCAGTTCAGGTTCGGTGCATCGGGATAAGTGCCGGCGGCAGGCTGCGCGTAGGCGGGCTGGGTTGCATAGGCAGGCGCGGCACCAGGGGGCGCTGTGCCGAGGACCTGCGAGACCGGCACCCACTCCGCCATCTCCTCGCTCTTGGCGAGGTCCGTGTAAAGGATGTGGCCGGAGGCGACATAGCGCTGAAGGTCTTCAAGAGTGTAGGGGCCGTACATCTGGCCGTTGCGTGACACCTGATATTGCATTGCTGGCGCTCCTGTCGGTAACTGATGCTGCGCACGAATCCGTAGAGAGATGAAAACACGGAGCGCGCTTCTGCACAATACGATTTCCCGGCAAGAATGGTTCGCGATACTTCTTAAAAGCCACGAAGGATGAGTTCCTTACCTGAAATAGTTTCCAAACCATACCTCAAGCCTGTATAAATCTGCTGCAAGGTATTTCTCGAAATTTGGCGACGGGACATCGTTACCGCGTGTGAAAGATGGAACGATCCATGAAGAAGATGTTTGCAGCAGCGCTGGCCTCCTTTATCTCCATAAGCGCACTGGCCCAACAGCCCTGGCAGAAGATTCAGTTGCCGACGGCGGCCAGCGTGCAGCAGGCGTGGGTCAATCCACCATCGGAGTACGGGCCCGAGCCCTACTACGGCTTGAACGGCGCGGTGAACCAGCAGGTCATCGAGCGCGATCTGGATACGATGAAGTCGCTGGGCTATCGCGCAGTCACGGTGCAGGCCAGCTTCGGGATGCCATTCGCCTATCTCTCGCCGGAGTACTTCAAGTTCTTCGACATGTTCGTCGAAGAGGCGAAGAAGCGCGACATGCGGGTGTGGATCGTAGACGACGCCGGATATCCCAGCGGGTTCGCCGGGGGTAAGTTCACGCAACTCAAGCCCGAGCTGCGCATGCAGGCGCTCGAGGTAGCGCAGAGAATTTCCGCAAAGACCGGCGACACCATCAAAGCAGCCGTGGGACCGGATACGGTCGCAGTGACAGCAGTAAACACAGCCGGCGGAAAAACTGTAACCGTCCCTGTAACAAATGACGAGATCGCATGGACCGCCCCGACAGGCGATTGGACCGTCATGGTGGTGGAGCATCAGTTCAAGACTTCGCCGACGCGGTCGGACACCAATCCCTCACATAAAAAAGACGGCTCACAGTCGCTCGAAGATTACATGGACCCGGCAGCCACCGAGCAATATCTCGAGTTCACCCACGAGCAGTACAAGAAGGCCGTCGGCGACGAGTTCGGCAAGACCATCCTCGGCTTCCGTGGAGACGAGCCCGACTACTCCATCTCCGGACTGCCGTGGACGCCGAAGTTCTTCGCGCGGTTTCAGCAGGTGAAGGGCTACGACATTCGCCCCTACGTAGCGACCTTCCTTCTGCCCAAGGGCACGGCGATGACGGAGACAGAGCGCCGAGCCAAGGCCGATTACTATGATGTCTTCTCGCAGATGTTCCGCGACGGTTTCTTCAAGCCGCAGGGAGAGTGGTGCGCGGCCAATCATCTGGAGTATCAGGTACACCTGAACCACGAAGAGATGGAGATGGAGTTGACGCACAGCGAAGGCGACTTCCTGCGCGACATGAAGTACGTCGAGGTGCCGGGAATCGATACGATCTGGCACCAGATCTGGACGGATACGGTCTCGGATTTCCCGCGGCTGGCCTCGTCGGCGGCGCATGTGTACGGGCATCCACGAGCCTTCACGGAGAGCTTCGCCGCGTACCGCCCGGCCCCCGATGTCACCATGGCCCGCTACATCCTGAACGAGCAGTTCGTGCGCGGCGTGAACCTGATCGAGACGATGTACTTTCCTGCCAGCAGTGGCGGCCGCCCGTTGTCGGGATACATGAAAGACCCCGCGTACCCTGCGCTGCTGACCTACGTGCGCCGCATGAGCTATCTGCTCTCGATGGGCGAACCTACGGCCTCAGTGGCGCTGTTTATTCCTTCCAGCTCGATGTGGCTGGGAGATGCCGCATCGGACACGGCATTCGTCTCGACCGAACGCCTGCTCTCCGAGCACCAGATCGACTTCGACATCGTGAATGAGGATGCCCTGACAACCGATTTGAAGGCCGGGCATGGAACGTTGGAGACGATGAGCGGCAATCAGTACCGCACTGTGATCGTGCCCAGTGCGGCGCTGATCTCGCAGGCAGCGCTGGACCGTCTGCGGGCGTTTGCGACAGGTGGTGGCAAGGTGCTGTTCCTTGGCCGTACACCAGCGCTGATCGCAAGGCGAACGATCCTCGATGCGCGAGCAGCTACAACTGCAGACTTCGCATGGGCCACGGTCGAGACCTCGGCGCAGTTGCCCGAGACCCCAACCCCTCCAGCGTATCCCCCCGCCGCACCACCACCTCCGCAGGTAATAGCTCCGGCGATTCTTAATGCAGTAACGAGTGTGGTGGGAGATCAAGACGTATGGCTCAGCACACCGAACACCGCCCTGCGCTGCATGACACGGCGGCTCAAAGACTCATCCGTCTACCTCTTCTTCAACGAGAGCGCCGCTCCGCTCTCCGACTCGGTGAACTTCCGCAACGAAGGAGAAAACTCCCGGCAACTGGTTGAAGAGTGGGACCCGGCCACAGGCGCGGTCTCATCGGTCGTCTCCACACGCGCCCGCGGAGCAATGTCCGTGCCGTTGAAGCTGAAGCCTTACGAGACGAGAGTGCTGATGGTGCGATAGCTCCAGCGAAAGACAGACCGCAGCTACAACTTCACTTCCCCGCACGGAAAGTCTTTCCCAATTCGTTCTCTCCCAGCTTGAAGTAATGGCGAAAGTTATAAATCAACGGAGACCACTTGCTGGGGTCGATGTAATGGTCGTCCACAACAAAGTCGCTGGCCACATGCACGCGCACGATCTCGACCTCGGCCGCCACCGCTCCACCAAGCTGTGCCAGCTTCTCACCTTCTAGACGATGCAGCTTCCTTACCCGCGCCTCCATATGAACGGGGCATTCCTGCGCGCGCATCGGCTGCACCGCCTCGCTGGCCAGCGGCGTCAGGCCCGCCACTTCAAACTTGTGCGGCTCATAGCGAAACTGCTTCTGCTTGATCTCAGGCACCGGGTTCTTGCCCGTCAGCGGAGCCAGCTTCTCTACCTCACGCCACATATCCGGCGACGGCAGGTTCACCACACACTCGGGATGCCGCGCAAAGTTCTCCGCCGTCTTCGTCTCGTCCAGCAGGCCCAGCATCAGCGTCCACCCCAGCGCCCAGAATGAGGACATAGGCGCAAGGTTCGTGCTTCCGTCCTCGTTCAACGAGCTGATCAACGCAACGGGTGTTCCAAAGTAAAGGATCTTGGGTTCAATCGTCCGAAATTCCATACCTTACTTAGATGCAGCTCTGCTAAGAAAAATTCCATTGATTGCCAGCGAGCGAGAACCAGCCAGCACTAACGCGGCTGCTTCAGCAGCATTTGAATATGGTGCTCGAAATCTGCTTTGTCGACAACTCCCGTGTGCGAGACAGCGATCCTTCCCTGCTTGTCGATCAGCAAAGTCATGGGCATCGAAGTAAGGCCAAACCGCTTTGCCAGCGAATCGCTGCCGATCACGATGGGATACTGCATCGCGATCATCCCTCCGGTCTCATCATCTATTTTCTTCGCCAGAAAAGGTTTGACCGTCTTCCAACCGTCCTCATCCATCGACACGCCAATGACGGCCAGCCCATGCTGCCGGTATTTCTTGTCGAACTCGATGTACCAGGGAATCTCCCGCTTACAGCCGCCGCACCAGGTCGCCCAGAAATCCAGTAGCACAACCTTGCCTTTGTAGTTCGACAAAGTAATCGCCTTCCCCTGCTCGTCCGTCAGCGTGAAGTTGGGCGCAAGCTTTCGACTCGTGGCAGGCGTCATCGCGTCGGGAGCTTCCGCCGGGCTGGAGAGTAACGCTGGCGCAGCCTGCGCCGCAGACGGATGAAGGCTGAACAGAATCAACCCTACGCAGCACGCCGTCAGGAATGTCCAACAGCAGCCGGGGAGCAGCATCTTGCGTCTACCGGACAGGGGCAATTGAGCGTCAACCAGTTTCATCATTCTCTTCTCCTGACACCAGTCTCAAGAATAAGCCGTCTACCCGTGCTGTAGACGACCTATCACTAATTGGCTCCACTGGTGGATTGATTCGCCTGCGCGGGAGCGGCGATAAGAACAACGCTCCCCTGGTTATCCGTCTCCATCTTTGAGTAGAAGCTGCGGAGGCCCGCGTACTCCTTGGGCATGAAGATAATCGTCCCCAGAGAGTAGTTTCGTCGGAAGGTAACGCTGGTCGGTGTGGATGCAGCTGCAACGTCATAGGCGGCGAGACTCTCAAACTGGGCGTTATCACTCGGAGGCATCGATTCGACCTTCAGCGACGCCGGAAAGCTCACACGAACAGCGTCTTGATTTACAGAGGCATAGTCGAAGTAAACAGGAATCTCCCGCTTCTCGTGAGGAAAGCTCGGCTTCTCATTCACCTCGAAGATGTCAGCGGGAACAATCAGCCGCTTTCCCGTCGAAGAAGCGATCTCGCCCTGGACCGCAAAGTTGACCTTAAGCGGCTGCTCATAGTCCGCAAGTTTTTCAATGGAGGACACCTTGACGTCCATCCCCGCTGGCAGCAGCCCTTCGACGCTGGTACGAAGATCATGTTCCAGGCTGGTGGCGTCTCCTCTAAGAGAATGCTCTCGCCAATACAAAGCGGGTGCTCCGATGTAGACCATGCTCACCGTTCCACTGGCGACTCCGTGCTCGTCCATCTTGAGATTGGCAACCCGCTGAACACGCGAAGCCGTGTAAGGCTCCGAGGCAGCTTGTGCGATCGCCGTGCCATCATCCGTCTGGCGAAGGCCACTGGCTGACGAGTGCTTCCACGCCAATTGACCGTATGGGCAGAACCGCGATCCCGCATCGAAGTACTGTTCTTTCCCGTCTTCGCTGACGATCGCCAGATCATCGTCCAATTGCCCAAGACTAAAATAACCCGGCATAAATATGTTCTTGTCTCGATTGGTGACCGCCGCAACATAAGCCTTCATTCCGGCAGCCCGAGCCATGGCAACGAACAGGTCAGATAACTGATCGCTGCTGCCACGTTTGCGCTCCCAGACGTCATCGGCCGAACGAATCGGCTTGGTGCCATCTGCCTTCTCTTCGGCGCTCGTGTGCTCTCGCGTGAAATCCGTATTTTCAAGCTGCATCACCGCGGCATAGAGCTTGCGCAGCTTCTGGTCCTGCGCATCGGTCGGCAAGGTCAGATCTTTCACTGCTGCCTCAACGCCCGGCCCGGGGCCAATAAATTTGTTATGCGTCTGCGACCAGTATTTTCCCTGGTTCTTCCAGAAATCCAGCCCATTACGGTACGGGGTGTAATAGAAAAGTACACGGTAGCTCAGGCTGGAGATAGGCGGCATAAAGTCTTCGTTCGGCACAGGAGGGATGTCGTGCACGTTGAGTTCGAAGACCTGCTGCCCCGGGGTGAAGCTGTTGGGTGGTGGAAGCGTTGAGTGTTCGAGTACAGCGCTAACTGGAAGAATCGGGGTCCACGCAATCGCGTTCGTGAGATTGTGGTGCCCGTCACTGGTGATCAGGGGTTCACTGGTCGGCCTCCAGAGATAGTGGACCTTCCGGGTGTAGAGATCGGACTGGATATACCAACTCGGCGCCATAAAGTGGTTGTCGTCTAACCGCTGGTCATAGCGGTACTCGATGATGCTGCCGACTTCGACATCCGGCAGCGTAAAGACCTTGGCCATATACTTCGCGCCGCGCGTCTTCTCGATGAGCTTCTGATAGGGCTTGCCAGTAAAAGGAATGATGGTGCCGTCGGGATGGATGGTCCGTCCTTCGATCTCGCCGATGGAAATGCTTCCATTGTCAAAGCTCGAAGAGTATCCCAACTCCACGTTGGCATACTTCTTGCCGCTTTCGGTGAGCACCTTGAGGCGTTCATAGACGTGCATCATATGCAGCTGGTCTTCCGTAATCTCTTCGCGGTAGAGATAGACGGCGGCAGCGCCCGGAACCTCAGGTTGCGAGGTCATCGAAAGCTCTTCCGGCGTCGGCGTCATCCACTTCTCCGCACGCGCAAGCGGCGAAGACAGAATGAGCAGGGCGGAGAAAAATACGGTGCAGAGAGAACGACAGCGTGACATGGATTTCATTTTGGATCTTTCCTTCTTCCCTTGGAGATGCTAATAAAAAATATCGATAAAACTAACGCTTCTTGAGTACAGCGCGGCTCTGCTCATCCGCCTCGATGACCCCGGCGAGCTTCTGAAGATCGCTGTATCGATCGGATGAAAGAGTGACCTTGCGAACCGTGTAGGTACGAGTGTAGTGAAGCGTATCGCCTTTAACTTCTACGGAGCTTTGGTAAGCGGCAAAGCCAAGATCGACTTTGACCGGATCGGGCGTCTCATCGACGGTGTAACCCGCAGGCAGCTCAATGCTGAAGTCGTCCGTCGCCTGCAGCGTCTGCCGCAAATTGATAGGAACCTTACGCGTTTTGTGATCTGTTTCCAGTGAGTCGCTGCCAAGCACCCGCGGGCGCACCATCAGCAGCGGGCCCATGATCTTCGCAAAGTGGTCGGCATTCAGCGAGTACGAGGTGGTGAGGTCCTTGCTGAGAGAAGCTGCATTCTGCACCTTGAAGCCGGAGACGGTGAAGGTGGTGAAGTCGTTGCTGAGCATATTGTCGAGAAAGTCGCTCTGCTCTTTCGCATCTCCCATAAGGTAGAGCCGACGGCGATTTTCGGAGATATCGCCGTACCGTTTTTCGGTAACGGTCCCTTTGAGAGAGCCGTCCAGCTGAAGCTGAAATTGCGCCGTTCGATGAATCGTATTGAGCTCCGGCGACAGAACCGGAAGCGCCACAATCTGACTCTGATCGCCCTCCAGCAAAAGCCCATAGCCCCCCTGAAGCCCATGCTCAAGCTGTCCAAAAGGAGTCTTGTCCCAGGTGGGATCGAAGATGAGATACTGCCGGCCGTTCTTCGCTGTGATGACGCTGTGCAGCTTCGGCGAGCTATAGCCTTTAGGTATCTCGATGGCCGCGATCATATGATCGCCGACGATCGACGGCGCATCCGGATCAACCACGCCGCGACTGGTATCGACCATCATCAACGCGGAGTGGATGCCCACGCTCGAAAGCATGGCAGAGAGCAGCGTGGCCTTGTCTTTGCAATCGCCGTAGCGATTGTGAAAGATGTCGCCTGCAAAGTGAGGCTGATAGCCGCCGATACCCATCTCGATGACAAAGTACCGGACCTGGTCCTGCAAAAACTCCCCGATGGCCTCCGCCTTGTCGTAGAAATCCGTCTTGCCCGCGGTCAACTCGCTCGCCTTTGCTGCAATCTCGGGAGTGGCCACCAGCCGGTCCTTCGCAAGCCCCTGGTACCACTCGCCAATACTCTGCCAGGTTCCGTTCGTCGAAACTGGAATCCCCGCGCCGGAGTAGTGCATCGTCATGCGCCCGGCAAGCGACAGCTCGGCTGGGCGATAAAGAACATGGTTGAGATCAATGGCAGGAACGTCTTTCATCTCCCATCGCCAGCGCTGGCTTTCAAGATCAGCCGCCTTCATCGAGTCGTGATGGGCCCAGACCGTGCCAAAGGTATAACCCAGCGGCAGTTCGAGCGTGAAGGTCTGGCTGAGGCTGGGCAGATCGCTCTGGAAGAACCAGGTCTTTTCCGTCAGCAGGGGACGGATGCGCTGCTCATACTCATAGGCGACAACACCTCCGGGATCGCGCCCCGGAGCGTTAGCAACCTTGACCTTGTCGTCCTCAAAAAAATTTCCTTGCCCCGGATAGCCGTATTGGACGAACTCATTGTCCTTCATGGCATATTGGTGGCCGTCCGGCCCAATGCTCCAGACGTGGAGCGAAAGAATCTTCGTGTCCTTATCGAATGGCACAGCGACCGTAGCGTCGTCCCGCCCTTGCGGCCGCAGAATCTTCACCACACGGCGATAGTGCTCCGTGGCCTGGCCATTGGCCGCGACGCTGTACGTGGTGTCGTCGAGAAGGACGACAGCGTTGGTCTCGGCAGGGTAATCCGGCAGCTTTTGCGCGGCAGCATCGCGGACCCAGTCCGGAACGCTGTCCTGCTTGGCAAAGCAGAGTGGTACGGCAGAGAGAAGAATCAGGACAGCAATCGCAAAGCTATAGCGGCAGACCCATGGAGACGGTCTTGCATCGTGTGTCATCAGGCCTCTTGCACGCCAATCTTTCACCGGCAAAGGTAGTTTAAAGCTCAAAATCCAGATTGAATGCGTGCGAAAGTTATACGACGACGAGACGCTCAGATCAAGACAAAACCAATGGCAACAGGGACCACTCAAACGAGGGAGTGGCAAATTGGGAAAATTCAAAGCAAATCTTTGCAACCCCGACCGCAGTTCGGAGACAGAACGGGCAGCTTCCAATCTCTCCACGGCGTCATCGCGACGATGATCGGCCTGGCGAGCTTCTCAGACCCTGAACACAACGTCAGGGCGCCTTATGCAAAAGTGTCGAATCCGATGCCTCGGGTGGGCTTTCAAATCCAATCATCCGATACGCGATCACCGAGCCAAGGAGAGCCATGCACACTGAGATCCAAATCACCTCACGATACCCGGCAACAAAGGCGAGATCGATCGATCGCTTGACAGCCGGGTTGCCGTTGCTTGCCCCCGCGAGCTTGGAGCGTTGCTGATCGATGCCCTGACGCGCAGCGGCGGACAGCGGTATCTGCGAGAGACTGCGCGAGAGAGAAGCGTTGAAACCAGCCGACAAGACGACGCCGAACAGCGCGATGGCAAGCAAGCCCGCGATCCTCGAGATCGCGTTATTAATTCCCGACGCCACACCCGCCTCAGCCGTTGAAACCGCCTCCATCACAGCTGTTGTAAGAGGGGCAACGATGATCGACATCCCGATCCCCAGAACGATCACGGCAGGAAAGAAGGTAGTCCAATAAGTGCCTCCAGTCCCCGGTCTCAGAAAGAGGGCAAAGCCCGCCGCTGCCACAATCGATCCAATGGTAAGAGGCATTCTGGCGCCGTATCGAGAGACCAGGCCTCCCGACCAGCGAGAAAGAATAAAGATCAACAGAATCAGTGGCAGCAGCGCCGCACCAGCCTCAGTCGCAGAGTAGTGCTGAACCTGAATCAGGTCCAGCGGAAGGAAGAACAAGATACCGCTGAGAGGAGCATAGAGCAGGAAGGTAAGCAGGTTCGCACCGCTGAAGTCTCTCGAACGAAAGAGCCGCAGAGAGATCATCGGCGCAGGCGAGTGGGCTTCCACTAAAAAAAAGCCGATCAACGCCCCGATGCCGACCAACCCGCAGCCCCACACCACGTACCCGCCTTTGGAAGCCTCGATGAGAGCGAAGGTGATTGCTCCAAGGCTGATGGTCGCTAACGTCGCTCCCTTCCAATCCAGTTCACGCTTCGCGGATTCATTCCGGCTCTCTGGAACGCGCCACAAGGTAAGCCCGATCACTGCCGCAGCCAAAGGAAGATTGATAAAGAAGACACACCGCCACGAGACGTTCTCCACCAGCCAGCCGCCAAGGACAGGGCCAATCGCCGCTGTGATCGCCGTGAAGCCAGACCAGGTTCCAATGGCACGGCCACGATCTCTCTCTGAAAACGATGCACTGATCAGGGCTAGACTACCCGGAACCAGCAGAGCCGCGCCAATTCCCTGAATACCCCGGGCAACAATCAACATGCTGATGGACGAGGCAATTCCGCACCACCCCGACGCGATCGCGAAGAGAGATACGCCGAGAAGGAAGATTCTGCGGCGTCCATAAAGATCGCCCAGCGATCCTCCCAACAGCAGCAAAGACGCGAGCAGCAGAGCGTATGCCTCTACCACCCATTGCACATCCGTCACACTTGCGTTCAAAGCAGCCTGCAACGCAGGAAGCGCGACGTTGACGACGGTCCCGTCAATGAATGCCATGCTTGAGGCAAGAATCGTCGCAGCCAATATCCACTGTCCGTTGCGCGTCTCGGATCTCTGAGAACCAGTTTGGCCGAAGGATCGGCTGCACGGAACTTCGACGGGGATCGTCATAGGGATAGATATACAGCGTTTTGAAAAGCGGAACGACCGCGCCTGCAGATCATCACGCAGCCGATCTGTTCACCGTCGAATCAGGAGCTGTACCAGAAATTCTGGAGCGCCTAAGCCAGCCCGGTGCTCAACGCCTGCTCATGCGCGTGATAGCTAGAGCGCACCAGAGGCCCGCTCTCCACGTGCCGAAAGCCCATGCCCAGCGCCTCATGTTTCAGAAACGCGAACTCCTCAGGCGTGTAGTACCGCGTCATGACCAAATGATCGCGCGATGGCCGCAGATACTGCCCAATCGTCAAAATGTCCACTTTGCGATCGGCCAGATCGCGGAAGACCGCCAACAGCTCGTGCATCTCTTCGCCCATGCCGACAATGATGCCGGTCTTGGTCACAATCGTCTCGCCCGTCTCCGCCGCAATTGCCTTGGCCTTCTCCAGAAAGCCCAGCGACCGCTCATACCGTCCGCCGCTCTTGGCCACGCGATACAGGCGCGGAACTGTTTCGATATTGTGGTTCAAAATCTCCGGCCTGGCCGCGACCACCAGCCGCAGAGCCTCTTCGACACCCTGAAAGTCAGGGGTCAGCACTTCAACCCGGCATCCCGGAGCCTGCAACCGGATCTCTTCGATCACCTTTACGAAGGAACGCGCCGCGCCGATGTTATCGTCATCGCGGTTGACGCTGGTAACCACGGCATGGGCAAGGCCCAACTGCGCCACCGCATAGGCGACCCGCCGCGGCTCGTCGAAGTCAATCGGCTCCGGTCTGCCCTTGGGCACCGCACAAAATCCGCAGCGCCGCGTGCACAGGTTCCCCAGCATCATGAAGGTCGCAGCCTTCTGGTTCCAGCACTCGCCGATGTTCGGGCAATGCGCGCTCTCGCAGACCGTATTCAGGTTCAGTTCGCGCGCCATCTTCTTCAGCGCGTGGAAGGTCTCGCCCATCGGAGCCTTGGCCTTCAGCCACGCGGGCTTGGGTGCCGGCTTCCGCGGCGACAAATCAATCTGCACCAGCTCAGCAGTCGGAGTCATCTCTTTTATTCTATCTACTTACCAAAAGCATCCCACAGCGATCTATTTCGCGTCCTCATACTCCTCATGCCAGGCCTTCTGAATCGCTTCGAGAATGCCCTCGTTCGACTTTGCGGGATCGCCCGTAAACCCGGGCAGCTGGGTCACATAGCTGTGCAAATCGGTAAACCGGACAGTGTAGGGGTCCATCTCCGGAAACTTCTCCTGCAACTGGATCCCGATCTCTTCGAAATCCGTCCATTCAATCTCGCGAGCCATTCCTCTCACCTCACCCACCATTCTACGGTGCGTCGCCGATCACGAAACCTTGTCAATATTGTGCGTTAACCCTATAAATAAACTTCCCAAAGTAGGGTATTCTGGTATATATGTATCCCATTCGGGATATATATTTCCCAATTTGGGACCGTTTGGAGGTGTATTTTTCTTGGCAGAGGTTCGAGTACAAGAAGGCGAACCCCTTGAAAATGCTCTGCGCCGCTTTAAGCGCAAGGTGCAGACCGAAGACATTATCAAGGAAGTCAAGCGTCACTCCTTTTATCTGAAACCAGGTGAAAAGAAGCGCGTGAAAGAAGCGCTCGCGCGCAAGCGCAATCGCAAGAAGGTCCGCAAGGAGCAGGACTAATCGCTCCCTAACCAAGTCAGGCCGTCCCGGCTCTTACGCCAGGGACGGCTACTTGAAACAGCCAGCAGATGGACTCCCGCCATAACGCTGGTATTACCCGGCAGAGAGAGCATGCGCAGCGGCTCACCGTGACCGGAATGTTTCCCTTCATCCGAGAAGCACGCATTAACGGGCCCCTTATACATCCTGCAAGGAATGATCACGAACAAGGTTGAGCGCCCGTTGGCCTCACGATGTCCAGTGTCCCCGGGTATTCATCCTTTTTCCGCAAGACGGGAGAAGCGGCTATGGAATTTGTGGATAGGCTTTTAACCTGCGCAGACTGTGGTGGTGAGTTTATCTTCACCGCCGGCGAACAACTCTTCTTCTTCGACAAGCAATTTAAGAACGATCCCAAGCGCTGCAAGCCCTGCAAGTTCAAACGGGCCGGCTCGGCGCTGCGTGCGGGAGCAAGTCCATCTGCTACCGTACTCTCGCGGACCGAGACCCGCACCAAGTGCTCGGAGTGCGGCGTTGAGACCACCGTGCCTTTCAAGCCAACCCAGGGGCGCCCCGTGCTCTGCCGCCAATGCTTCCAGCACAAGCAGCCTCATGCTGCGAGTGCGGCCGATCTGGTAGCAGCAGCCTCCGAGGGAGCGGCCATCAACGCGGATTCGCTCACCGCAATTCCGCACGCCTGACCTCGGCCGCTGTCCTCCCGTTACGATGGAGTGGGAGGACAGGTATGCCCATCACTGATTCAGATCTGGTGCGCGCGCGAACGCAGGTTGGCGACTTCGAGTTGACGGTCTGCACCGATGGAACCTACAAACTGGACGGCGGAGCCATGTTCGGTGTCGTACCCAAGACGCTCTGGCAGAAGCGTGCCCCCGCTGATGAACTGAACCGCATCCTGCTTGGCCTGAATACGGTGGTCGTCCGTACTGGAAAACACACGGTGCTGATCGAGACCGGCATCGGTAACAAGCAGCCGCCCAAGCTGCGGGAGATCTTCGAGAACCAGGAGCTTCTGCCCACATCGCTCGCCGCTGCCGGCATCGCCGTCGAAGAGGTGGACTTCGTCATCAACACTCACCTTCACTTCGACCACTGCGGCTGGAACACCACCTTGCAGCCGGATGGCTCCGTGACTCCAACCTTTCCCAATGCCCGCTACTTCGCGCACCGCGGCGAGGTCGAGCACGGCCATCTGCAACTGGAGCGCGACCGCGTCAGCTATCTTTCGCCGAACTACGATCCGCTGATCGAGTCAGGCCAGATGACCTTGATCGAAGGCCACGCGGCAGACATCTGCCCCGGCATCCGCGTCGAGCTATTTCCCGGTCACACCGCCCAACTGATGGCGGTTCACATCGAATCGGCAGGCCAGCACGCCTGCTACATCTCCGACCTCATTCCCACCAGCGCCCACCTCGATTCCACCTGGGTGATGGGGTACGATCTCGATCCGCTGGAGACCATCGTGCAGCGCAAGCGTTTCTACGAGCGCGCAATTCCGGAGAAATGGCTGGTTCTGTTCACCCACGACCACCTCACCCCCATGGCGCGCATCGGCCTGAACGAAAAGCAAAAGCCAATCGTGATTGCGACGGATTAAACCGCAGCTCCCTGCTAAACGCGCTTATCCGAAAGAATTCGCTTCCTGATGAGATGCCGACTAATGAGATGGTCCAC
>NZ_DATKQC010000489.1:0-7599 GCF_035532915.1 Edaphobacter sp.
GGCCGATACCGGGATGCTGCAGAAGCTCTTCTATATAGGACCGCAGTTTCGTCGCGAGCGCCCGCAGCGGGGACGATACCGGCAGTTCTGGCAGATCGGCGCGGAGGTACTGGGACCGGCGTGGTCTGGCTCCGACAGCGCCCTGCGCGATGCCGAGGTGCTGGAGATGCTGGCTACTTTTCTTGATGAATTAGGTGTCAAAGGCTGGCGGCTGGCTTTGAATTCTGTGGGTTCGGCGACGGACAGGCCGCGATACGTTGCCGCGCTGCGTGAAGCGCTGGCGCCGGTGAAGCACCTGATGTGCGAGGACAATCAGCGGCGTGCGGAGACCAATCCGCTGCGCGTGCTGGACTCGAAGGACCCGAACGATCAGGAGATCATCAACGCGCTGCCCAAGATCGCCGATTATCTCGATGACGCTTCGCGGGAGCACTTCGAGCAGGTAAAGGCGGCGCTCGATGCCTGTGGCGTGGCGTACACCGTCGAGCCGAGGCTGGTGCGTGGGCTGGACTACTACACGCGCACGACCTTTGAGTTCACTGTGCCTGATGGCAGCGGGTTGGGCACGCAAAATGCCCTGCTGGGCGGCGGGCGGTATGACGGCCTGAGCGAGATGCTGGGCGGGCCGAAGGCTCCGGGGATTGGGTTTGCCATCGGCGAAGACCGGCTGATTTTGACGCTGCAGGCCCAGGCTGAGGCAGCTGCAGAGAAAAAGCTCGACATATTTATCGCTCCGATGGGCGTGGAGCGGAACGCAGAGGCGCTGCGGCTGGCGCAGGAGTTGCGGCGAGCGGGGCTTTCGGTCGAGGTCGGCGAGGGCACGTTTCGCCTCAAGAAGTCCTTCGAGACAGCCGACAAACTGGCGCGGCGAATGGTCATTCTCGGCGAGGATGAAGTCGCGTCCGGTATTCTGACAGTGAAGGACTTTGCGGCTGGCGAGCAGACGAAGGTTCCGCGCAGTGAGCTGGCTGAGGTGTTGCGCCGGTAAATTGCGGCAGATTTAATGAGCAGATAACAAAAATCCGGTGAGCTGAGTTCCGCCGCCGATATCACTAGCAAGGGAACTACAGTGCTTGATTTTCTAGGGAATTTGCAGCGCACGCACAAGTGCGGAGAGCTTCGTGTAGAGCAGGATGGCCAGGACGTCGTCCTGATGGGATGGGTGAACCGTCGGCGCGACCACGGCAACCTGATCTTTCTCGATGTGCGTGACCGTACCGGCATCACGCAGGTGGTTCTGGACAAAGAGGTCTCGGGCGAGGCCCATGCCAAGGCAGAGGCGGCGCGGTCGGAGTACGTCGTCGCGGTAAAGGGCAAGGTGCGGAGGCGTGAGGCTGGCCTCGAGAATCCGAACATGGCGACCGGCGGCATTGAAGTCGTTGCGCACGAGCTGCTACTGCTGAACGAGGCGAAGACGCCTCCATTCTCTCCTGCGGAAGATGCGATTGCGAACGAAGAGGTGCGGCTGAAGTATCGCTATCTCGACCTGCGCCGGGTGGAGATGCAGAAGAACTTCAAGATGCGGCACGATGTGGCGCGGGCGGTTCGCAACTATCTCTCCGACGAGGGATTTCTCGAGATCGAGACGCCGTTCATGACGCGCTCGACCCCGGAGGGTGCGCGCGATTATCTCGTTCCCAGCCGCGTTCATGCAGGCAGCTTCTATGCGCTGCCGCAGTCGCCGCAGATCTTCAAGCAGATCCTGATGATCTCGGGCTTCGACAAATACTTTCAGATCGCGCGATGCTTCCGCGATGAAGATTTGCGCGCAGACCGTCAGCCGGAGTTCACGCAGATCGACCTGGAGATGACGTTTCCGCAGCAGGCGACGATCTTCCACGTGGTCGAAGGATTTCTGACGGCTGCGTTCAAGGCCGCGGGCATCGCGCTGACGACTCCGTTTGTGCAGATGACCTACGACGAGGCGATCAAGAACTACGGCATCGACAAGCCGGACATGCGGCTTCCTGCAATGGTCTCGCTGAGCGAGGAGCTGACGCCGGAGCTGCGCGAGACGCTGAAGATCGAGCAGAACCTGCCGGTGCTTGGATTTGTGATCCCCGGCGTCGGCGCGTTGAGTGGGACGGCACGCAAAGGGCTGCTCGAAGAGGTTCGCGGAGGCTTTGGCGATAGCGGGCTCGACCTACTGGATGTTGTGCGGTTGAAGACGAACGCGACCTTCGCTCCGTTGGCTGCGGCGATTGAATCCAAGCTGGCCGCAGCGCCTGACGATCTGCTCGTTGTGGTGACACCGAAGCTGGGAACACCGGCGAAGTGGAACCACGATCCGCAGTGGATCTACAAGCGCGTCGGTGCGCTGCGTCTGCAACTGGCGCAGAAGTTCGCCGATAAGCATGGCCGTTTTGTGAAGACCGGGACTGAAGCTGATTACAAGTTTGCGTGGGTCACGGACTTTCCGATGTACGAGTGGGACGAGGAGGCGAAGGTGTGGAACGCAGCGCACCATCCTTTCACGTCTCCGCACGAGGAAGACATCAAGGCCGGGCGATTGACCAACGACAAGGGCGCTGTGCGCGCACTGGCTTACGACATCGTGCTGAATGGCACGGAGCTTGGCTCGGGTTCGATCCGTATCCATCGGCAGGACGTGCAGGCGGAGATCTTCCGCTCGCTGGGCATGTCCGACGCAGAAGCCAAAGAGCGATTCGGATTTTTTCTTGATGCGCTGGAGTACGGCACGCCTCCGCACGGCGGCATCGCGCTGGGTCTCGACCGCATCGTGATGATTCTTGCCGGGGCGAGCAGCCTGCGCGAGGTCATTGCCTTCCCCAAGACGGCAAAGGCGATTGACCTGATGGTCGATGCGCCAACCCCGGTGAGCGACCAGCAGATGCGCGATCTGCACCTTCGTACAGTTACACGCACTTAGTACACCTGCCGAAACAAAAAGAGGCCACACCCTTGCGGGTGGCCTCTCTTCCTTCTGCAGGAACTAATTCATCCAGCGCTTATCGTTGGGATCTTTTCGCAGCTCGTCGGGATCGACATAGCGGCCGTCTTTGTCGAAGTGGACCTCGCGGTTCTGCTTGCGCATGTAGACCTGGAACTTCTTCGCGGCGCGGCGGCGCTTCCAGCGGTAGTAGTCGTTCCTCACACCGAAGTAGCGCTCGCTCAAGCCAAGCGCCATTCCCCGCCGCGGTGCAAATTTTGTGTAGACATACCCCATCAACGCGCCCGAAAGCTCGGTGAGCGCGCCGAAGCGGTCGTCGCCTTTGAGCAGGATGGCGACGCAGAGAACGATATAAATCCACACCAGGTACTTCGCCTTCATGCGGACAAAGAAGAAGAACAGAATCTCCTGATCGCCTGCGATGACCGAGAAGGCCACCATCAGCGCGAAGATCGGCGACCAGGCGCCCAGCGCGATCAAGTCCGGCCGAAGCCCGACGAGGTGCACCAGCGTCAGCAGCGACGCCAGTAACGCCCCGGCAGCGGTAGAAAAGAGATAAAGCTCCATCAGCCAGCGCGAGCCGCGCAGGTCTTCAAGATATGCGCCGATAAACCACAGCGTCAGCATGGCAAACAGCGTGCCCAGAATCCCCATCGGCAAGAAGCCATAGGTGAGCAGTTGCCATACCTCGCCGCGAAAGACAGCAGCCGGGACAAGAGCAAGATGCCCCAGCAACAGGCCAATCGGTCGCGGAGCCACCCATCCCAATAATGCGAAGCCGAAGAACGCAATGAGGTTGGCGAAGATAAGGCGGCGCGTCGCTCCTGCGAAGGGCGGTAGCGCTAACGAGGTGGGGCCGGAACGGGGCATGTTCTATCCTCCTCTATTTCACCACGAATACCGGTCGAGCGTTTCCATCGTCTAACCGATTGCAGAAGGCTTTCCGCAATTGAAACCTGTGCGATTGGCGGTCAAATGGGCAATCCGAAACGCTGTCAAAAACACGTGCTTGACGAACGTGCCGGATCACCGCTAAATAGATAGATTGATGCGTCTGCGAACACCGTTCCTACATCCTATAGGCGGGCAGCGGACCCAAACCCCTGGAGGCTCCGATCATGGCTGTTGTATGTCCCGAATGCGATAACCCGATTGTCATCGATACCGATGAGGTAGAAGAAGGCGAGACGCTGCAGTGCGACGAATGCGGCCTTGATCTCGAGATTGTGTCTGTCGACCCGCTGGAGCTTGCTCCCGTCGACGTCTCTGGATACGACGACGAAGATGCCACGCCGGTCAGTGAAGAGGAAGATGAGTAACGGCAGTTCCATCAAAGGATAAGCCGTATACTTAAGCCTATGAAGCGTACCCGTCTTTCGCTCCGTTCCTTTGCCGGCAAGGTGGCCCTGGCCACTTGCCTGGCTGCGTCATGCCTCCTGGTTGCGCCGCAAATTTCCGTAGCGCAGAGCCGTGGTCCGGTGCAGCGCACCATCGACGGCAAGGTCGTCGACAAGTCGGACGCCCCACTCAAGGGAGCGGTCGTCTATCTCAAGGACGATCACACACTCTCGGTGATGAGCAAGATTACAGCTGCGGATGGCACCTATCGCTTCGGCCAGCTCTCGCAAAACACCGACTACGAGTTGTGGGCCGAGAGCAATGGCAAGAAGAGCAAAACCAAGAACATCAGCTCCTTCGAGAGCAGAAATTCCTTCCACTTCAACCTGAAGGTTGATTGATCGAAAAGCGCTGCCGGAAGCATCGACGTTTTTCTTTCATCACTCATCCTTGACGCGAGAGATGGAGCATGTCTAACTGACCTGCTCTACGCGATCCCCATAGCTCGGGGGCTGGCTCGTCACCAGGAAGCGCGTGCTCTCCGCGCTTCGGTTCAACACCTGGTGCAGCTTGCCGGGAGCAACTTCAATACCCTCGCTCACCCGCAGCACAAACTCTTCGCGTTCGACCTCTAACGTCAGCTCTCCTTCAAGCACATAAAAAAACTGGCGTGCACGAAGGTGAGAATGGCGCGTCTCGCAGGTGCCCGACGGCATTTTTTCTTCGATGATATTCAGCTCAGCCGTGCGAACGAGATACCAGCCGTCGCAGCGCTCGCCCCAGAGATAGTGCTCGGCATTCGCCGTGCTGACCGGCTTCACAGCGGTATGTTCCCGTGTTTTTTGGCGGGATTTTTATCGCGCTTCGTCGCCAGCATGTCGAGCGCGGAGTTCAGCCGCCGTCGCGTCTCGCTGGGACGAATGACGGCGTCGATATATCCGCGCTCCGCCGCGACATAAGGATTGGCAAACCGCTCGCGGAACTCCTCAACCTTCTCTTTGCGCGCCTCGGCAAGGACTTCCAGCTTCTGCTCCTCGCTAAAGGAGACGCCCTGGGGCATGATGGCCTCAGCACGGCGCAGTGTAGCGTCCAGTTCGCGCTTGTAGACGATATTCACCGCGCCCTCCGGCCCCATCACCGCAATCTCCGCCGTCGGCCACGCAAGATTCAGATCGGTGCGCAGATGCTTCGAGCTCATCACGCAATACGCTCCGCCATAAGCCTTGCGTGTGATCACAGTCAGCTTCGGCACCGTCGCCTCGGCAAAGGCGTAGAGCAGCTTCGCGCCATGGCGAATGATGCCGCCGTGCTCCTGCTGAATTCCCGGCATGAAGCCCGGTACATCTTCAAACGTAATCAGCGGAATGTTGAAGGCATCGCAGAACCGCACAAACCGCGCTCCCTTCACGCTGGCGTTGATGTCGAGCACACCGGCAAGAAACGCAGGCTGATTGGCGACAATGCCTACCGGCCGTCCCGCCATCCGTGCAAAACCGACGACGATATTCCGCGCAAAGTGCTCCTGCACCTGAAAAAAATATCCATCATCGACCACACGCGAGATGACATCGACCATGTCGTAGGGCTGATTGCTCTCTTCCGGAACGATGCTGTCGAGCGTAGCATCGGCACGCGCAGGATCGTCCTGCGTGGCTTTGCGTGGAGGATCGTCGAGATTATTCGACGGCAGAAAACCGAGCAGCTCGCGCACCATCGCGAGGCACTCCTGATCGTCGTGCGCCATAAAGTGCGCCACGCCGGAGATCTCATTGTGCGTCACTGCCCCGCCCAGCGCATCCTTGGTCACGTCCTCATGCGTTACGGTCTTGATGACGTCCGGCCCGGTGACAAACATGTAGCTCGTCTTCTCCGTCATTAAAGTGAAATCCGTGATCGCCGGGGAATACACCGCTCCCCCTGCGCACGGCCCAAGGATGGCCGAGATCTGCGGCACCACGCCGCTCGCCAGCGTGTTGCGCAGAAAGATGTCCGTGTAGCCCGCCAGCGAGACGACGCCCTCCTGGATGCGAGCGCCGCCCGAGTCGTTCAACCCTATAATCGGCGCGCCTACCTTCATCGCCATATCCATAATCTTCACGATCTTGGCCGCATTCGCCTCCGACAGCGACCCGCCAAAGACGGTGAAGTCCTGCGCGAAGACGAACACCACGCGCCCCTGCACCCGTCCATAGCCGGTGATAAAGCCATCGCCGGGAACGCGTTGCGCGTCCATGCCAAAATCGGTCGCACGGTGAGTGACAAACTTGTCGGTCTCTTCAAACGTGCCTTCGTCCAAAAGAAACTCCACCCGCTCGCGTGCAGAGAGTTTTCCCGCCTTGCGCTCCCGCTCGCGCCGCTCCGGCCCTCCGCCCTCTTCGGCGATGGCGTGGCGCACAGCAAGTTCAGCAAGCTTGGTCTGGTGCAGCGTAGGTTTAGCAGCAGATTCGACAGACTGATCGGGAAGGCCCATAGAAGAGCGATTCTAGCAGCGCTCGACTCGATGAGTAGCTCTGGCGGACCATCCGGCAACAGATTTTCAAGTCGTGGCAAGAGCGATACAGAGCGAAGATATAGCGAATATAATGAGGTGAATTCGCCGATGGCCTTCTCCCCCCAACCCGACCGCTTCGGTTTCCTCCACGTCGATCTGAACAGCTTCTTCGCGTCGGTCGAACAGCAGTTGCACCCGGAGTATCGCGGTAGACCGCTGGCCGTTGTCCCTACCATGGCGGACACGACCTGCTGCATCGCCGCGAGTTACGAGGCAAAGGCGCTCAAGATCAAGACCGGCACCCAGGTAGGAGAGGCTAAACGGATCTGCCCCGACATTGTGCTGATCGAAGGCGATCACGCAGTCTATGCCGACTACTCAGCACGCATTGCCAAGGCGGTAGAGCTGGTCTGCCCCGTCGCGCACACGCCATCCATAGACGAGATGTCCTGCGAGTTGATGGGGCGCGAGCAGGAGCCGCCGCGAGCGAGAAAGATCGCTCTCGAAATCAAACAATCGATCTACAAGAATGTAGGCGAAGCGCTGCGCTGCTCCATCGGCATGGCTCCCAATCGCTATCTCGCCAAGATCGCGAGCGATATGCAGAAGCCCGACGGCCTCATCGGCCTGCTGCCCTCACAACTTCCCCGCGCCATCGCTCATCTGGAGCTGCGCGATCTGCCCGGCGTCGGCGCAAGGACCGAAGTGCGCCTCAACGACAAGGGCATCCGCACCATGGAGCAGTTGCTCGCTCTTGATCGCAACGGAATGCACAAGCTATGGGACAGCGTCTGGGGAGACCGCCTCTACCATTGGCTGCGCGGCGAAGAGACTGGCGACGACGGCGCTCCTGTCAGCA
>NZ_DATKQC010000490.1:0-3271 GCF_035532915.1 Edaphobacter sp.
TTCGCCATCCAGTCCACAAGTTCTTGCGGAGTGGGTCCAAAAGTCAAAAGATGCGCGAAGATTTTCTGTGGAGTCTCGACGAAAAACTCTCCCTTCTTGTCCGTCGTCGGCTGGTAGAGCGAAGCCGCAATGGTCTTCGCCTCGGCACGACGGCGCAACTCCTCGGAAGGCCCCCAATAGGGGCAACGTGCGTCGAGCGGGTTGAGGATGATGTCCTCGCGCGTTGGATCATAGAAGCGCTGCACGAACTCGCAGGCCGGGTCGTAGACGATGGCGGAATGGCCGCGTTCCTTGATCTGCATGAGGAGCTGCATGATGAGCCGGGTTTTGCCTGCACCAGTGTCCCCCATGATCTCGATGTGCTGGCCTTCGACCTGGCGCGGAATGCGCATCGGACGGCGGGATTCGATCGTCTGAAATCCCACTCCGTCCCCCTTCACTGCCCGATTGAAGGCGCTCGGAGACATCAATCGCGGTCCCTTCAGGAGCCTTCCGTACTTACGTTCCCGAAGGCGCTCGATATCTTTGCGTATCGCAAAAGGAAGCTGGACGAGGAGACACAGAAAGCCGAGAAGGCCAGGCCAGACAAAGAGACTTGCCACGCTTCTGCCGCCAAACACGAACTTCTGCAGGAAGGCATGGAGCGGCTTGTTTCTGTAGGCGATGTTCTCACCCCGTGTAATTGTCCGGAGACCTTCGGCTCGTGCAGCGGCAGTCAGTTGAATGGGCAGAGGGCGGCCATCGGGCTGCGGGGTCTGGCCCGGTTCCACATCTTCCGGCAGAGCGGGCCGGGCGCGGTGTTGGGCATTGATCACAGTCGGGAGTTTGTAGCTGTGGGTCTTCTGGACAACACCCCGGACGCCGGACTCGATGTAGATGGGAAGATAGAATCGCTCCAGCCTCGACCACATCACCACGGGCCAGAGGTACGCCGAAATCAACGTCACAAACACGGCGACAGTGATGGCGGCGTAGGTATAAATCGGAGCACGCGGCGGTGTGATGATGGTCTCTTTTCGTCCCCACGGGGTGGTGTTCATGGCTGGTCTACTCCCTTCTGCATGTAGCTTGTCAGCGCGTCGCTTGCCGCTTTGTGCTTGTTCGTCTTCACGTACCGGAGCATCTCTCGGAACTGCTCCGGCGTCATCTTTTCTCCACGCAACAGCGGCTCCAAGGTGTTGACGAGCAGGAGCCGAATTGCCTGAAGCTCGGTGAACGCGGCGACTGCCTGGGGGCGGTGCTGTTCCCGAACGGCGGCCAGTAGCACATCCCGAACCCACTCACTGAGCCATTGGCCGCGGCCTTCTGCAATCCGTTCAATTTGGGCATACTCCGCCTCGGTCAGCTTGGTGCTTGCTGTCCTGTGACGGCTGATGCGGGCAGGCCTATGAAGCGAATCCGATGGCGAAATCTGGTGCGCGATAGCCATTTCAAAGCTCCTTTCCGCAGGTAGCCATATAGCTACCGCAGTGCGGCAAACTGCCGCGTTTCAACGAGTCTCTATATGGCTACAAAAGTAGCCATACGTCTCCCTGCGAGGGATGGAGTGTCAACGTACATCCGGTGCGAAGCACCGTTGTGGCACAGCCACCACTCTGGAGGGCGGATCATGCCCTTGATCCCGCTGCGTAAGCTGCCGAAGTGCTGCCGTTGGCAGCACCATTCGCGGGCTTCTTCGGAGGCTGCTCGGCGGTGTCGGTTCCCGGTGCGCGACGAACGCGCAATGTCGGGGTGACCTGCTGTGCTTCAGCGGACTTCAGGAACTCCTGAAAGTCGCGGTCTTTCGAGAAGACATACGCGAGCGCTTGCTCGACCACATCGTCTGCGGAGGCCTTGATGAAGGCGGCGTACTGATCGACCTGCAATGCAGTGGTATCAGTCAGGCGAATCGATGCACTGAGGTGGCGGGTTTGGACGACTTCAAGTAGAGGCATTTGAGACTCCTTTCAGAGTGGGGATTACGCGGTCTTTCTGCGGGCAATCATGCGTTCAGCCGTGGCGGCAATCTCCCGCGCACGAGCGGAGCAAAGTGCGTTGGGAATATCGAAACGGCGCCGGCATTCGAGCATGGTGATTATGTCGTCGGTGCGGATGCCTTCGAGCAGCCAGAGATGAGCGGAAGCGACATCAACGGTGCGCTGGGCGTAGTAGAGCGGGTTGGGCTTATCGGAACGGCGAGCGGCCAACTCCCGAGTCAATTTAGTGGCGTCTTTGCCCTGGCGGAGTTGGCTCGAAACCCATGCCCAATCGCTCTCTGAATTGCTGTGTTTGCGCGGCGGCTTCCGCCCATGGCTCGTGAGGGCATGAACCGTCGCATCTGTGGCCGCATCCTCCAGCCGGAAGTCATCGGAAGACCAGACGGAATCGTCAGGATATTCGACGGTTACCCGGTGGGCGGGATCGTACTTCTGGTTCAGGAAGCCGGGGATGCGAAGCACCCGGTTGCAGTCCGTGCAGGCAGGGTCGCCGCCGAAGGCGATAGCGAGCAACTTGAGCATTTGTTCCTGCCGCTCGAAGTTGAAACCCTCGACGCGCCAAAGGACCTGGTACTTGCCGAGCGACGTGGACAGAATCGAAGTCGGTGGCGGTACTAAATCCGATGCCCGGAGCGCGGCAAGCCGGGCATCGCCATCGGTGTCGATGTCCAAATAGAGGTGGCGAACGGAAGCGATGTTCTTCTTCGTTCGCTTCCTGCTGCCAGAGCAGATCGGATTGGCAGCGACATAGACGTTCGCTCCGGTCGTGTTTTCGTAGTAGAGCCATGCTTGGTAGCGCGGTTCCAGAGCCGTCTCCAAGCGCACGACACGCTGGGCTATGGAGTGGGGATTCTCCCTGCGTAGGAAAAGCGCGATGGTCTCTTCTGGTTGAAAGCAACGGACGAGGAATCTTTGGGCGATGCGGTTCATGGTTTAGCTCCCAGCGTTCATGCGGGTCATAGCAACAGGAGAGCCGGGTTTTCACCCGGCTTCCGCTGGTGTGAGGAAGGGGCCTATGCGGCCTCTTCCTCGGTGGAGTCTTCGTCTTCCGCCGCCCCTTTGGCGGCACGGTCGAGCTTCAGAATCGAGTTCACCCGGATCTCCCAGATGGTCTGCTCCGAGTTGGTTTTCTTGCTGTCGTACTTGCGGCTGCGCAACTCGCCCTCGACCTGGATATGCGCGCCCTTCTTGAGCGTGGCGGCGAACTCTCCGAGCTTGCCGAAGACAACGCAGCGGTGCCATTCGGTGTGCTCGATGTACTTGCCGTCTTTCTTGTAAGAGGACTTGGTTGCCAG